>NC_015259.1:3105378-3414175 GCF_000192745.1 Polymorphum gilvum SL003B-26A1
CCGAGGCCCGCCGCCGGGCGGCCGATCTGCTGGCGCGGGTCGGCCTGCCGGCCGAGCGCCAGTCGCCCGAGCGGTTTCCGCACCAGCTGTCCGGAGGGCAGCGCCAGCGGGTGGTCATCGCCATGGCGATCGCCTGCGGGCCGAAGCTGCTGATCGCCGACGAGCCGACCACGGCGCTCGACGTTACCATCCAGGCCCAGATCCTGACCCTGCTGAAGGACATCGTGCGCGCGGAGCGGATGGGCCTGCTGCTGATCAGCCACGACCTCGCCGTCGTCGCCGACATGGCCGAACGGGTGGCGATCATGAAGGATGGCGCGATCGTCGAGACCGGACCGACCGCCGCGCTGTTCCGCACCTTCTCCCACCCCTATTCGCGCCGCCTGTTCGAGGCGTCCGGCCATGTGCCGGTCCGTGCGCCGGTCCCGGCCGCGCCGGCGACAGGCGCGGCGCAGACGCCGCTGCTTTCGGTCGAGGGGCTGGAGTGCCGCTATCCCCTGCCCCGGGACGGCCTGCTCTCGCCGCGCCGGCATCTGCGCGCCGTCGACGGCGTCTCGTTCTCGCTCGGCGCGGGCGAGAGCCTCGGCCTGGTCGGGGAATCGGGCTGCGGCAAGTCGACCCTCGCCCGTGCCCTGCTCGGCCTGCAGGCGCCGTCGCAGGGCACGATCCGCATCGGCGGGCGAGATCCCTATGCGTCGCGCGGCGCGGCGCTGAAGGCCCTGCGCAAGGACGTGCAGGTGGTGTTCCAGGATCCCTACGGCAGCTTCGACCCGCGCCACAGGATCGCCCGCACGATCGGCGAGCCGCTGCACCTGCTGCCCGCGCTGACGGCGGCCGAGCGGCGCGAGCGGGTGGCGGAGGCGCTCGTCTCCGTCGGCCTGAGCGCCCGCGACGGCGAGAAATATCCGCACGAATTCTCCGGCGGCCAGCGTCAGCGCATCGCCATCGCACGGGCCCTGGTCACCGAGCCGAAGCTGATCGTCGCCGACGAGCCGGTGTCGGCCCTCGACATGTCGATCCGGGCGCAGATCCTCGACCTGTTCGCCGACCTGCAGGCCCGCTTCGGCCTTGCCTATCTGTTCATCTCGCACGATCTCGCGGTGGTGCGGGCGATCACCGAGAAGGTGATGGTGATGAACGCCGGCCGGATCGTCGAGCGCGGGGCGACGCAGGCGATGTTCGATGCGCCCGAACACCCCTACACGCGCCTGCTGGTCGCCTCCGCGCCGGATCTGGAGGCGAGCCTGCGGCGCCGCGAGGCGCAAGAAGCAGTCCCGTAAACGTCAGGCGACCGGCTTCAGCAGCCGCAGGCGCCAGGTGACACCCTTCTTGTCGGAGACGAGGCGGCAGTCGTCGAGGACCTGCCAGCGGGCCGGGTCGCCGGTCGCCGCCCACAGGCGGTCGATCAGGCGGTTGGCGCCGGAGTCCGGACGCGCGGGCGAATACATGGAGATGGCGATGACGCCGTCCTTGCTGAGGAACGGCACGTAGCGCTCGACCAGAGCGACCGGATCGTCGGAGAAATGCAGCACCTCGTTGAACACCACGGCGGAGAAGCGCTCGCCCGGGCGCGGCTCGAAGCTGTGCATGTCGCCGGCCACCAGCGCGGCGACGGCGGGATCGACATTCGCGATCTCGAGGGCCGCGGGCGCGATGTCCATGCCGACATAGCGCTTCAGACCCAAAGGCGCGAGGCGCTCGTAGAGCAGGCCCTCGCCGCAGCCGATGTCGAGCACCTCGGAGAGCGTGCCGGTCAGCTTCAGCCACATGCCGAGGATGCCGTAGCGCCCGCTTTCGGGCAGCGCGCGCAGGAAGGCCCAGCGGCCGGCCTCGTATTCCTCGTCCCAGCCCTCGGCGGTGGTTGCATTCCTCGACATCGTGTTGGCTCCAGGTCACTTGCAGCCGGCGCTGCGGCGCGCCGGGCTCCGGCCGCGGCCGGCGGTTACTTGTAGGGATCGGCGGCGTCGCGCAGGCCGTCGCCGAGGAAGTTGAAGGCCAGGACGACGACGATGATCGGCACGATCGGCGCCATCAGCCAGGGATAGACCGTGACGACGGAGATGTTCTGCGCCTCGTTGAGCAACACGCCCCAGGACACGGACGGCCGGCGCAGGCCGAGGTTGAGGAAGGACAGCGCCGTCTCGCCGAGGATCATGCCCGGGATCGACAGCGTCGCCGAAGCGATGATGTGGCTGGTGAAGCCGGGCAGCAGGTGCCGGCGGATGACGCGGCTGGGGCGAGCGCCCATCAGCACGGCGGCCTGGGCGTATTCCTCTTCGCGCAGGGACAGGAGCTTGGAACGCACCGCGCGCGCTAGGCCCGGCCAGTCGAGCAGGCCGAGGATGATGGTCAGGCCGAAATAGATCCACACCGGGCTCCAGGTCACCGGCAGGGCGGCCGACAGCGCCATCCACAGCGGCAGTTCGGGCAGCGAACGCATGATCTCGATCAGGCGCTGGATCAGGCTGTCGACGACGCCGCCGAAATAGCCGGCGATGCCGCCGAAGAAGAGGCCGAGAACGATCGAGATGGCGACGCCGATGAGGCCGACGGTGAGCGACAGGCGGGCGCCGTAGACCAGGCCGGAGAACAGGTCGCGGCCGAGCCGGTCGGTGCCCAGCAGGTAGAAGGTGCCGCCCTCGGCCGGGCAAACGAGATGCACGTCGGCTCTGACCAGGCCCCAGAAGTGGTAGTCGTCGCCGCGGCAGAAGAAGCGCAGCGGCTGCACGCGCTCGCGGTCCTCGGTGTAGACCCACTGCAGCCGCTCCATGTCGACCTCGGCGGTGAGGCCGTAGACGAAGGGGCCGACGAAGGCGCCGTCGTGGAACAGGCGCAGCGTCTGCGGCGGGGCGTAGAGATGCTGGGAATCGCGCGTGTTGGCGGCGTAGGGGGCAATCACTTCGGCGAACGGAACGCACAGATAGAACAGCAGCAGCACGATGCCGGACCACAGGGCGACCTTGTGGCGGCGGAACTTCCACCACATGATCCTCCACTGCGAGGCCTGGTAGTAGCGTTCCTGCTCAGGGGTGAGCGCCTCGCGCGATTGCGGGTTGAACGGCGCCGGATCGACGTAGTGCACGGTGTCCTTCGAGCGCAGGTCGGTCATGCCGCGGCCCTCCCGCCGAGACGGATGCGCGGGTCGAGGACCGCCAGAAGCAGGTCCGAGACCAGCATGCCGACCAGCGTCAGCACGGCGACGAACAGGAGGATGAAGCCGGCCAGGAACTGGTCCTGGCTCTGCAGCGCCGACAGCAGCACCGGGCCGACGGTCGGAAGGTTGAGCACCACCGAGACGATGACCGAGCCGGACACCAGCGAGGGGATCAGGTTGCCGATGTCGGCGATGAACGGGTTGAGCGCCATGCGCAGCGGATACTTTATCAAGAGGCGCCGCTCGCTCAGACCCTTGGCGCGGGCGGTGGTGACATACTGCTTGTGCAGTTCGTCGAGCAGATTGGCGCGCAGCCGCCGGATCATTGCCGCGGTGCCGGCGGTGCCGATGACGATGGTCGGCACGATCAGGTGGGCGAGCACGGACAACGCCTTGCCGGTGCTCCACGGCTGGTCGATGTATTCCGGCGCCATCAGGCCGCCGACCGACAGGCCGAACCACTTGTTGAACAGGTAGAGCAGGATCAGGCCGAGCAGGAAGTTGGGCGTCGCCAGGCCGAGGTAGCCGAGGAAGGTGAAGCCGTAGTCGCCCCAGGAATACTGCCGCGTCGCCGAGTAGATGCCGATCGGGAAGGAGACGATGTAGACGAACAGGATGGTCGTGGCGTTGAGCACGATGGTCAGCGGCAGGGTCGGGCCGACCACCTCGCTGACCGGCTTGTCGAACTCGAACGACCAGCCCCAGTTGCCCTGCAGCAGGCCGTCGAAACCGTGCGGTCCCGGCCACAGGCCGATCCAGATCAGGTAGCGCTCGAAAAACGGTCGGTCGAGCGCGAACTCGGCGCGCAGGAACTCCAGCTTGGCGATGGCGGCCGCCTCGCCGGAACTGCGCAGGGCGGCGATCTGGTTGGAGATGTAGTCGCCGGCCGGCAGTTCGATGATCAGGAAGATGAGGAAGCTGATGACAAGCAGCGTCGGGATCATGGTGAGGATCCGGCGCAGGATGTAGGAAAGCATGCGAAGCCCCTCTTTCGCCGCTCTGCCGGCGAACCGTTGTCGTTGTCGGCGCGCGTCAGCCGCCGGCGCCGGCCATCCAGAATTCGTCCATCCGGTGCAGGCCGAACTGCGCGCCCGGATCCCAGCCGTAGATGCCGACCTCCGGCACGTTCTCCACCCCCTTGACCACCACCGGCTGGCGCACCTCCGAAACGAGGCCGATGTGGATGGTCTCGTCGGCATGGATCTGCAGGATCTCGGCCCAGATGCGTTCGCGCTCCTGCGGCGAGGCCGACGCCAGCCAGGCCCGGTAGAGTTCCATCAGCCGCTGCGCGGGCGGCCAGTCCGGCGCCTCGCCGCTGGTGCCGCCGGTCTGATGATAGTCGCCCCAGGCCGGCCAGCACAGGAAGTCGACGCTGGTCGGCGCGAAGTCGATCGGCGGCATCTCGGAGGTCGGGATGCCGTTCTCGAAGCCGGGCCAGACCGACATGACCAGGTCTCCGGAGATCGCCCGGTCGCGGATGGTGTCGCGCTGGCTCGGCTTGACGAACAGCTTGACGCCGATCTCGCGCCAGGTTTCCGCGACCAGTTCCATGGCGTCGCTCTCGGCCTGACTCTCGCCGGCGGTCTCGACGATGATCTCCAGCGGTCGACCGTCCGGCAGCAGGCGGATGCCGTCGCCGCGCCGCTCGACCAGGCCGATGTCGTCGAGCAGGGCGTTGGCCCGGTCGGGATCGTATTCGGCCCACTTGGTCCGGTACTCATCCCGGTACAGCGGACTCATGCTGAGCACGGTGTCGTTGCCGGCCTTGGCGAGGCCGAAATAGAGGACGCGGTTGATCATTTCCCGGTCAACGCCGAGCGACAGTGCATGACGGAAGCGCCGGTCGCGGAACAGTGTCCGCCAGACCGGATCCTTCACGGTCAGGTTGGGCAGGATGGAGATTTCCGCCCCCTTGGAGATCGGCCACAACAGGGTCCTGTAGCCGTGCTGGGCCTCGCCCCGCTTCAGCACCGTGATGTCGGAAAAGCTCAGGTTTCGGGCCTGCAGGTCGGCCTCGCCGGCCTGCGTCTTGGCGGCGATCAGCTTGCCGTCGGCCACCGTCATGACGACCCTGTCGATATAGGGGAGCTGCTGGCCGGCGCTGTCGACGCGGTGGTAGTAGGGGTTGCGCAGCAGGACGAAGCGGCGATCGCTGTCGGCGGACAGGCGGACCCAGGGCTGCAGCGACGGCAACTCCGGGTTCTGCGCGTTGTACATGTCGTCCAGCTTGTTGTGCAGGGACGCCCAGCCGCGCGCCTTGACCGCCTCCGCGGCGCGGGCGATCGCCTCCGCATCGCCGTAGCGGGCGTGGAACGCCTTGAGATAGTGGGCCGGCCGATAGATGAACGGCGGGCTGGCCTTGGCGAGCTCCGGCAGGAACAGCGGGTTGGGATCCTGCCACGCATAGCGCACCGTGGTCTCGTCAAGCACCTCGAAGACCGGCGGCTTGCCGCCGGCCATCAGGAACGGCGGCAGCCCGGCGGGCGTCAGTTCCGCGTTGCTGACGACATCCTCGAAATAATAGCGGAAGTCCTCGGCGGTGAACGGATGGCCGTCGGACCAGCGGTGCCCCTTGCGCAGATGCAGGGTGAACACCCGCCCGTCCTCGACGGTGACGTCGCGCAGGATGTCGGGGACGAGTTCCAGGTCGGCCGTATAGCCGACGAGACGGGCGTAGCCCCACACGTTGATCAGCCGCACGTCCCTCGACCGGCCGATGAGCGTGTTGAGGGTGCCGCCGTGCACGCCTGTCCTGCGGCCCTTCGACGGCAGGTCGACGATCAGCGGCTCGGCCGGCACGCGCTCGACCACCGGCGGCAGGCCGGCGAAGCCGATCTCCGCCAGCGTCGGCGTTTCCTTCACCTCGACGGCCAAGGCCGCAGCAGCGCCCGAGCCGGCCATGGCAAGGGCAACCAGCGCAAGGACGACGAAGCGGTTCATGCGGCACTCTCCTCGCGCCGGCACCCCTCGGCGAGGCCGGGCGCGCAGACGAAATGTCCGGGCGCGATCTCGACCAGCCGCGGCGCCGTCCCCTCCTCCAGGCGATAGGGCTCGGGCCAGGCGGCAGGGTCCGACGCGCGGCGCTGGCAGAGCGCGGCGAAATCGAGCGGCGCGTCCAGGTCGGGCTCGGGCACAGCCGCCAGAAGCGCCTGGGTGTAGGGATGGCGCGGGTTCGACACGACGGCGCGCGTCTCGCCGAGTTCGACCAGCCGGCCCCGACACATCACCGCGATGCGGTCGGCGATGTAGTCGACGACGGCGAGGTTGTGGCTGACGAACAGGTAGGTCAGGCCGAGGTCTCGCTTGAGGTCCTGCAGCAAGTTGAGGATCTGCGCCTGCACCGAGACGTCCAGCGCCGACGTCGGCTCGTCGCACAGGATGAATTCCGGATTGAGCGCCAGGGCCCTGGCGATGCCGATGCGCTGGCGCTGGCCGCCGGAAAAGGAATGCGGATAGCGGCGCAGGAAGCGCGGGTCGAGACCGACCAGGGTCATCAGTTCGCGCACCCGTTCGGCCTGTTCGGCCGGCGTGCCGACCCTGTGGATCTGCAGGGGCTCGCTGAGGATGTCGTTGACGGTCATGCGCGGGCTGAGCGAGGAGAACGGGTCCTGGAAGATCAGCTGCACCCGGCGGCGGTAGCCGAGCAGGTCGGCGCCCGCCAGTTGCGCCACGTCGCAGGGACCCTTGCCGCTGTCGTAGAGGATCTGGCCGCGGTCGATGTCGGTGGCGCGCAGGATCGCCTTGGCCAGGGTCGTCTTGCCGGAGCCCGATTCGCCGACGAGGCCGAGGCATTCGCCCTTGCGCACCGTCAGGTCGACCGCGTCGAGCGCCGTCATCGTGCGCGCCTTGCCGCCGAACAGGCTGCCCTTGCGGATGGCGAAGCGTTTGGTGACGCTCTTCAACTGGACCAGCGGCGCGCCCGCAGGCAGGCTGCCTGCGGGCGCGCCATCCTTCGCCGTGCGGGCGTCGACGACGATCGGCCGGATCGGCACCAGGCGCTCCGCCTTGTCCATGTTGAAACGCGGCACGGCGTTGAGCAACGCCTTGAGATAATCGTGGCGCGGGTCGGAGAACAGCTGGCGGGCGCTGCCGCGCTCCATGATGCGCCCGTGATAGATCACCACGACCTCGTCGGCCATGTTGGCGACGACGCCGAAATCGTGCGTGATCATCAGCACGGACATCTTCAGTTCCGCCTGGACATCCTTGATCAGCTTGAGGATTTCGGCCTGGATCGTGACGTCGAGGGCGGTCGTCGGCTCGTCGGCGATCAGCAGTGCGGGATGGCAGATCATCGCCATGGCGATCATCGCGCGCTGGCGCAGGCCGCCGGACAGCTCGAACGGATAGGAATCCAGCGCCCGGTCGGGATCGGGGAACTGGACCAGGCGCAGCATGTCGCGGGTGAGTTCGCGCGCCTCGGCGGCACCGACACTTCTGTGCAGGAGCGCCGCCTCGGCGATCTGGTCGCCGATGGTGTGCAGCGGCGACAGCGAGGTCATCGGCTCCTGGAAGATGATGGCGACGCGGTTGCCGCGCAGATGGCGCATGCGGGAGCCCTTGCGGTCGAGCGCCGCGATGTCGACCGGCGGCTCACCGCCGTCCGGATCGGCCAGCAGCACCCGTCCGGAGACGATCTCCGCCGTTGGCGGCAAAAGGCCCATGACGGTCTGGGAGACGACCGTCTTGCCCGAGCCGGATTCGCCGACCAGGGCCACCGTCTTGTTCTGGGGAACGGAGAAAGAAACTCCGTCGACGGCGCGGACCGCGCCTTCGGCCGTTTTGAAATCGACGGTCAGGCCGTCGATCGTCAGGACATTCACCGCTCGGTCCCTCCCCCAAGAGACAGCCTGCAGACAACGCAATAGCCCGTCGCAGCAGGTGAAGACAATTCCAAAAGTCAGGCACTTAGCAGGCGTTCATGGCGAAAGCCCGCATCTGTGATGAAGATCACACAATGGCCGGGCGACCGCCGGGCCTATTGCGCGGCCGGAACCTGCGGCCACCCTCCGGCCTCCCGCACGGGGACGGTCCACGGCTCGAACGGGTCGAGCTTCCAGACCTCGATATCGCCGCTGCGACCGCGCAGGTGATGGACCCCGACCAGTTCACGCCGGCAGCCGGACGGCAGCCGATGCACGGTCTCGCTGCTGGCGAGGATCGCCACCTCGTCCTGCGCGGCAACCTCGCGTCCGAGCGACTGCAGGCGCTCGCAGACATTCACGGCATCGCCGACGATCGTGTAGTTCCACCGGTCCAGCGCGCCGACATTGCCGACCACGACGGAACCGGTGTGTATGTCGATGCGAAGGCGCATGGGAACGCCGCCCTCCGACGCCTGCCGGACGTTGTTGGCGCGCAGCGCGAGGCCGATCTTCTGCGCCGTGCGGACCGCCGCCTCGGCATGGTCCGGGCGGGAGTCCGGCGCTCCCCAGAAGGCCAGCATGCCGTCGCCGATGAACTTGTCGACCGTGCCGCCCTCAGCCTCGATCGCATCGACCAGGATGGCGAAGTGGTCGTTGAGGACCTGAGCCGTTTCCGCCGCAGACAGGTTTTCCGACAGGGCCGTGAAGCCGACGATATCGGTGAACAGCATGGTGAGTTCGGCTTCGCGCGGCCGGGCGGCGCTGTCGACGCCGAGTCGCATCAGCTTGTTGAACAGGGAGCGCGGCACATAGGTGTTCATCGCCTGAAGCCCGATCACCATGGCGTTGAAAGCGAGCGCGACCTGGTCGATCTCCTTGACGCGGCTGCGCGGCAGCGGCTGGACGTCGTCGAGGGCAAGGCGGCCGACGTGCTCCGATTGTTCCGCTATCACCCTCAGCGGCTGGGCGACCCGCCTGCCGAGCCAGATGGCGATCAGGACGGCGATGACCATGGCGCCGATGCCGACGACGGCAGATCCGGCGAGCCGGCGGATCTCGCGCGAGACCGTCGCAGCGCGGAAATACTGGCCGACCATCCAGGGCTGCGTGCTGTAGCCCGTGATCGGCACACGCATCATCAGGAATTCGTCCCCCTCCGCCTCGATGGCGGCGATCTCGATGCCGAGGTCCGCGGCATGGCGGAAGCCGGAAAACACCTTCTTGTTGGCCAGGTTGGCGAGCACCGGATCGCCGAAGGCGGAAATCGGGGCCGGCAGAGCGGCGGTCGGCTGCCCTCCGGTGGTCAGCAGGTGTTTGTCCGAGTGGACGATCAGCAGGTCGTCGCCGGTGAGGATGAACGTGGTCGAATCCGGTCCGTCGTCGAGCTTTTCGATCGCCTCGCCAATGCTGGCGATGGAACTGGATGCGGTCAGATAGCCGACAAGGGTGCCGTCGACGACCAGCGGCACGGAGACGTTGGCGAAAAAGCCCATCGGATTCTGCACCAGCGGGCCCCAGGTCGGGCGTGAGGTCGGCTCGAGGTCGGGAAGGTGATGGATCTGCTGGCCGTCGATGGGGACCTGGCGCTTGAACGGCCACAGGCGCCCGTTCGGCGCCCGGAACACGCCGTTGCGATCGCCCTTCGGATCGGTCACGAGGAGCACGGTGATGTGCGTATTGGCGGCGATGGCAGAGGACAGGTCGTCGAGCAGGCGGTCGACGTCGGCGACGGCGATCCGCTTTTCCTCGATCAGCGCCTTCACGCCGACCGCAGCCATCTCGACCTGGTCGAGGTGGCTGCGCACCTGGCGTTCCATGCTCTGCGTGATCAGGATCGCCTTGTCGCCGAGCAGGGAGAAGGTGTTCTCGTAATTGGCCTTCACCGTCATGTAGAGGACGAGCGAGACCGCGACGGCGACGAGCGCGCCGAAGCTGAGGCTGACGATGCGGGTCAGCGCCATGTTGCGACGCCGCCCCCAGACAGGCCTGAACACCATTCCCGCGCGCCTCACTTTCACTGGTCCCGGCCGCGGACCGGCGGCCCTGGTCGACAGCCACCAAGCATTGCCTGTCCGCCGGCCGATTGCAATCGGCACGCCCGGCGAAGGCTCAGGCGTCGTTTGCCGTCTGCGTTGCGGGCGTCGTCCAGCCAATCTCGGCCAGGATCTCGCCGGTGTGTTCGCCGAGGCGTGGCGCGGCGCGGTCGATGGTCAGCGTGCTGTCGGAGAAGCGGATCGGGGTGCGCACGGTGGCGAGCGTGCCGGCGGCGGTTCCCGGCGCCGGCAGGTCGACCTTCATGGCGCGATGGCGCACCTGGGGATCGTCGAAGACGTCGGCGACGGTGTTGATCGGGCCCGCCGGCACGCCGACCTGTTCGAGCTGCGCCAGCAGGTCGTCGCGCGTGAAGGTCCGCGTGAGGGCAGCGATCTGCGGCACCAGGGCGTCGCGGCCGGCGACCCGGCCGGCATTGGTCGCATAGGCGGGATCGCTTGCGAAGGGCGGATTGCCGAGCACGCCGCACAGGCGGACGAACTGGCCGTCGTTGCCGCAGGCGATGATCAGGTGACCATCGCTGGCGGGAAACACCTGGTAGGGGACGATGTTGGGATGGGCGTTGCCGAGCCGGCGCGGCGCCTTGCCGGAGACGAAGTAGTTCTGCGCCTGGTTGGCCAGAACGGCGACCTGGGTGTCGAGCAGCGCCATGTCGACGTGCTCGCCGACGCCGGTGCGGTCGCGCCGGCGCAGCGCCGCCAGGATGCCGACCACGCCGTAGGTGCCGGTGAAGATGTCGGCGATGGCGACGCCGACCTTCTGAGGTTCGCCGTCAGGCGCGCCGGTGAGGTCCATGATGCCGGCCATGCCCTGGATCATGAAGTCGTAGCCGGCGCGGTGGGCATAGGGCCCGTCCTGGCCGAAGCCGGTGATCGAGCAGTAGATCAGGCGCGGGTTGACCTCCTTCAGAGAGGCGTAGTCGAGCCCGTACTTGGCCAGTCCGCCGACCTTGAAATTCTCGATCAGCACGTCCGCGTCGGCCGCCAGCCGACGGACCAGGGCCTGGCCCTCGGGCGTCTGGAAGTCGATGGTGATCGACCGCTTGCCGCGGTTGCAGGCATGGTAATAGGCCGCATCGAGCGCCTCGCCGGTGTCCGATGTCACGAACGGCGGGCCCCAGGTGCGGGTGTCGTCGCCCGCCGGGCTCTCCACCTTGATCACGTCGGCGCCGAGATCGGCCAGTGTCTGGCCGGCCCAGGGCCCGGCGAGAATCCGTGCGACTTCGAGAACTTTCAGGCCTTCGAGCGGTGCGCTCACGGATGCCTCCGGCTGGTTCTTTGCGGACAGGTTGCCGCCTGCGGGCAGTGCGGCGAGACGTATGCGATACCCCCGCTTCGCCGCGGACGCAATGGCGCATGGCGCGCGACACGGATACCTTGCACGGGCACCTTGCACGGGCGTCGCACCGGCGGCCTCGTGATCCGCTCAGCCCGTCTTGCGGTAGTGAAAGTAGCGACCCGGCCTGATCTGCGGCGGCAGGGCGAGCGTTTCGAGGCTGTCGTGGCCCAGTTCGAGGCCGGACAAGACATGGCCGCCCGGCTGCAGGACCTGCACGATCATCGGCGCGAGCCACGCCCCGGTGGCAAGATCCATGGTCGGATCGCCCGAGCCCAGGTCGCAATGGACGAAGGCGGCCGGTCCGCCGATCCGCGGCGCGCAGAAGGCGAGCGTCTCGCGGATCTCCCCGAAGATCATGTGATGCGCATCGGGGATGCAGGCGGGATGGGCAACAAGCACGCGATCGAAGGCGAAGATTTCGCAGCCGGGGAAGATCTGCCGCAGGTGATCGTAGGTGCGGCCGTTGCCAAGACCCAGTTCAAGAATGGGACCCGTGACGTCTCCTATCACCTCCGCCACGTGTTCCAGCAGGATCTTCTGTGCCGTCATGCGGTTGATGAAGCTTTCGAGCCGGCTCATCGATCGTCCATCCTGCCTCGACTATCCGTCTGCTTAGCCTGCCTCCGGCGAGACGTCAAATTCCTGCAGCCCTAGTCCGCGGCGTTCCGCGGCAGGTCGGGATCGCGGCGCGCCTCGATCCGTCTCGGCCGCACGGGAGCGTGCCTTGAGCCCGGGGCTCCTTTCGTGCCATTCATGCCGCCTGTGCCAGCCTGGACGGCCCGGCAGCGCTGCACGCAAAGCCCCCGGCGAACCGCGCCGCCGAGACCGCAACAACCCTGGAGAGCCCCATGCGCCCGGAAACGCCCCAACCCGTCCGCCTCGAGGACTATCGCCCGGCGCCCTACCGCATCGACACGGTCGATCTCGATATCCGGCTCGACCCGCAGGCGACGCAGGTGACGGCGCGCCTGCGGCTGGCGCGCAACGAAGGTACAGCGGCCGGCACACCGCTCGTGCTCGACGGCGACGGGCTGACGCTGACCGGACTGGCGCTCGACGGCCGTCCCCTGCCAGGGACGGCCTATGCCGCTAGGCCCGACCGGCTGGATCTCTTCTCGCCGCCGGCGGAGCCGTTCGACCTGGAGATCGTCACGCGGCTCGACCCGGACAGCAACACCGCGCTGATGGGACTCTACCGATCGTCGGGCACCTGGTGCACCCAGTGCGAGGCGGAAGGGTTCCGGCGCATCACCTATTTCCTCGACCGGCCGGACGTGCTCGCCGTCTACACCACCCGCCTGGAGGCCCCGAAGCACGAGGCGCCGGTACTGCTGGCCAACGGCAATCCGGTGGACGCCGGCGAGATCCCCGACAGCGACCGGCACTATGCGGTCTGGCACGACCCGCACCCCAAGCCGTCCTACCTGTTCGCCCTGGTCGCAGGCGACCTTGCGCGCGTCACCGACCGCTTCGTCACCCGCTCCGGGCGACCGGTCGACCTCGCCATCTATGTCGAGCACGGCAAGGAGGACCACTGCGGCTGGGCCATGGAGTCGCTCAAGCGCTCGATGGCCTGGGACGAGGCGGCATTCGGCTGCGAATACGACCTCGACGTGTTCAACATCGTCGCCGTCTCCGACTTCAACATGGGCGCGATGGAGAACAAGGGCCTCAACATCTTCAACGACAAGTACGTGCTCGCCGATCCGGATACCGCGACCGACCAGGACTACGCGCATATCGAGGCTGTGATCGCGCACGAATATTTCCACAACTGGACCGGCAACCGCATCACCTGCCGCGACTGGTTCCAGCTCTGCCTCAAGGAAGGGCTGACCGTGTTCCGCGACCAGGAATTCACCTCCGACATGCGCTCGCGCCCGGTCAAGCGGATCGCCGACGTGCGACTGCTCAAGTCGCACCAGTTCCCCGAGGATGCCGGTCCCCTCGCCCATCCGGTCCGCCCGAAGACCTATCGCGAGATCAACAACTTCTACACCGCCACGGTCTACGAGAAGGGCGCCGAGGTGGTCCGCATGCTGAAGATCCTGGTCGGCGACGACGCCTTCCGCTCCGGCATGGACCTCTATCTCCGGCGCCACGACGCCACGGCGGCCACGATCGAGGACTTCCTGGCCTGCTTCGCCGAAGCGAGCGGCGAGGACCTGACGCAATTCGCGCTCTGGTACGAGCAGGCCGGAACGCCACAGGTCACCGCCAGCAGCCGCTACGACGGCGACGCCAGGACCTTCGCGCTGACCCTCTCCCAGCAACTGCCGCCCGTCGCCGGCCAGGGCGAGGGCAAGCCGGCCGCGATCCCGATCCGCTTCGCCCTGATCGGTCCGAACGGCCAGGACATGGCCTATGACCGCACGAGCGGCGGCGCCGTGTCGGGCGACGTCATCCATCTGACCGAGCGCAGCCAGACGATCGTCTTTTCCGGCGTCTCCCAGCGCCCCGTGCCGTCCCTGCTGCGCGGCTTCTCGGCGCCTGTCCGGCTCGAGACCGATCTCGATCCGCACGACCTGCTGTTCCTCACCCGCCACGACGGCGATCCGTTCAACCGCTGGCAGGCCGTCCAGGAACTGGCGACCCGCGACCTCGTCCGGCTCAGCGCGGCGGCGCAGGCCGGCGAGCCGCTTCGTCCCGACGCCGCCTTCGTCACGGCCCTCGGCGAGATCCTGGACGACGAGCGGCTCGATGCCGCCTTTCGCGCCCAGGCGCTGCACCTGCCGGGAGAAGCCGACATCGCCCGCGAGATCGGCCGCAACGTCGACCCGGACGCGATCCTTGCCGCCCGTACCGCCCTGCGCAAGGCGATCGCCCGGGCCCATGGCGACGCCTGTGCCGAGACCGTGCTCGACCTTGCGCCGACGACGGTGTTCAGCCCGGACGCCGCCTCAGCGGGGCGGCGGGCGCTGAAGAACCTGGCGCTCGGCTACGTCGCCGTATCCGGCCTGCCGGATGCGGCCGACATGGTGATCCGGCAGTTCGACACGGCCGACAACATGACCGACCGCCTCGCGGCGCTGACCATCCTGGTCCACGAGGGGATCGACGGCGCCGACGAGGCGCTGGCGGCGTTCCGCGACCGGCATGCGCGCCACGCGCTGGCGATCGACAAGTGGTTCACCGTCCAGGCGACCCGTCCGGCCGACGCCACGCCCGCCGCCGTGCGTGCCCTGACCGGGGACGAAGGCTTCGACTGGGGCAACCCCAACCGCGTGCGCTCGCTGGTCAATGCCTTCGCTACCGGCAACCAGACCCAGTTCGCGCGCACCGACGGCGCCGGCTTCGACCTCGTCGCCGAGGCCGTGCTGCAGCTCGACGAGCGCAATCCCCAGGTCGCCGCCCGGCTGCTGTCGGCCTTCCGCTCCTGGCGCGCGCTCGAGCCGGTCCGCGCCAGACGGGCCGAAGCCGCCCTGCACCGCATCGCCGCCCGCGAGACCCTGTCGAAGGATGCCCGGGACATCGTCGACCGCTGCCTTCAGTAGCAGCCGTCAGGCCGACCGCAAGCGCCCAACGAGGCCGGTCACCGGTCCGTCTTGCGGCCTGGCAGGCGCGATCCGCCGTCGGCGCCGACGGTGATCGAGAGGATGTTTGCCAAACGGCATAATTTTTCTTATACTTTGCCATATATGAGATCATCATGACCCAGCTTCATCTCGTCCCGACAACCGCAGACCCCTTCACGCCCGATCCGATCACGGACCAGGAGGCGGCGGCCATGTTCCGCGCCGTGGTGACCCTGTTCCGGCTGTGGGGCGTTACGGACGCGGAAGCGACAACGCTGCTCGACATGCCGGCGCGCACCTATGCCCGCTGGAAGGCGGAGGGGCCCGGGCGCCTGGGGCGGGACGGCAAGGCGCGGCTTTCGAACCTCCTGGGCATTCACAAGGCGCTGCGCATCCTGTTCCGCGAGCCGCAGCGCGGCTATGAATGGGTAAGGAAGCCCAACGCCCGCTTCGGCGGCAAGACGGCACTGGACATCATGCTGGGCGGGGAACTGACCGATCTGATGCGCGTACGCCGAGCGCTCGATGCCGAACGCGGCCTGTGGTGAGCCTCGATCCCGCATCCCTGCCGTCCGTCCATGTCGACTGGCCCGGCGCGGTGCGGATCATCCGCAGCCGCTTTCCGCCAATCGACCTGTTTGAGGACATCGCCGATCCGGCCGACTGGCCGCTACTGATCTCCGCGGAGATGAAGACCAATCCGCGCCTGATGGAAACCATCGGCAGCCTCGACCTCGTGCCGACCGGACGGCGGGTGTCCGGGCCCGGAGCGTCCTGGCTCATGGCCCCCTTCACCCATGTCTCGACCGACCGTCCGAGCCGGTTTTCCGATGGCAGCTACGGCGTGCTCCATGCGGCGCGGGCGTTCGAGACCGCCGTCTTCGAAACCATCCATCATCACGCCCGTTTCCTGGCGGCGACGGCCGAGGCGCCCGGCTGGACCTCCCAGTTCCGCGAGATCGTCCTCGACATCGATGCGGCGCTGCATGACCTGACCGGCAGCGATCCCGCCCTTGCGGCCTTGCGGGATCCGGACGATTACCGGGCACCGCAGGCGCTGGGCCGCGCCCTGCGCGCCCGCGGATCGGACGGGGTGGTCTATCCGAGCGTCCGCCACGAGGGCGGCACATGCGCGGGGCTGTTCTGGCCCGACGTCGCCCGCAATCCCCGCCAGGGCCGGCACCTCGACTACCACTGGGACGGCGCCAGGGTGGATCTCGTCCGCGAGCCGGCAAGCGGAATCGTCTGGCGCGTCGCGGTCTGAGTCGGCGGCCGGGCCCGGGCGGCTACGAAGCCGCCGCACGCATCGAACCGCCGAGCCGGTCGCCAAACCGGCTCGGCGGCGAGTGTTAACGACAATCGCCGCGCGACGCGTCCCGCGTTAACCATTTTTTTGCCATGCCCCTCTGGACAAGCAACCCCATCTGGATTCAAATGAAAATGATTCGGCCGTAACTGCTTACCGGATCTGCGGAAATCACGACAATCGGGGCATTCCAGATGGCGCGGGCATTTGCCGGCAGCGCGTCCATGAGACGCTTTGTCCAATTCGCCGGATCGAAGACGCAGGAAGCGTCCCTGACCGGCCACATCCGGCTGCTGGCGCAGCCGACCTACCAGCGCCTGCTGCGCACGGAGCCTCTGTTCCGCCGCCTGATCCCGATCCTGTGCCTGGTCTTCATCGCCAGCCTCGCCCTCTACCGCACGCTCGAACTGACCTTCGACCACCAGGACACCGAACGCCAGGCACGCGACGAGATCTCGCTGATCGCGTCGGTCCTGTCCGCCCGCCTCGGCCAGGAGGAGACCGCGCTGCCGGAACTCGGCTACCGCTCCGCCCTGCAGCGGGTGCTTGCCGACGCCCTTCCAGCCGGCGCGACCAGCCGCGGCCGCTCCATCCTGCTGACCGACCCGGACGGCATGATCGTCGCCAGCGCGCCGCTGCAGCCGCATCTGGAAGGCCAGCCGATCACCGCGCTGCTCGGCCCGTCGCAGCCCCTCACCGTGTTCGGCGCGCGCGCCGGCGTGATGATGGTCGACAAGGGTAGCGCCGGCGAGGCGCTGGCCACCGTCCACCACCTCGATGGACGGCTCGGCATGGTCGCGGTCATGCAGCCGGAGAAGGAGATCTTCGCGGACTGGCGCGGCAACGTGTCCGCCAACGTCACGCTGTTCGTCGGCACGTCGACCGTGCTGCTGGTGCTGGTCTACGCTTTCTTCTCCCAAGCCACGCGCGCCGAACAGGCCGACGAGATCTATGCCGCGACGCGCACACGCATCGACACCGCCCTCACCCACGGCCGCTGCGGCCTGTTCGACTGGGACCTCGCCCGCGGCCGGATCTTCTGGTCGGCCTCGCTCTACGACCTGCTCGGCCGCGAGCCGAAGGACGACATCCTCGGCTTCGCCGAGATCGCAGACCTGACCCACCCCGACGACATCGACCTCTACCGGCTTGCCGAAACGCTGCTGGAAACCGGCCAGACCACGGTCGACCGGATGTTCCGCATGCGCCATGCCGACGGCTCCTGGGTGTGGCTGCGCGCCCGCGGCGAGGTCCAGACCGATCCGGGCCGGGCCGAGCCGCACCTGATCGGCATCTGCATCGACGTCACCGAGCAGCACGAACTGGCCGAGCAGAGCCGCACCGCGGACCTGCGCCTGCGCGATGCGATCGAGACCATCTCCGAAGCCTTCGTGCTGTGGAACGCCGACAACGAGCTGGTCATCTGCAATTCAAACTACCAGTCCCTGCACAACCTGCCGGAGCAGGCCGTGCGCCCCGGAGCGCCCTATGCCGAGGTGATGGCCGCCGCGCGGAACTCGCACATCACCACCAGCCCGCTGCACGGCGGCACGCCCGGCGCCGGCGCCAACGCCAGCTACGAGGCCCAGCTCGACGACGGCCGCTGGCTGCAGATCTCGGAGCGGCGCACCAAGGACGGCGGCTTCGTGTCGGTCGGCACCGACATCACCACGCTGAAGCGGCACGAGGAGCGGCTGCTGGACAGCGAGCGGCGCCTGATGGCGACCGTCTCGGACCTGCGCAAGTCGCGCCAGACGCTGGAGATGCAGGCGCAACAGCTGGTCGAGCTGGCGGAGAAATACGCCCAGGAGAAGACCAACGCCGAAAACGCCAACCGCGCCAAGTCCGAGTTCCTGGCCAACATCTCGCACGAGTTGCGCACGCCGCTGAACGCCATCATCGGCTTTTCGGACATCATGGACCGCGGCATGTTCGGCCCCATCGGCTCAGAGCGCTACGCCGAGTACTGCCGCGACATCCACGAGAGCGGCACCTACCTGCTCAACGTCATCAACGACATCCTCGACATGTCGAAGATCGAGGCAGGGCGGATGGAAATGACGGTGAAGCCGCTCGGCGTCGAGGCGGTGGTCGAGGAAGCCGGCCGCATCATCCGCGCCCCGGCGCAGGAAAAGGCGATCGAGGTCACCTGCGAGGTCGAGCCGGGCCTCGCCGTGGCGGCCGACCGCCGCGCGCTCAAGCAGGTGCTGCTGAATCTCCTGTCCAACGGCGTCAAGTTCACGCCGGAAAAGGGCACCGTGCGGCTCAGCGTGCACAGGGCCGGCGGGCTGGCGCGGTTCGAGATCGCCGACACCGGCATCGGCATCCGCAAGGCCGACGTCGACCGCCTCGCCCAACCCTTCGTGCAGGTCGAGAACCAGTTCACCAAGACCCACAAGGGCTCCGGCCTCGGCCTTGCCATCGCCCGCTCGCTGGTCGAGCTGCAGGGCGGCACGCTGACCATCGCCTCGGTCCCCGGCCAGGGCACCCGCGTCGCCTTCACCCTGCCGCTGGCGGCCGACGCGGAGGACGACGGCGCGGCGAGCACGGCCGCCTGATCCCGACCGCCCGATTCCGGCCCCTGATCCCGCCCCCCGATCCCGACCCCCCGAGCCGCGGACCGCCGCGCCGCTATCCCTGCGCCGGATCCGCCAGATCCGCTAGAATGTCCCCGGCCCGCAGCCACAGGATGGCGCTGCCGCAGTCCGCGTCGAGGATCCGGCGCGCTCGGGGCAGGGTCTGCGCCAGGCTCAGGCCGAAATCCGGCGAACCCTGCGCGGTTCAGTTCGAGATTGACACGAAGATGGCAACGACCAAGGAGGCAGCATGACAGAAGCTATCATTGGGCTCGTTGGCGTCGTCGTCGGAAGTGTAATCACGCTTTCGAAAGACCTATGGACGTCATGGCGTGAACGCCGCCGCGAGGGCTCCTATTCGGCGATGCGTTTAGGCCGATTCTGGAGGAATATGCGGACAAATGCATCGATGTAGTCTGTGACGATGGCACCGTCTGGGGTCAGCCCGCAGGTCAAACCAAAAGTGGTGAAGAATATTACGAGGCACAGGTCCGAGAGCCAGATCCGTTGGTTTTTCCCGACGATATCGTGTGGCGGAGCCTGCCGGCGCCTCTCATGCATCGGGCGCTTGATTTGCCTAACACGGCACGGAGCACTAACCGGTACATTTCCGAGTGCAGCGAATACGCTTCCCCGCCGGATTACGGTGAATTCTTCGAGGCACGCCAACAAGGCTATGCCCGTCTCGGCTTAGACGCTTTCGAACTTGCAGACGACCTCCGAAAGCAATTCAGCATTGCTAAAAAAAGCCGCGCTTCCCTCACGACTGACTGGGACCCCGTGTCTTTTCTACGCGAGAAAATCTCAACCTTCGAAAAGAAAGGAGGCTGACCCGTGTCGCCGTCGACAAGGCAAGCCTCGCGATCGGGCGGGCGCCGGCGCCCCTTGTCCCCCTCACCCCTTCCCGTCCGCCTCGGCCATCTCGACCTTGCCGACGATCGCCTCGAAGCGGGCGCGCACGGCCTGCTGCAGGTCGGCGAGGTCGAGCTGGAGGGCGTCGAGGCTCGGCGCGCCGGCGGCGCGGGTGAGCAGGTCGATGACGCCGCGCGGCGCCTCGGCTGCCACGAACCGGCCTGAAAGCACCATCCTGAGCACCTGGGTCAGCGCCTGGTAGCGGCGCAGCGCCTGCAGCAGCAGGTCGGCGTCGCCCGGGTCGAGCAGGCCGGCCGCGCGCAGCCGCTCCAGCGCGTCCTCCGTGCCCTGGGCGAGGACGTGCGGATGGTCGTGGGCGTGCGCCAGCTGCAGGAACTGGGCGATGAACTCGATGTCGACCAGGCCGCCGGCGACCTGCTTCAGGTCCCAAATATCCCGGGTGCCCTTGTCCTTCTCGATGCGCGCGCGCATCGAGCGCACGTCGTCGGCAAGCCTGGCGCGGTCGCGCCGGCTGGCCAGCGTGTCGCGCAGCATGCCCTCGATCTTGTCCTGAAACTGCGGCGAGGACACCGCGATCACCCGCGCCCGGGTCAGCGCCATGTGCTCCCAGGTCCAGGCCTCGGCCTTCTGGTAGGCGGCGAAGCCGTCGAGGTTGGTGGCGAGCGGGCCGGCGTTGCCGGACGGGCGGAGGCGGAAGTCGACTTCGTAGAGCAGCCCCTCGGCGGTCGGCGCCGACAGCGCCGTCACCAGCCGCTGGGTCAGGCGGGTGTAGTAATGGGAGACCGCCAGCGGCCGCTTGCCGTCGGACTGGGCGGCGTCCGGCGGGGCCTCGTAGAGCAGGATCAGGTCGAGATCTGAGGCCGCCGTCATCTCGCGACCGCCGAGCTTGCCCATGGCCAGCACGGCGTGGTTGCCGCCGGGAACCCGGCCGTGGCTGTCGGCGACATGGTCGACCACCCGCGCCAGGATGCGGTCGACGACCACTTCGGCAAGACGGGCGAGCGCGAAGCCGACCCGTTCGGCGCCGAGCGTATCCGACAGCAGCCTGAGGCCGACCAGGAACTGCTGTTCCTGGGCGAAGATGCGCGCCCGGTCGAGCGCCTCCTCGTAGTAGCGCGCCAGCGCCAGCGTCCGGTCGAGGCCGTCGCGGAATTCCTCCGCCGTCGGCATGGCGCCGAAGAACGCCGGATCGAGCACGGCATCGAGCACGTGCACCCGGCGCGACACGGTTTCGGCCATGCGAGGCGCCGAGCCCATGACGGTGGCCAGCAGCGCCAGGAGCTGCGGGTTGGAGCGCAGCAGCGAGAACAGCTGCACGCCGGCGGGCAGCTTGCCGAGGAAACTGTCGAAGGCGCGCAGCGCCGCGTCGGCGTTGTCGGTCTTGGCCAGCGCGGCGATCAGCACCGGGTGCAGCTCGGTCAGCCGTTCGCGCGCCTTGGTCGAGCGGGTCGCCGGATAGCGGCCGAAATGCCAGGCCTTGATGATGGCGGCGGCATCGGCCGGCTGGCGGAAGCCCAGGCCCGACAGCGTCTCCAGCGTGTCGGGGTCGTGGTCGTCGCCGGTGAACACCAGGTTGCCGAGCTCGGAGGCGAGTTCCGGCTCGTCCTCGAACAGGCCGGCATAGTGGCCTTGGACCGTCTGCAGCCGCTGCTTGAGCGCCGCCTCGAAGTCGGCCAGGCCGGCAAAGCCCATCAGGTGCGCGATCCTTGTCAGGCCCTCCTGGTCCTTGGGCAGCAGCTGGGTCTGCTCGTCGTTGAGCATCTGGATGCGGTGCTCGACGGCACGCAGGAAGACATAGGCCTCGGCGAGGTCGTCGCGGGCCGCCGCCTCGATCCAGCCGGCCTCGACCAGCTGGTCGAGCATGTCAAGCGTGCGCCGGCCGCGCAGCGCCGGGTTGCGACCGCCAGCGATCAGCTGCTGGGTCTGGACGAAGAACTCGACCTCGCGGATGCCGCCGCGGCCGAGCTTCACGTTGTGGCCGGCAACCGCGATCCTGCCGTGGCCCTTGTGCATGTGGATCTGGCGCTTGATCGACTGCACGTCGGCGATGGCGGCGAAGTCGAGGTACTTGCGCCAGATGAAGGGCACGATCTCGCGCAGGAAGGCCTCGCCGGCGGCGATGTCGCCGGCACAGGGACGCGCCTTGATCAGGGCCGCGCGTTCCCAGTTCTGGCCGAGGCTCTCGTAGTAGGACAGGGCGCCCGGCATCGACATGGCGACCGGCGTCGCGCCCGGATCGGGCCGCAGGCGCAGGTCGGTGCGAAAAACGTAGCCGTCGGCGGTGCGCTCCTGCATGATCCGGACGATGCGCTTGGTCAGGCGCACGAACTCGACCGGCGCCTCGGCGCCGCCTGCCAGCGGCGCCGTCGCCGGGTCGTAGAGCACGATCAGGTCGATGTCGCTGGAATAGTTCAGCTCGAAGGCGCCGTGCTTGCCCATGGCCAGCACGATGAAGCCCGAGCCCTCCTCCGGCGCGTCCGGGTTCTTCGGCACGAACCGGCCCTTGGCGGCGAGCTCGCGCAACGAGAAGCGGATCGCGGCGGTCAGCGCCGCGTCGGCGAACTCGGCCAGTGCGCGGGTGACCCTGTCGAGGTCCCACACGCCGCCGATGTCTGCCAGCGCGACGCCGAGCGCCAGATCCTGCTTGAGCAGGCGCAGCCGGCGCATCAACTCGGCCTCGGACTCGGCGACGGCCTCCCGCGCCGCGGCGACGGTCGCGGCGACGAAGGAATCGGGATCGGCAGAGACGATGCGCTGGAGCCGCTGCGGATCGCGCAGGCCAAGGTCACGCAGGAACGGGGAATTGTCGAACACGCCGCCGAGAAAGCGTGTCAGGGTCGCCTCGTCCTCAAGCAGGCCGGCAAGGTCGGAGGCCTCGGGGGTTTCGTGCGCGCGCGCGCGCAAGTCGGCGATCAGGCTAGTTGCCCGCTCCGGATCCTGAGCGACCGGGATGACGGCCAGCCGTTTCCACAGGGCGCCGTCCTGCGCGTCACGCCCGGCCCGTGTCTCCCGCATTGCCCGTCTCGCCTCCCAGCCTGTCCGCCGGCGCCGCCATCAGGTCGATGCGCGCCGCTAGCCCCGGACCGGCATCCTCCAGCACCAGCGTGCCGCCGTGGAGGCGGGCGATCGCCCGCACCAGGCTCAGCCCCAGGCCGTAGCCCGGTTCGCTGCGGCTCGCCTCGAGCCGGACGAACCGGTCGAGCACGCGGTCGCGGTCCTGCGCCCCGATGCCGGGGCCGTTGTCCTCGACCGACAGGCGGATCCGCTCCCTGTCCCTGCGCAGCTTTACGGTGATTGCCGGGGGCTGTCCATCCGCCGGAAGGCCATATTTCAATGCGTTCTCGATCAGGTTGACGAGCGCCTGGGCGATCAGGTCGCGGTTGCCGAGCGCCAGGCAGCTGTCATCGGCCTCGACCGTCAGGGCGCCGCCGCCCTCCTCCGCCAGCGGCGCGTAGAGTTCGGCCATCTCGCGGGCGATGGCGCCGACGTCGACCGGCGCCATGTCCTCCTCCGGCGACATCGCCTCGACGCGGGCGATGCGCAGCAGCGCGTCGAAGATGCGGATCAGCCCTTCCGATTCCTCGATCGTCGCCTCCAGCGCCTCGCGGTAGTCGGCCTCGCCGCGCGCCTCGCGCAGCGCCGCCTCGACCCGCGTGCGCAGCCGCGTCAGCGGCGTCTTCAGGTCGTGGGCGATGTTGTCGGTGACGTCGCGCAAGCCGTGCATGAGCAGTTCGATCCGCTCCAGCATGCCGTTCAGGCTGACCGCCAGGCGGTCGAACTCGTCGCCGTTGCCGGCCAGCGGCAGGCGCTCCGACAGGTTCCCCTCCATGATCCGGCGGCTGGTCGCGGCCATGGCGTCGATGCGCTTGAGCACGCGGCGGCTGACGAACAGCCAGGTCACCACCGCCATGGCGACGACGACGCCGAGCCACAGACGCAGGGCGCCCGAAAGGATGTCGCGGAAGCGCAGCTGTTCGCCGAGGTCGCGACCGACCAGCAGGCGGAAGCCGCCGGGCAGTTCGAAGGTGCGCACGATCGCCTCGCGCTCGCTCTCGCCGGCCGGCTCGCCGTCCGCCTCGCGGCGGGCGTACTTGACCCGGCGCACGCCGCCGTCGGCCTCCTCCAGCACCGTGGTCGGCAGGCGCGAGATGTTGCCGGCAATGGCGTTGCCGGCGAAGTCGACGAACAGGTAGAGGCTGGCGTCGGGCCGGCGCGAGCGGCTGTCGATGGCGGCCACCAGTGCGCGCACGCCGCCGCGGGCATACTGATCGGCCAGTCCGTCGATCTCGGCATCGACGGTCTGAACCACCTGATCGGCCATCAGCGCGTTGATGTTGCGGGAAATGTAGACGAGCAGGAAGCCCGAAAGGGCGGTGAACACCGCCAGATACAGCACCGACAGCTTGAACGCCGTCGTGCGGATCAGCCTAGACAGCGGCGTCACGGATCGAATATCCGGCGCCGCGGATCGTGTGCAGCAGCGGCCTGTCGAAATCCTTGTCGATCTTGGCGCGCAGGCGGGAGATGTGGACGTCGATGACGTTGGTCTGCGGGTCGAAGTGATACTCCCAGACGTTCTCCAGCAGCATGGTGCGGGTGACCACCTGCCCGGCATGCTGCATCAGGTATTCGAGCAGGCGGAACTCGCGCGGTTGCAGGGGAATGTCCTTGCCGGCGCGGCTGCAGCGATGGGTCAGGCGGTCGAGTTCCAGGTCGGCGACCCGGTACACCGTCTCCGTCTCTCCCGACGCCTTCGGGCGCCGGCCGAGTGCCTCGATCCGCGCCAGCAGCTCGGTGAAGGCGAAAGGCTTGGGCAGGTAGTCGTCGCCGCCCGCCCGCAGTCCGGTGACGCGGTCGTCGACCTGGCCGAGCGCCGACAGGATCAGCACCGGCGTGTGGTCGCCGGCCTTGCGCAACGCCTCGATGACCGACAGGCCGTCGCGGCGCGGCAGCATCCGGTCGACGATCATCACGTCATAGTCTCCGTCGAGGGCGCGCTCCAGCCCCTCCTCGCCGTCGGCGGCATGGTCGGCGACATGGCCGACCTCGCGCAGCCCCTTGGCGAGATAGGCTGCAGCCTGCTTGTCGTCCTCGATGATCAGGATCCGCATCATGATCCTCTTTTTACTGGGAAAAACGCAGGGGCGAAACGGGGTCCGCGGCAGGCTCCTTTCGGAGCCGCCGCGGACCGGCCGTCGACGCGGGCGGACGGGGGATCGGGGCGGGGGCTGTCCGGCGCCGCGTCGGAGGTCTGGCGCCGGTCAGGCGAGCTTGAGCGGCAGCGCGACGAAGCGCGAGGCGCGATCGGAATAGACCCGCATCAGCACCGCCTTGCGGCCACTGGCCTGGGCCTTGGCAATCGCCTCGACCACGTCGGCGGGCCGGGCGACCTTCTCGCCGGCGACCTCGGCGATGATGTCGCCGCGCTTGAGGCCCTTCTCGGCAGCCGGGCCGCCCGGCGTCACGTCGACGACGACCACGCCGTCGCCGTCGATCCCGGCCTCGGCCGTCGAGGTCAGACCGAGCCCGAGATCCTCCAGCGTGGTCGGACCCTGCGTCGCCGGATCGGCCGCCGCCACCCGGCTCGGCTCGTCGAGCGTGCCGAGCGTCACCTGGATGTCGCGTTCACGGCCGTCGCGCCAGACCGTGACGTCGACCGTGGTGTCGGGCGCGTAGCCGGCGATCAGCCGCGACAGGTCGCGCGGACCTTTGATCGGCTTGCCGTCGACCTTCAGGATCGTGTCGCCCGACCGCAGGCCGGCCTTGTCCGCTGGGCTGCCGTCCTGGGCCTCGGCCACGATCGCGCCCTCCGCCTTGGCAAGGCCCAGGCTCTCGGCGATGTCGTTGGTCACCGCCTGGATCTGGACGCCGAGCCAGCCGCGCGTGACCGCGCCGCTCTGCTGCAGGTCGGCGACTACGTTGGATGCGGTCGAGGCCGGAATGGCGAAGGCGATGCCGACATTGCCGCCCGACGGCGAAAAGATCGCCGCGTTCACGCCGATCACCTCGCCCTTCATGTTGAAGGCCGGACCGCCCGAGTTGCCGCGGTTGACCGGCGCGTCGATCTGGATGAAGTCGTCGTAGGGGCCGGCGCCGATGTCACGGCCACGCGCCGAGACGATGCCGGCGGTGACCGAGCCGCCGAGGCCGAACGGATTGCCGATGGCGACCACCCATTCGCCGACCCGCGGCGCCTCTTCGGCGAAGCCGACGTAGGTAAACGTCCGCTCGGCATCGACCTTCAGCAGCGCCAGGTCCGTGCGCGCATCGGCGCCGATCAATCTGGCCGTATATTCCTCGCCGTCCTGGTCGACGACCGTGAACTCCGTGCCCTTGTCGATGACGTGATGGTTGGTGACGACATAACCGTCATCGGAAATGAAGAAGCCGGAGCCCTGCGACAGGCCGTAGCGGCGCGGCGCCTGGCGCGGCGTGCTGCGGTTGTCCTCGCTGCGGCGGTCGAAGAAACGCTTCAGCGGATGGCCGTCCGGCAGATCGTCGAAGCCGGGGCCGCGGAAGAAGTCGCCGAAACCGCCGCTGCCGAACGTCATGGCCTCCGCCGCCGCTTCCTGCTTGACGCGGACGCTGACCACCGCCGGCTGCACGGCGTCGACGACATGGGAGAAGTCGAGCGGTGCCGCCGCCTCGACGCGTACCGGATCGGCCAGGGCAGCCTGCTGTGGCACCACGGTCTGGGCCGACAGCAGGCCGGCCAGGCCGAGCGCCATGACGCCGGCGAGCAGCCGCGCACGGCGGCTCGCGAGCAAGCGGCCCCTGGCTGACGACGTTTCGAATTCGGACATGGACATCCTCCAAGGAATAGGGATCGGAACGGTTGGACGGCGCGCCGCGGGGACTGGCTGCCCGTCCTTCGGTGCCAATATGGAGGCGGGCGCCTTACGGCAGCCTGTCGGGGGAATTAAACTTTCGTAATGTCGCCATGCGCGAGAAAGCGGATCGCACCCTGCGTAATTTTTACAATAAACCTTTGCCGCAACATGACGACTTTCGCTGTACAATTCGTTTTTCTTAGATTTCCGTAACGGCCTTAGCGGTCCGTCAATTAATTGCTGCTATGTGAAATTAAGAAAACGGGTTGGAAAACCGAGGACGGAATGCTCGACTCCCTGGTGCAGCTGGCACGCGAGACCTGCAGCGACAAGCGGCGGCAGCTGATGGGGCACGTCGCCACGCTGTTCGTCGAAGGGGCCGACCGCTACAGCAACGAAGAACTCGCCCTGTTCAATGACGTCCTGACCCGTCTGATCGACAAGGTCGACGTGCCGGGCCGCAGCGCGTTGTCGGAACGGCTCGCCCCGATCAGGACCACGCCCCGCGGCATCGTCCTGAAACTGGCAAACGACAAGCCGGAAGTGGCTGCGCCGGTCCTGGAGCATTCGCCGGTGCTGACCTCCGACGACCTGCTCGGGCTTGCCCGCAGCAAGGGCCAGGCGCACCTGCTTGCGATCTCCCGGCGCGAGCACCTGGACGCACAAGTCACCGACGTCCTGCTTGAACGCGGCGCACAGCCGGTGCGCCGGTCCGTCGCTGCCAATCCTGGCGCCAGCCTGTCGGACTGGGGATCCAGGCTGCTCGTCAAGCTCGCAGAGACCGACCGTGACATCCGCGAGTCGCTCACGGTCCGCCATGATCTCAGCGCGGCGAATTTCGAGAAGCTGCTCTCGATGCTGCCGCGGGAGCGGCAGGACAAGCTGCGCCAGATCTTCGAGCAGAACGAGGCCCTCGCCCAGGAGTTGTTCCGCGAGGCAGGCAAGCACGTCGAGGGCAGCAAGCTGGAGCGCCGCCGGTCGCGCCTCTCGGCAAAGGTCATGCTGAAGGACCTGAAGGCGGGCGAACGCCGGCTCGACGAAACGGTGATCGAATACAGCCTGTCGATCAACCTCTACGACCTGGCGTTCCTGCTCGCCCAACTCGCCGGCATCGATCCCAGGTATGTCCGCAACATCATGGTCCGCTACGACGCGGCGGCGCTGGTGATCCTGTGCCGGGCGCTCGGTCTCGGCGAAACCGCCTTCAGCGCCCTGAGCAGGGCCCGCTGCCGCCACCTGAAGGTGCCGCTCAGCATCGCAGAGAACTGGCAGGCCGAGTACCGGACGATGCCGAGCGCCGAAGCCCAGCGCACCATGCGGTTCGTGCGCGCCCGTCTGGCGACCCTTGAAGCCTGTGCCTGAGGCACCGCGGCGAGGCAACGCCGGCGACAGGCGACCGAGCGACAGGCGGCCGGTTGCGACGAATAGTCTCTTTCCCCCGCCTGCCGGCTGAGGCAGGATTCCCGCCATTGGTGTCCCACGAATCCGTGCTGCCTCCCGGCCGGATCGGCGGGACACGCTGCTTTTGGGGAAGACGATGTCCGCTCCGTCACGACTTGAGAATTTCCCGATTTCCTGGTTTGCCGTGGTCATGGGTCTCGCCGGCCTCGATCTGGCCTGGGCGCGCGCGGAGACCGTACTGACGCTGCCGGTCGCGCTCAGCCCGGTCCTCGTGGTGCTGACGCCGGCCGTGTTCGTCGTCCTGGCGACGCTCTACGCAGCCAAGGCCATCCGCCATCCGCAGGCGGTGGCGAAGGAACTGAAGCATCCGGTGAAGCTCAACTTCTTCGCCACCATCTCGATCAGCCTGATCCTGATCGCGACGACCCTCGTCCACGCCGCCCCGTCTGTCTCGCTGGTGCTGTGGGCGGCCGGCGCCGCCCTGCATCTCGTGTTCACGCTCTACGTGCTGTCGGTGTGGATCCATCACACCCACTTCGAGATCGCCCACATCAACCCGGCCTGGTTCATCCCGATCGTCGGCAACATCCTGGTGCCGATCGCCGGCGTCCATCACGCCTCGCCCGAGATCTCGTGGTTCTTCTTCAGCATCGGCCTGGTGTTCTGGCTGCTGCTGTTCACCATCATCCTGTACCGGGTGATCTTCCACCAGCCGCTGCCCGAGCGGATGATCCCGACGCTGTTCATCCTGATCGCGCCACCGGCGGTCGGCTTCCTGTCCTGGCTGCAGCTGACCGACAGCTTGGACGCCTTCGCGCGCATCCTCTACTATATCGCGCTGTTCCTGACCCTGCTGCTGCTGACCCAGGTCCGCCGCTTCGCCCGGCTCGAGTTCTTCCTGTCCTGGTGGGCCTATTCCTTCCCGATGGCAGCGATCACCGTCGCCACCGTGGCGATGGCGCAGAGGACTGGTCTTGCCTTCTTCTCCGGCCTCGCCATGGTCCTGCTGGCGCTGGTCAGCCTGCTCATCCTGCTGCTGGTCGCCAGGACGGCGCAAGGCGTCGCCCGGCGCGGCATCTGCGTCGACGAAGGCTAGGCCTCGGCCGGCTTGCCGTCCCCGGCCGCGTGCGTCACCACCGCCGCGCCGGCCTCCAGGGTCCGGTGCACGGGGCACTTGTCGGCGATCTCGAGCATGCGGGCCCGCGTGTCCGGGTCGATCTCGCCCTCGATCGCGATGGTGCGCTCGAAGCGGTCGATCCGCCCGCCCTTGCCGCGCGCCTGCGCCGAACAGTCGAGGCAGTCCTCGGCATGCACCTTGGCATGCGTCACCCGGGTCGAGATCCGCTCCACCGGCAGGCCCTTGCGGTCGGCGTACAGCCGCAGGGTCATGACCGTGCAGGCGCCCAGCGCGCCGGCCAGGTAATCGTAGGGCGACGGCCCGCTGCCGAGCCCGCCGACCCCCTCCGGCTCGTCGGCCAGCAACCTATGGGGCCCGGCGCGTACCGCGACCTGGAAGGTTCCGTAGCCGGTCTCGGCCACCTCGACCGACCCCTCCCCGGCTCGCTCGGCAGCCTTCGGTCCGGCGCCGACGTAGCGGCTCGCCCAGGCCGCGATCACCCGCGCCGCATAGGCCGCGTCGGCCTCGTCGCTGAGCAGGTGGTCGGACTTGTCGAGGGACACGAAGCTCTTGGGATGGCGCGCCGCGATGAAGATCTCGGTCGCGTTGTCGATGCCGACCACCTCGTCGAGCGGCGCGTGCAGCACCAGCAGCGGCCTCCTCAGTTGCCTGATGCGGCCGTCGAGCCTGTGCCGGTCGAGGTCGTCGACGAAATCCTTGCGGATCGTGAAAGCCCGCCCGGCCAGGGTGACGCGCGCCTCGCCGCTGGCGTGGATCTCGTCAAGCGAGCCGTGGAAGCTCTTCAGCACATGCGCCGCGTCCGCCGGCGCGCCGATGGTCGCCACCGCCCTCACCTCCGGCAGATCACCGGCCACCGCCAGCGCCGCCGTCCCGCCAAGCGAATGGCCGACGAGCAGCGCCGGCGCCGCGAAGTGCCGGCGCAGGTGATCGGCCGCGCGCTTCAGGTCTTCCAGGTTGGAAGAAAAGTCGGTCGAGGCGAAGTCACCGCCGCTGGCACCGAGGCCGGTGAAGTCGAAGCGCAGCACCGCGAAGCCGTCTCGGGTCAGCGCCCCGGCGATGTGGCGCGCTGCGGCGAGGTCCTTTGAACAGGTGAAGCAATGGGCGAACAGGGCATAGGCGCGCACCGCGCCCGCGGGCAGGTCCAGCCGTGCGGCCAGGCGTGCGCCCTTCGATCCCTCGAACTCGATCTTCAGCGCCTTGCCGGCCATCATCCTGCTCCCTCACCGGTTGTCGTCCAGGAGGAACATTGGCACTCGCGGGCGCGAATGCAACCGGCGCGGCGCGCCGCTCAGGACTCCCGCGTCGACCCGGCCGGCGCCTTGCCCAGGATACGGTCGAGTTCGGCCTGTTCCTCGGCGCTCAGCGGCACGGTCGCGGACACCGCGCGCTGCCCGCGCTGGCGGCGCAACGCCACGACAATGCCGACGAAGCCGGCGAGCAGGGCGAGCGGCGCCGCCGCCCACAGCACATAGGTGTGTGGCGCGATGCGCGGCTTCAGCAGCACGAACTCGCCGTAGCGGGAGACGAGATAGTCGAGTACCTGGGCGTCGCTGTCGCCGGCGACCAGGCGCTCGCGCACCAGGACGCGCAGGTCCTTGGCCAGCGGCGCGTCGCTGTCGTCGATCGACTGGTTCTGGCAAACCATGCAGCGCAGTTCGGCCGACAGCGCCCGCGCGCGCGCCTCCAGCGCGGGATCGTCGAGCACCTCGTCGGGCGCGACCGCAAGCGCGGATCCTGCGGCAACCAGGCCGGCGACCAGTAGGGCGATCAGGAGGGAGGCGACGCGAGTCATGCCTGTGACCTCATTCCGCCGGGCTCAGGCCCGCGCCGGCCGTGCGGCTGCGGGCGGGCTTGGGTGCGCCGACGCGCAGCCGGCGGTCGCTGATAGACACGATGCCGCCGAAGGACATCACCAGGCAGCCGAGCCAGATCAGGGTGATCAGCGGCTTGTGGTACACGCGCACGTCCATGCCGCCGTCCTCCCGCCCTTCGCCCAGAGACAGGTAGAGCTGGGAGAAGCCGAAGGTCTTGATCGCGGCTTCCGTGGTCGGCATGCCGCGGGCGGTGTAGACGCGCTTGGACGGGTCGAGCTTGGCCACCTCGATGCCGCCCGAGCGGACCGTGAAGTGGCCGACCTGCTCGGTGTAGTTCGGGCCTTGGCGCGGCGCAGCGCCATCGAAGGTGACCTGATAGCCGGAGACCTCGACCATGTCGCCCGGCCGCATGGTCTGCACGTGCTCGACCTGGAAGGCCGACGCGGTGACGATGCCGAGCGCCGTCATGCCGAGGCCAAAGTGGCCGAGCATGGTGCCGAAGGCCGAACGCGGCAGCCCGGCGAGACGGACAAGGCCCCGGCCGAGCCCCACTTCCGTGATCCGCGACCGCGTGACCAGTTCGGCCACCGCACCCGCCATCACCCAGACCGCCAGGCCGACGCCGAGCGGAGCCAGCACGCGCTCCATGCCCCACAGCCAGAACACGAACACGGCGGCGAGGATCGCCACGCCGAACACGGCGTAGAGCCGCTCCGCCGCCGCCAGAAGGTCGCCGCGCTTCCAGGCCAGCAGCGGCCCGAACGGCACGGCGATCAGCAGCGGCACCATCAGCGGACCGAAGGTCAGGTTGAAGAACGGCGCGCCGACAGAGATCTTCTCGCCGGTGACGGCTTCCAGCGCCAGCGGATAGAGCGTACCGACGAAGACGGCGGCGCAGGCCGCGCTCAGGAACAGGTTGTTCAGCACCAGCGCGCCTTCGCGGCTGATCGGTGCAAACAGGCCGCCTTGCTTGAGCAGCGGCGCGCGCCAGGCGTAGAGCGCCAGCGAACCGCCGATGAACAGGCACAGGATCGCCAGGATGAACACGCCGCGTGCCGGATCGACGGCGAAGGCGTGCACGCTGGTCAGCACTCCGGAGCGCACGAGGAAGGTGCCAAGCAGCGACAGCGAGAAGGTGAAGATCGCCAGCAGCACGGTCCAGACCTTCAGCGCCTCGCGCTTTTCCATCACGATGGCCGAATGCAACAGCGCCGTGCCGGCGAGCCAGGGCATGAACGAGGCGTTCTCGACCGGGTCCCAGAACCACCAGCCGCCCCAGCCGAGTTCGTAATAGGCCCAGTAGGAGCCCATGGCGATGCCGAGGGTGAGGAACACCCAGGCCAGTAGGGTCCACGGACGCACCCAGCGCGCCCAGGCCGCATCGATGCGCCCGAGGATCAGCGCGGCGACGGCGAAGGAGAAGGTGATCGAGAAGCCGACGTAGCCGAGGTAGAGCAGCGGCGGGTGAATGGCGAGGCCGATGTCCTGCAGGATCGGGTTGAGGTCGTTGCCCTCCAGCGGCGGGCGGGCAATGCGCGCAAAGGGATTGGACGCCGCCAGCAGGAACAGCAGGAAGGCGGCCGTGATCCATCCCTGCACGCCGAGCGAGGCCGCGCGCAGCGGTGCCGGGATGTTGGTGCCGAACAGGCCGACCAGCGCACCGAACAGCGTCAGGATCAGCACCCACAGCAGCATCGAGCCCTCGTGGTTGCCCCAGACGCCGGAGATCTTGTAGATCAGCGGCTTGGCCGAATGGGAGTTCTCCCACACGTTGGCGACGGAGAAATCCGAGGCCAGATAGGCCCAGGTCAGCGCGCCGAAGGAGACGGCCAGCAGCAGGAACATCATGTTGGCCACCGGCGCGGCGACGTCCATCAGCCGGCGGTCGCCCGTGGTCGCGCCCCAGATCGGCACCACCGACTGCGCCAGCGACAGCACGAAGGCCAGCACCAGCGCGAAATGGCCTGCTTCAACGATCATGGGTTCCCTCTCTCCCTCGATCCGCCCGCCCGAGCCGGCGCTAGTTGGTCTCTTCCTCGCCCTGCCAGACGCCCTGCTGCTTCAAGGCATCCGCGACTTCCTTGGGCATGTAGGTCTCGTCGTGCTTGGCGAGCACGGAATCGGCGCGGAACACGCCGTCGGGACCGATCACGCCCTCGGTCACCACGCCCTGACCCTCGCGAAACAGATCCGGCAGGATGCCGGTAAAGGCCACCTGCACGGTGTTGGCGGTATCGGTCACGCGGAAGCTCACCGTGGCGTTGTCGCCGCGTTCGACCGAGCCGTCCTCGACCAGTCCGCCGAGGCGGATGCGCTGGCCGGCGGGAATCGCCTTGGTCATGACGTCGGTCGGGCTCTGGAAGAAGACGATCTGATCGTTCAGAGCATAGAGGATGAGTCCGACCGCGGCGGCAAGCACCACGCCGGCGGATCCGATCAGCGTCAGGCGGCGCTGTTTTCTGGTCATCGTCGTGTTCCGTCCCTCACCATTTACCAGCTTGTTATGTCAGCCTGTCAGGAATCTAGACCGATTTCCTTGATCTGCGACCGGATGCGGCCAAGTGCCGCTTCGTCGGCCTGATACGCGGCGCTGGCCTTGCCGGCCGCCGCCTTCGCCTCGTCGGTCAGGCCGAGCACCGCATAGGCCTGGATCAGGCGCAGCCATTCGTCGACGCTGCCGCCCTGGCTTTCCAGGCGGTCCTTCAAACCCTGGACCATGCCCAGAATCATCTCGCGCCGGTCGGCCTCCGGCATGTCCTGCGCCGCCTCGACGTCTTCGGCGCTCGGGCCGCGCAGCGCCGGCGCCTCGCCGCCCAGCGCCGCCAGTTCCTCGCGCGCGGACACGACCCAGGGTTCGTTGCCCGCGGCGCCGGCCAGCAACGCCTGCCAGGCGGCAACGGCTTGCGCGCGCTTGCCTTCCTGGCCGAGGGCCAAGGCGAGGAAATAGCGCGGCTTGACCGCGTCCGGCGCCAGCGCGACCGCCCGTTCGAAGGCAGCGCGGGCATCGGCGTTGACGATCCCGCGATTCACGATGACGAGGGCTTCGCCATAGTCGGACTCCCGTTGCTCGGTCGACCCGAGCAGGCGGATCGCGTTGGCATAGGCGCGGGCCGCTTCCTGGGGACGGCCGAGGCGCATGTAGACCGGTCCCAGAACCTCCCAGCCCTTGCCGTCCTCGGGATTGCTGGCCAGATGCTGCTCGACGCGCGCCACCAGGGTTTCCACCCGCTGGCCTTCGGTTGGCTCGGCAAGGCGCGCCGCCAGCGGCTGGTCGGGATAGTCGGGTGAGCCGAGGACCAGATAGAGGGCAAGCGCGCCGGCCGGCAGGCCGACCACGGCCACCGCCTGACCGACCCGCACCGGCCAGGACCAGCCGGAAGCGGCAATGCCTGCCCCGGCGCTGCGCCGGGCGGCCAGAAGCCGCCGCGCGATCTCGGTGCGCGCCGCAGCCGCGGCCTCCTCGTCGACCAGGCCCCGCGCCAGGTCGCGGTCGACCTCCTCGAGCTGCGCCTTGTACACCGCCTCATCGGCGGCGACGGTGGTATCGTCGACGCGTGCGGCCCGCGTCATCGGCACCAGAATGGCGATGGCGGCGGCTGCGGTCATCAGGGCGAACAGGATCCAGAGCATCATGGGGCCATATAGATCGCGGCGAGCCGGCAAAGGCAACAGACGATCGTGTGACCTTGGGTCGCGGAGGAGGATTTGCAAGTCCGGCGCCCGAGATCGAGCGGCTTTTTTGCCCGCATTTTCGGTCTGGCGACCGTTCTGCCAGGCTAGGTGCCGGTCTTCTTTTCCTCATCCGCCATAGCGTTCTGGCGGCTGCGGCGCAGCTGGCTCGCGTAGTCGGCGCCGAAATAGATCTCCGACAGCTGGATGGCGACGTCGACGGCCGCCGCGTGCGCCTCGCGGTCGTCGCCTTTCTGCTTGCGCAGGTCGCTCAGCAGCGAACGCGTGACGATCTCCAGCGTCTGTTCGACGGTCTGGCGCGTGCGCTTGCCGACCTCGTTCACGGCCAGCGTCTCCGCCGAGCCGCGGGCCATGGAAACCACCCGCAGCGCGCGGACCGCGTCGTCGACTGCGCGCTGGTCGACTTCGAGCGTGCCGTCCTTGCCCGCATGCGGCACCTGCAGCGCGCGACGCACCGCGCCGCAGGCACCCTGGAGTTCGTTGGTGACGATATGGGAAACATCGCGCCGGGTTTCGGCGATGCGACCGCGCCACTCGTCGCAGTCGGCGAGATCGAGGTCGAGGTCGAGGCCCCGGATCAGGTTGGCATAGCTCGACACCGCCTCGGAAAAGGCGACCGGATCCGGATTGTGCTTCTGATGCTGCCTGGCCAGGACGTTGAGCCGTTCGGCTTCGGAAATGACCATGTCGACGAACGGCGCGAACGGGGTTTTGCCGAGATCCTTGGCGTCCTTGGCATGACCGAGGCGGAGCGCGAAGGCGCCCAGGCTTGACGGCGCATCGGCGCGGTCGAGCACCGCCGCGGCGATCATCGGCACGGCGTCGGGATGCCTGGAGGAATAGGTGCCGACCAGATTGAGGACGTCGGTGTCCTGCTTCAGCCGCCGCTCGCTCAGCGACGGCGGCATCTGGTTGAGGAAGGGCATGAGCCAGGGCTCGGCCTTGAACACCTTGGTGACGTCGGACAGGTCCTGGATCGCCCGCTCGCCGCCGATCACCATGCCGAGGCGGCGGCGTTCGCGTTCGGACTGCTCCACCCGTGCCATGGTCTCGAGCATGGCCTCGAGCGCCTTCTCGCGCAGCCTGGCGGCCAGCCGGGCCGCCTTTTCGTCGTCCACGGTCGGCTTTTCGAATGCGCCGCGCACTTTGCGGAAGTCGTCCGGCAGGACGTCGCGCTCCAGCCAGTTCCAGATCTCGGTCAGATAGGGTCGGTAGACCCGCCCCTCCTGCTTGCGCGGCAGCTGCTCGTTGATGACGAAGGTGTCGACCGGCGAAAAGAACAGGCGCTGCAGGTGGTTGCGACGGGCGATCTCGTTCGCCTGCGACGCCGAGCCGACTGCGGCACCGGCGCGCAGGATGCTGCTGGAGGCGGCCAGGATCAGCTCGACATGCGGGTCCGCCGTGCCGCTGTCGCGCGCCTTCTCCAGCCCGCGAACCAGCGTTTCGACCGCGCGCGGCGACAGCGCCTGCAGGTAGGACCGGATCTTGTTCGTCAGTATGGCCTGATCGGTCATTGTTTCGAGCTGAGCGACACGGAATAGGGCACGACCTCCGATCTATCATTCCAACGTTTAAACAAACGTTGAGACGCGCCGGAGAACCCACGGAAAAGTCATGACAATTTTCCGCAATGGCGAATCTTCGCATGGTCCGGCAAGGATTTCGTAACCCTGACGCGCGTCGCTCCGCGACGGTCCGCCCGTGCTGGGGGGCGCCGCGGCGGAGCCACGGCGCCGGCCGATCAGCTGATCGTGCGCCAGGTGCCACCGTCCATGCAGGCCGTTGCCCGCACGGCGACCGGCGCCGCGCCTTTCGCCACCACCTCGTGGGTGAACTCGCGGCATTCGGTGCGGTTGACCTGGTAGCGCGGCCCCGGGCGCACTTCCCCGGAGCGGCCGGTCTTCGGGTTGTCCCAGCGCACCGCGCCGCCCGTGCCGGGCGCTGCCAGCGCCTGGCGCTGCGCCTCGGCCGCGACCCGGCGGTCGGACGGCTCGAGCACGAGGCCCTGGTTGCCTTCCAGGAGCTTGGTGATCGCCGCGCTGGCCTCGGCTTCGGCGACGGATTTCGCCGACGAGCCGAAGGCGGTTCCCCACAGGCCGGCGCCGCCCGAATCGGAGGCGCCCATCAGCGAGTTGCAGCCCGACAGGGCCGCCGCCATCACCACCGCGCATGCCATTCCGAACCACCGCATCTGGCACTCCATCGCCACGATCCGCAGCCGGGGAACCGCCTCAGCCGGTCTCGCCCATCCTGCGCCGTTATCGTTAAAATAGTGACACTTTGTGGCCGAACTAGGCCACATCCGCACGCACTGTCGGCGGATTGTCCGCCCCCGTCCGTGTCGTGCGTCACAATCCGGACACCAAGGGCAACGCACGAACGGCAGATTGGTTCAGACCGACGGCAGCACCAGGCGCGCGCGCAGCCCGCCGAGCGGCGAATCGTCGAGCTCCAGGCGCCCGCCGTAGAGCGCAGCGAGGTCGGCGACGATCGACAGGCCGAGGCCGGTACCGGGTACGGTCTCGTCGAGCCGGCGGCCGCGCTTGACAGCCTCGCGCCGCTCCTCGGCAGTCAGGCCCGGACCGTCGTCGTCGACGACCAGTTCGAACAGGGCGCGCCCGCCCTCCCCGCCCGGCCGCGCCGCCGCGCTCACCGACACACGGCGCGCGGCCCACTTGCAGGCGTTGTCCATCAGGTTGCCGGCCATCTCCTCCAGGTCCTGCTGCTCGCCGCGAAAGCGCAGATCGCCGGGCGCCGCCGCCTCGATCGCCAGCCCGCGCTCGCCGTGGATGCGCCCCATCGCGCGCGCCAGGCGCGCCAGCGCCGGCTCGACCGGGGTCGACACGCCGATCACCCGCCGCTGGGCGGCCATGCGGGCGCGCTCCAGATGGTGGTCGACTTGGGTGCGCATCAGCACCGCCTGCTCGGCGACCTTGTCCGCGAAGGGCCCGCCGGTCGCGCGCGCCTCGTTGGCGATCACGCTCAGCGGTGTCTTCAGCGCATGGGCGAGGTTGCCGACATGGGTGCGCGCGCGCTCGACGATCTCCCGGTTGGACAGGATCAGGGCGTTGAGTTCGACCGCCAGCGGCGCGATCTCGCGCGGCAGGTCCTCCTCGATGCGCTCGGCGTCGCCCCGGCGCACGGCGGCGAGCGAGGCGCTCAGGCGGGCGAGCGGCATCAGGCCGATGCGCACCTGCAGGAACACCGCTCCGATGAGGCCGATGCCGAACACCGCCAGCGTCAGCGCGACCTGGCCGGCGAAGTCGCGCACCTCCTGGCGGAAGGTCTCGGTCTTGCCCGCGACCGCGATAACGTAGCGCTTGCCGTTGAAGCCGACGACGCGCCGGTGGATGCGGATCTCCTCGCCGCCCGGGCCGGTCGCGAAGGCGCTGGCGGCGTCGCGTCCGCCGAGATCCGGCTCGGCCAGCGGATCGCCGACCAGCGAGGCGGAGGAAAACACGCGAACGCCGCCGTCGGCTTCCGATACGGTCCAGTACCAGCCCGACAAGGGCAGGGAAAAGCGCGGCTCGCCGAGGTTTTCCGGCCGGTTCAGTGCCTCGCCCTCGACCGGCGCCAGCGCGCCGATGATCGCCTTCTGATAGACCTCGAGCTGGCTGTCGAAGGCACGCTCGCCCGCGGCCCGGTACAGCCCGACCAGGATGAAGCCCGCGACGACGAGCGCGCCGGTCGACCACAGAGAGGCGACCAGGACGAGGCGCGCGGCGAGCGAGCGCCTGGCACCCGGCGCACCCGCCTCAGCCTCGGTCCTCAACGGGGTCCCCCATGCGGTAGCCGAGGCCGCGGATGGTCTCGATCGGCTCGCCGCCGAGCTTCTTGCGCAGCCGCCCGACGAACACCTCCACCGTGTTCGAATCCCGGTCGAAATCCTGGTCGTAGAGATGCTCGGTCAGTTCGGTGCGCGAGATCACCTTGCCCTTGTGGTGCATCAGGTAGGCGAGCAGCCGGTACTCGTGCGAGGTCAGCTTGATGGGATGGCCGTCGACGGTCACCCGTCCGGCGCGCAGGTCGAGGCGCACGGGGCCGCATTCGATCTCGTTGGAGGCGTGCCCCGCCGCCCGGCGCACCAGCGCGCGCACGCGCGCCAGCACCTCCTCCATGTGGAACGGCTTGGCGACGTAGTCGTCCGCGCCCGCATCGATGCCGGCGACCTTGTCCGACCAGCGGTCGCGCGCGGTCAGGATCAGCACCGGCATCTTGCGCCCGTCTCGGCGCCAGCGCTCCAGCACAGACAGACCGTCGAGCTTGGGCAGGCCGAGGTCAAGCACGACCGCGTCATAGGGCTCCGTGTCGCCGAGGAAATGACCCTCCTCGCCGTCGAAGGCGCGGTCGACGACATAGCCGGCCTCGGTCAGGGCTTCGGTTAGCTGGCGGTTGAGATCGGCGTCGTCCTCGACAACAAGCAGGCGCATGGCGGTTCCCGTTCCTGGTGGCTTGTCCGGTCAGCGGCTGGCGTCGACCACCTGGGTGGTGACCTGGCCGTTGGCCAGCACCGACAGGCGGTAGACGTAGCGTCCGCCCTCCAGGCACAGCTGCGCCTTGACCACCTCGCCGCGCACCGCGCCCATCACCGCGCCGAGCGGCGCGGCCCGGCCGCTGGCGACGACCTGCTGCGCCTCGCCCTGCGACAGGCACTGGGCGAGCGCCGGCGCCGTACTGGCGGCGATGAGAAGAAGAGCGGCGATGAGTCGACTGACCATGGTCGATCCGGATGTGCGTGTCATGGCGCCAGGATTAGCGGCCCGCGCCTGAATAGCACATGAACGATCGTCCGCGGCAAGCGCAAGGGCCCCTCGCCGAGGCCCGCTCAGGACACCACACCGCCGCGACGCGCCGCCAGTCCGCGCGCCATGCCGCGCGCGCCGTCGACCAGGAACAGCGAGGTGACGATCGCCCCGCCCCAGTCGCGCAGCACCGGCACCTCGGCGATCCGCCAGCCGAAATGAAACACGCTGTCGAGGCACACGGCCGCCCACCACAGGCCGAGCGGCAGCACGAACACCAGCCGGCCGAGCCGGCCGGCGGACAGCAGATGGCCGCTTTCGGCGATCAGCACCGCGCGCGCAACCTTGCGTGCCTCGATCTCGGCGCGGATTTCCTCGGCGGCCAGGTCCGCCTCGATGCGCCGGCGCGCCGTCTCGCCCTCGACCCGCCGCTCCAGATGGGCGAGCAGACGGTCGAGCACCCCGCCCGACAGCCATTGCAGCAGCGTGCCGATCATCGCCGCCCCCCGCCGCGCCAGCCGGCCGGCCCGTGCGTCACGTGGCGCAGCATGATGTTGGCGAGGCCAATCGCCAGGACCACCAGCGGCGCGGCGCCCGGCGGCACGATCTGGCGCCAGTCGACCACCGCAAGGTGATCCAGGATCTCGGCGGCGAGCACGAGCGCGGCGAGGCCGCCGTTGAACAGGAGCGTCTTCCAGCCGGTCATGGCTTGGCCCTTTCCGTCAGATGGTCTTGACCGATGATCCCGCCGGTCCCTGCCGCCGGGCCTCCCTTCCCTCTCGGGAAGGAGTCAGGGGTAGGGCATCCAGGGCGGGGCATTCGAAACCCTCATTTCGCCCGGCGGGGCCGCAGCCGGCCGCGGTGGCGCCAGGCAAGCGCGGCGAGCAGCACCAGCACGAGCGCCGCAACCGCACAGGCCGCCGCCCCCTGCCAGGACAGACCTCCGGACAGGGCGGCGACGCCGCCGGCGACCGCCGCGCCGCCCGCGCCCCGGACGCCGGCGCGGGCGTCGAGCGCCCGGCGCAGGGCCGCGCGCGTCGCCGGGCCGATGCGGCCGTCGACGGAAAGCGGCGGATGGTCCTGCTGGAAGCGCATCACCGCCGCCCGCGTCCGCGGCCCGTCGAAGCCGTCGACCGGGCCCGGCCGGTAGCCGAGGCTGGCGAGCAGACGCTGGTCGTCCTGCAGTTGCACGTCCGCGCGGCGCGGCACGCTGCGGCCGGCGCCGCCGTAGTCGCCGGCCCGCAGCAGCGCGGCCTCTTCCTTGCGCCGGCGCACCAGGCCGGCCAGCCGCCGTCCGCCCGCCGTCGTGCCGGTGGTCTCGAGCAGCCGCGCCGCTGCTGCGACGTCGCCGGCGGCAAGGGCCGCCGCCCAGCGCCAGCCGAGCGCGCCCGGCCCGAGGTTGTAGGCGACCGACACGCAGGCATCGAAGCGATGCTGCGGCAGGAAGGCGAAGCGGCGCGCCACCGCCGGCCCGTATTCGCCGTCGAGCAGCGCGCGCAGCACCGTGTCCGCCTGCGCCCGGCCGATCCGGTCGCCGGGCGCGAGCGCCCGTCCATGGCGTGCCCGCCACCAGCCGGCAAAGATCCGCGAGCCCATGGTGAAGCCGTAGCCGATGGTCAGCACCCCGGCCGGATCGCGGTAGGCCGTGGCCACGAAGCCCTCGTGCCGGGCGATGAAGCCCAGTCCCTCGTCGCTGGTTTTCATGGGATCTCCTTGCGGCCAGGGCCGCGAAGCCGCCGCGTCCGCCCCTAGCCCGGCACTCCGGGCAGGAAACAATGCACGGCGATGCGCACCGCGCCGCCGGTGAAGCTGCCGCCGTTGGCGGTCAGGCGCACGGCCGTGTCGGCGTAGAAGGCGGTCGGGCCGATCACCCCGGCATTGCTCGACCCGGCCGCGACGCCGAGCGAGCCGCCGAATTTCGACGTTTCGCCGGCCAGACCGCAGTCGTAGGAGGCGGCTCCCGTCACGGTCGCGACCGTGCGCGTCGACACGCCGAACACCACCGCCCGGTCGGGAATGATCGGCTCCGTGTCGGCATGCGGGCCGGCGAGGCCCGACAGTTGGGTTTCGAGCGTGGCGAAGCGGACCGCCGAGCCGAAGCCGCCCTGCGCCAGCGTGGCGACGGGCGCAAGAAGCGCTGCGTAGACCCGCCAGGCCCCGCCGGTGAAGACGACGAAGACATCCTCGTCGACGACATGGGCGGTCAGCCCCTCGACGGCTTCGAGGAACTGCCAGGCACCGTCGCGGACATGGGCGATCGCGCCGTCGCGGCCCGACCAGTCGCCGGTGGCGCCGGCGGCGACCAGATAGGTGTCGCCGTCGGCGGCCGGCGGCGGCGCCGCAAGGTCGCGGTCGAGGAAGCACAGGTGCGCCAGCGCGTCGAGCCGCGCCAGCGCCTCGTTGTGGGTGACGTGCTTCTGCGCCTGGGCCGCCGCGATCAGCGGCAGCTTCAATCTCGGGGTTTCAGACATGGAGGATCGCCTTTGCTGGCTGGCCGCGGCCGGCTGTTTCGGAAAGCTGGACCACGGCGACCGTCAAGTTTGCGACCGGCGCGCCGAAGTCGGCCAGTTCCTCGGCGGCGGGATAGAGGACCTCTGGCGTCGTCGCGCGCAGCGTGCGCAGCACCGCTGCGCCGTCGAGCACGTCGACCTCGTAGGCCTCGGCGGCCTCGCCAAGCGGCACCTCGAGCTGTTCCCAGCCGTCGGCGCCGATCCGCGAGCGGCGGATCCAGGCGAGCACGATGCCCGCCGCCGTGCGCCGGGCCCGCACATGCACCGGCGACAGCGGCTGCGCGCCGCGCCCGCTCGCCGCATGGGACAGGCCGAGGCTTGCGGGATCGTCGAGGCTGCGTCCCTGCGGCACCAGCCGGTAGGCGAGCGGCAACCCGGCGAGATCGTCGTCGAGCGGCACCTGCGCGACGGCGGCGTCGAGCCGCACCACGTCGGCACCGGCCGGCGCGCCCGCGCCCGCCTCGGCTTCCGTGCCGCGCTGGCCGCGCAATAGGCCGGACAGGCGGTAGAGCCGCGGCCCGACGAGTTCCGCGCCGCGGAACTGCAGGATCTCGAAGCCGCCCGCCGCCGTGCGCACGGCGAGCGCGTTCGCGCCGGCGAGCACGGCCGCCGGATCGCGGCTTTCCAGCGTCCCGCCATAGAGCTCGACCAGCGGCCGGGTCGCCTCGTCCCACAGCCAGACCGGGCCCGGCGCCAGCGGCTCTGCCAGCCGGCCGACCGTCGCCGGCCGGTCGACCGTCGCCACCGGCTGGAAGCCGCTTTCCGTGGCCGAGCGCAGCAGGGCGTAGCCGCCCGGCCAGGGCCTGGCGAACACGGCGAGCCGCGGCGCGCGGTCGGCGTCGCCGTCGGACAGTTTCGACAGGTCCAGCATCAGCGCATGCGGTGGGCCGAGATCGGCGCTGCGCCAGGCGCCGGCGCGCGGCCGGGGCGAAGCGGCGAGCGTCGCGGCGGGCTCGGTGCGCATCGCCTCGATGCGCCGCGCCGGCCCGTCCTCGATCGCCTCGATGCGCAGCTTCAGCGCCGGCTCGAAGGCCTGGCCGGGCGCCCCGTCGAGTTCGACGAGATCGCCGGGCTCCAGCGCCAGCGCCGTCGGCGGCAGGGCGAACTCGACCCGCTCGCGCTCCGCCCACAACCGTTGCAGCCGCCGGTCGGCGGCCGCAAGCAGCGTTTCCGGCGGCGCGACGACGGCAAGGTCGCGCGTCTCCAGGTGCCGGCTCGCGCCCTCCAGGCGGCGCGAGGCGGTGACCAGGCGGCGGAAATCGCTGGCCGCGTCCTCGCCCGACAGGCGCACCTCGGCCGGCAGTTCGCCGGCCTGCGCCCGCACCCGCGCCAGCACCGGCGCGTCGGGATCGGTCTCGACCAGATCGTCGCCGGCAAGGCGCGCGACCGGGACGAGCGGCGGTCGGATCAGCTCCAGCCGCGTGCCGCGGTCGACGGCGAGGCAGCCGAAGGCATCGAGCAGCGGCTCGATCACCTCGCGGGCCGTCGCCGGCCCCGCCACGGTCAGCCCGTCCAGCGCATGGGGCAGCGAGCCGACGGCGACGTCCTCCGGCGCGATGCCGAAATCGGCCAGCATCCGGCGCAGGATGGCGCCGAGACCGGCACCGCCGAACCGGCCGTTCAGCCAGTGGCCGACCTGCCAGTTGGCGCCGTCGGCCCAGACGTCGGCGAAGGTCGGGAAGGCCGGAAACGGGCGCGCGTCGAAGGTCCACAGGTGCAGGTTGGCGGCATCGACCATCCGCCCGCCATAGACCGGCGACAGCGGGTTATCGCCCATCGGCAGCTCCGGATGGCGGTCGTCCCAGTAGCTCAAGGCCGCCTCCAGCGCCCGGCGCTGGATCAGGTCATCGCGCGCGCCGGCGGAGAAATGCGGCAGCTGCGATTCCGACGACTTCGGATCGACGAAGACGTTGGGCTGGTTGGCGCCCCGGTCGATCGCCGGTACGCCGAGTTCGGTGAACCAGATCGGCTTGGACGCCGGCTGCCAGGGCGTCGGGCCTGCCAGTTCGACGCCGCCGACGCGCTCGTGGTGGGCGTTCTGCCACCAGCCGCGCAGGTCCTTGGCGCGGAACACGAAGGGCTTGCCGTAGGCGCCGTCGGTGATCGGCGTGCGCAGCCCCGCCCCCCGGTCCGCGGCACTGGCATAGAACCAGTCGTGGTATTCCCCGCCCGCGATCCCGGCGCGCAGCAGCGCGAGGTCATAGGGGTCGTCGTTGCCGTCCGGGTCGCCGCCGTCGCGCAGGTCCGTCATCGGCAGGTAGTTGTCGATGCCGACGAAGTCGATCGCCGGATCCGCCCACAGCGGATCGAGCGGAAAGCGCAGCGCGCCGGCGGCGACCTGGTGGCCGCCGTACTCCGACCAGTCGGCGGCATAGGAGAGCTTCGTGGCCGCACCGGTGACGGCGCGCACGTCCGCCGCCAGCGCCCTCAATGCGTCGACGAAGGGATAGCTGCCGCCGCCGGCATGGCCGCGGGTCAGGCCGCGCAGCTCCGAGCCGATCAGGAAGGCGTCGACGCCGCCAGCCGCCTGCGCCAGATGGGCGTTGTGCAGCACGAAGCGGCGGTAGGACCATTCGTCCGGCCCCGCATAGCCCACCGTCTCTCCGGAAACGGGGAAATCGCCGGGCACAGCCGTACCCATGAAGGTCGCAACCTCCGCCGCCACGTCGCCCGCCGCTACAATCCGCCCGCGCCAGGGATAGGCGGCCTGCTCCGCGCCGCCATGGGGGTCCGGCAGGCCGTTGCCGGCCGCGATGTCCATCATCACGAAGGGATAGAGCACGACGCGCAGGCCGCGGGCCCTGAGGTCGCGGATGGCGGCGATCACGCTCGCGTCCGCCGGCGTGCCGCCATAGGCAGGCCGGCCGTCGATGTATGAGACTTGCTGCGCCGCGCCGCGTGTGAGCGGCCCGACCGACCAGGTCATGCCGGCGGTCGTGCGCGAATTCGCTTCCACCTTCGGCCGCACCGTGCAGTGGCCGGCCCTGAGGTCGTCGCCGAACCAGGCGACCACCAGCGCGACGCTTTCCAGCGCCGGGCACAGCGCCTGCAGCTCGTCCAGCGCGGCGTGCCAGTCGCTGGCGGCGAGCATGGTGTGCCGGTTGACGCTTTCCGTCGTCCCCGGCAGCGGCCGGTCGGTGACCGGCGCCGGCGCATAGACGAATTCGCCCGCGCCGGGGATCAGCGTCACCGCCCGCACCAGGCCCTCCAGCGTGTCGACCGTGCGCACCACCTCGAAGGCGAGCTGCGGGATACGGTTGCCGAACGGCGCCAGCGCCAGCCGCTCGAACACGACATGGGCCGTGCCGCGATAGGCCGGCGCCGTGCTCTGGTGGGCGGCGATCAGCGGATCGACCGGCTGGTCGGCGCTGCCCGGATAGGCGCGCAGGGTCAGCCCGGCGATGTCCAGAAGCTTGCCGTCGGCCCAGATCCGGCCGATGCGGGCGACCGGTCCCTGGCACAGGGCGACGGCGAAATTGGCGTAATAGGCATGGGCGCGCACCGTCGTGCCGCCGCTGCCGCCCGCCTTGCCGCCCTGCCGCTCCTCGCTCACCTCCTCCTCGAAGCGCGTCGCCCAGATCACCTGGCCGGACAGGCGCACCCGTCCGTAGACAAGCGGCAGCGCCGCACCCTCGGTCGAGGCCTGCACGGACAGGTCGGCGAGCTTGCCGGCCTGAACCGTGCGCGACGTGCCGAACAGGCCCTGGTCGACCAGCGTGCCGGCGACCGCGCCGGCCGCCCGGCCGAGCACGGCGCCGAAGCCGCCGAGGCCGAGGGCGCCGCCCAGCGCCTGGCCGGCGGCGCTCAGGATCAGGGTTGCCATGGCCGGGCTCCCGGAAAGGCGAAGACATGGGCGATACGCCGGCGCCAGGCCGGCACCAGCGGGCTCTCGACCACGCCGACCCGCTCGTAGGCGTGGACCAGTGTCGAGGCGGTGGCGAGGAGGCCGGCATGCTTGGCCGGTGCGCCGTCCTTCCAGCGCAACAGCAGCACGTCGCCGGGCGCGGCCCGGCCGGGGTCGATCTCGACCAGCCAGCGTCGTCCGGCCGCGGCGAAGGCCTCGCCGCCTCCCGTCTCGGCCCAGTCCGCGCCATAGGCCGGCAGCGGTTCCGGCTCGGCGCCGCAAAACGCCCGCCAGAGGCCGCGCACCAGGCCGAGGCAGTCGCAGCCGGCACCCTTCGCCGACGCCTGGTGCCGATAGGGCGTGCCGATCCAGGTGCGCGCCTCGGCGATCAGCGCAGCGCGGTCGATCGGTGCGGGTTCAGGGAACAAGCGCGCCTCCGTCGTTCTCACCGGTGTTGCGGCCGGGATAGGACAGCACGAAGTCGGTCCCCGGCATGTGCGGGAAGCCCTGAAAATTGACGGCGTTGGCGAATTTCTGCGCGCAGGTGGCAAAGCGCTTGTCGCAGCCGGCGGTGACCCTGACCTGCGTTCCCGGATCGAGCGACACCGGCGCGGCCAGCCACAGCCGCAGCCGCGCCCCCTCCGCTGTCCCGTCATGGCGGGCGATCGCGACCGCAAGGCCGCTCGCCGGGCCCGACAGCACCTCGAGCCTCCCGCCGGAAAACCAGCCGTCGGCGAAGCCGTCCAGTCCGTCCACGATCAGGTCTGCCGCCTGCGCGGGTCCGCTCAGGGTGCCGGTGGCGCTGTAGGCCGGGTCGTCTAGATCCACCGTGCAGCGCGCGTCGCCGAGATCGGCGTCGCAGCCCTGGGCGAACACTCGCCCGCGCCGCGCCCCCAGCAAATGGGCGAGCCCGCGCAACTCGGCGCGGAAGGCGCGGCCCTCGCGCGTCACCTCGCCGATGACCGCCCGGCGCAGCATCGCGGTCTCGTCGGGGACCGCCCAGTTGACGACATGGACCTCGACCTCGGCCCCGTCCCACAGCCCGGCGTCGAGGTCGGCGTCGGTCAGGCCGGGGCCCGACAGGCTGCCGGCGACCTCGCCGCCGGCAGCGGCCAGGCCCGGCCCCTGCGCCACCGCCGTCGCCTCCAGGCCGTTCTCGGGCCGGCACGGGGTGCCCGCGACGGTCAGCGGCCGGTCGTGGTCGGTGAACCCGAGCACCAGCCCGTCGGCGCGCCGCACCAGCCAGCAGACGGCAAGCGTCGTCACCCGCCCCGCCAGATGGCCGGCGAGCGCCTCGGGAATATGTTTCATGGGCAGGTCTCCGTTGCCTCAGCGCCGGATCTCGACCAGCGGGATCGACGGCGCCTGGCCGGCCGCAAAATGAGTCAGGCTGATCTCCAGCCGGTCGGTGTCGAAACGCACCGGCACATCGAACAGGAAGCCGGCCGTGACCTCGGCGCCGCCGGGCGGCGGTACCGCGAACACGACTTCGGCCGTTTCCGCGTCGAAGGCAAAGGCTGCGCCTTCCGCCTGCTCCACGCCGTCGAGCGCCACGCGCAGCGTGCCGGCGACGGGCAAGGCGATCGCTCGCCCGTAGGCCGCCGCGCCCCAACCGTAGGTCTTGACCAGGACGAACCGCGTCCGGCTGCCGTCGCCCGTGCCGAGCGCGCAGTCCAGCAGCCCCGGCGGCGTGCCGTCGGCGGTCGAGGCGTGGTCGAAGGGATCTCGGAAGCGGAAGCCCGACAGCCGGCCGCGCGCGCGCTCGAACAGCGCCGCCACCGCCCGCAGGTCCGCGAGCGAGCGCACGCCGGTGCCGGCGTCGTAGCGCCGCCGGCTCTCGGCCCAGCGCGCGTTGCGCGTCTCGTGGCCGCCGGCCAGGGCGACGATCTCGGTGCGCCGCTCCGGGCCGCCGGTCGCACCGAAGGAAACTGCGATCGGAAAGCTCTCGTCGAGGAAAGGAATCATGTAGCTGATCCCGACAGAACCGCGCCGTTTTGATTTGGCTCAAGGACCGCATGCGCGGCACCGGCCATGGTCGGTTCGAAGAAGGAGAAAAAACGCATGAGTCATGTTCCCCACGAATTGCACGAGGAGTTTCCCGACGCGGGCGACGCGCTGCACGCGCTGAAGGTCTCCAACGCGCATTTCGCCAGGCTCGCCGACGAATATCACGAGGTGAACCGGGAGATTCACCGCATCGAGGCGGAGATCGCCCCGGCGTCGGACGAAGCCACCGAGGAGTTGAAGAAGAAGCGCCTTCAGCTGAAAGACCAGATCGCGGCGATGATCGCCGCTGCGAAAAACACCGGCTCTTGAGCCCCTCCTCTTCAAGCCGGTGTTAGAGCCCGCGCCGTCCCCGTCCGACGGCGCGGGCCACCATCGCCGAAACCTGTGCTTCCGACCGCCTGAAACTGTCCGCATCGCGCGTCGTCACGTTGACGACAACCTTCGGCTCCGCGCCACCACGGCTGGCCACGCCCAGCCGTCCGTCGGCGCCGCGCGCCAGCGGCAGGATCGCTTCCGCTCCCGCTTCCCCCATTACGCCCAGACCGCCCGCGCCGTTTGCGCCGATGCCGAAATAGGTCGGCGCCGCGATCACGCCGCCGTCGGCGAAGGCCGTCACGCGTGCGCCAGGGCCGACCGCCCCGGCGGCCGTGCCCGCCAGCGACCCGACCAGACCGGCCACGGCAGTGCCGGCCAGCGTCTCCAAGGGACGCAGCGCCCCGGCCAGCACCCGGCTCGACAGCGACAGCGCCATGGAGCGGAACACCGCGTCGAGCGCCTTGCCGTCGACCAGCGCCGCGCGCAGGCCGCCGGACACCAGGCGCGAGAAGTCGCCGGCCGAACGCGTCATAGCCTCCATCTGGCGCGAAAACGCCGCCAGATCGTCCAGCGGCACGGAAAATCCATCGTCGTCGCGGGCCATGGCTCACTCCTGACTGTTGCTTGCGCATGCCGGCCGGTCAGGAAACCGCCGCAGCAGCCGATCCAGATCCGCGCGTGCCGGCGCGCGACCGCGCCGGGCAAGCCCGAGCGCCGCCGCCAGTTCCCTTGGCGTCGCACGCCAGAAGGTTTCCGGCGTCCAGCCGAGCCTGCCGAGCCCGGCCTGCAGCGCCTCGGCCCAGGGAAACGCCGCGGCGGCCGGGCTCAGCCCCGCGGCGGCGGAGGGTTTGCGCCGGTCTCCGCAACCTCGTCCTCCCCGTCGTCGCCCCCATCGTCGTCGGCGTCCGAAAAGGTCACCCGCAGCAGGTCGGCGACGATGGCGGCAAAGCCCGGCGCGCCGCCGGGTGCGGTCATCGACGCCACCTGGTCGTCGGTGACCACGTTGCCGGCGCCGCGCAAGCCGGCGCCGATCAGGCGCACCATGTCGCGCGCCGACAGCCGCCCGCCGGCGAAGCGCTCGACCAGCGCCTGCAGATCGGCGCAGGCATAGGCGTCCTCCAGTTCCGCCAGCGCCCCCAGCGTCAGAACCAGCGTCCATTCCCGGCCATCTAGCATGGCCGAGATCTCCCCCCGCAACCGATTGGGCATGATGCCATCCTCCCTGTCGTGAACCTTTTTCTTCCCCCACGGCCATCACCCGGGGCGAGCGCAGGCCACCGCCCCGCCACACCCCCGGAGGTCACCCAGGGCGAGCAGCGCGAGACCCGGGGCCCACTCGTTGCCAGAGCGGCGGCGTTCGTCCGCCTAGGCCGCCGTGAACGTAACCTCGCCGGCCGATTCCAGCGCCATCTCGTAGGTCACCTCGCCGTCGTGGCGACCGGCATATTCCAGCGCGGTGACCTGGAACGGCCCCTCCAGCGTCCCGAACTCCGGGATCACCACCTGCCAGGCGCGGATCGCACCGTCGAAGAACAGCGCGCGCACCGCCGCGTCGCTGGCCGCGTCGCGGAACAGGCCGGAGCCCGACAGGCTCGCCGTGCGGGTGCCGGCGCCGGCCAGCAGCTCGCGCCATCGCCCGGCGCTGTCGGCGGCGGTGATGTCGACCGCCCCCGCGTTGAGGGCGATGCGCCGGGCCCTCAGCCCGGCGACAGCCACGAAGCTGCCGAGCCCGTCGCCGTCGAGCTTGAGCAGGAGATCGCGTCCGCGCTGTGCACTCATGGTCGTGTCCTCGTCTGGTTGGATCAGTCGGCCGGCTCGGTGACCGCGCGCAGCACCAGTTCGGCGCGGAAGGTGCGCCCGTCGCGCAGCGGCCCGCTGGCCGTCGCGACCGGCACGAGGTCGACCAGCCTGTGGCCGGCAAGCGCAAGCACCGGCCCGTCCAGCAGCGCCGCGACGCGGGCGATCGCCTTGACCGCCTCGTCGCGGCTGTCGGCGCGCGACAGCACGGTCAGGCGCAGTTCGTGTTCGAGCCCATCCTCGGCCGACCCGGCCAGTCGCCTGCCGGTTACCGCGTCGAGGCGCAGAAACGGAAACGCCTGACCGCGCGGTGGCGCGTCGAACAGCCGCCCGGGGCCGAGCAGGGCCTCGAGTTCCGCGTCACCGGCCAGGTGGATCAGGATCGCGTCGCGCAGGGCGATTTCGGCCGCAGTCGTGCTCATGCCCCTTCCTCCTCGACCAGGCACAGGATCTGGCGGCGGCCGAGGTCCGGATCGCTCGCCGCCAGCACGCGGAACACACGCGCCCCGGCGCGGATACGCCAGCCGCCGGCGATGTCGTCGCGGTAGCGCAGGCGGATCTCGTGGCTGACGACGCCGTCGAGCCGGGCGCCGGCGACGGCCTCGTCCTGCCGGCGCAGCCCGGAGTCGCGGCGAAGTCGGTGCCGGCTGCGACGTACAGCGTGCCGGCCGCGCCGCCGGGGGCCGCCGTGCGCTCGGGCCGTTCCAGCGTCACGGGCGTGCGGAACAAGCCGGCGCCGCTCACAGCCGCGGCACCCGGTAGACGGACAGCAGTCGGTCGAGCCCGTGCGGCACGCTGGCGAGCGCGAGGTCAGACCCCGCCTCGCGGTGTTCGTACCAGTGCGCCGCAAGCAGGCGGATCGCCTGGCGCAGGGGTGCCGGCACGTCGGCGGGAGCCGCGCCGTAGCCGGCGGTGAAATCGATCTCGATGCCGTTGGCCGCGTCGCCGCCGGCTCCCGCAGCCACCCTGAGCCGGGCCGCCGGGCCGTCGAGGCGCCAGTCGACCGGGTCGAGATCCGCCGGCAGGCCGTCCGTGCCGTAGACGGTCACCGCCGCAACAGCGATGACCGGCGCCACCGGCAGCCGAACGATCCGTCCCGCCGGCCAGGCGTCGAAATAGGCGCGCCAGCCCTGGGCGATCAGCGCGCGGCGCGTCTCGCGCTCGACCTGGCTGCGCGCGGCGGCGATCAGCTCGGCCAGCAGCGCGTCCTCAGCCTCGTGGGCGAGGCGCAGATGGGCGCGCATGTCTTCCACCGTCACCGGCTCGACGGCCGGCGGGTTCGTCAGCACCGCGGTCATGGGCACCCTGCCTCGTTGCGCAAGAAAAGAAAAAAGCGCCGGAGCGGGCCCCGGCGCCAGGTGGGGAGGAAACGCGGGTGGCCGGCGGCTAGGCCGAGAACACCAGGAACTTGATCGCGTCGAAGTCCTGCACGCCGCCGCCGACGCGCTTGGTGGTGTAGAACAGCACGTAGGGCTTGGCCGAATAGGGATCGCGCAGCACGCGCACGCCGGTGCGGTCGACGACCAGATAGCCGCGCCGGAAATCGCCGAAGGCAATCGCCGGGGCGTCGATGGCGATGTCGGGCATGTCCTCGGCTTCCGTTACGGGGAAGTTCAGCAGCGTCGCCGGCGCGCCGGCGCTGACCGGCGGCTGCCACAGGTAGTTGCCGTCGGCGTCCTTCAGCTTGCGCACCGCCGCCTGGGTGCGCCGGTTCATGACGAAGCGGCCGTTCTGGCGATAGCCGCTCTTCAGGGCATAGATCAAATCGATCAGCCGGTCGGCCGGGTCGAGGGCGGCGAAGCCGCCGGCCGCGCCGGTGGCGACGGTGCCGAGCGAGCCCCAGGCCCAGGCGCTTTCGGCAACGCGCGGATAGCTCAGGAAACCGGTCGGCTTGTTGACGCCGTCGCCGGCGACGAAGGCGGCGCCCTCCTGCTCGGCGAAGGCCGTCTCGACCTCCTCGGCGATCCAGGCGTCGATGTCGACGGCCGCGTCCTCCAGCAGCGTCGCCGTCGCCGCCGGCATGGCGTAGAGCTCCATCGCCGGGAAGGCCAGTTCGGCCAGCGTCGGCGCGTTGGTCTGCGGACGGGCCGCCGTCTCGCCGACCCAGCCGGTCTGCGGACCCGAGATCGCGTAGGGCTTCTTGTAGACGCTCGCCGACACCGGCCGCACGCCGGCGATGGCGCGGATCGGCGACACGGCAGCGAGCCGCCTGAGGATGCCCGCCTCGGTCTCCTCCGGCACCAGGTAGCCGCCGTCCGGGTCGGAGCCCGCCGACAGCGCCTTCACCTCCAGCGGCCGCAGGCCCTGCTCGCGGCCGGCGCGCATGTAGGCCTCGAAGGCGGCCTTGTGTTCCAGCGCCGGGCCGCTGGCGCCGCGCGCCGACGGCCCGGCGGGGTCCGGCCAGTCGAGATGCGGCCGGCGCGCCTTGAGCGTCAGCTCGTCGAGCCGGCGCTGGGTGTGGTCGAGCGCGGCGTCGAGCCGCGCCAGCCGCTCCAGCGTGACGACGTCGGCCGCCCCCCGGCGTTCGATCTCGGCGAGCCGCTCCTCGTTGGCGTCGCGATAGGCGGCGAAGGCAGTGTAGACCTCGTCGAGGCCGCGGTCCCTGCCAAGGCCAAGATCTGCGCCGGAGCCGTTGTCGGGGCGGCCCGCCTTGGTCTCCAGGACGGGATCGGAATGGATGCTCATGCGTCGCTCCTCCGGTAGGGGCTGCGAGGGGGCCCGACGAGGCGCACGCGCGCCCCTGCGAGCTCGGGAAAGGTGACCAGCGAGACCTCCCACAGGTCGATCTCGGTCAGGACGCGCGCCGCGCCGCGGCCGCCGGCGCGTGCCCGCACGGTGCGGAAGCCGATCGACAGGCCGTCGAGCGCGCCGGCGCCGATCAGGCTCGCCGCCTCGCGCGCCTGGGCGACGTCGGCCAGCAGGCGGCCGGCGACATAGAGCCCGGCGCCGTCCTCGGCGACCCGCTCCCACACGCCGATCGGGCGTGCCGGATCGTGCTGCCACAGCATGCGGATGCCGTCCGCGCCGCGGCGCGCCAGCGAGCGGGCGAAGGCGCCGCGGACGACCGTGTCGCCGGCGCCGTCGCGGCGGGAAAACAGGCTGGCGTAGCCGGCGATCGGGATGCCGCCGCTCATGGCCGCCGCTCCCGGCGCGGTGCGGGGGCAAGCAGCGCCGACAGGCAGCCGGCGAAACGGGCGAAGACCGCGCGGTGGCGCGCGCGCCCCCGCGCGCGGCGGAACAGGCCGGTGATCATGGACATCTCCTCGTTGGGCTCGCCGGCTCGCAAACGGAGTCAGGGACTTGCGGCTCCGAATCCGGCTCAGGCCGCTCGCAGGCCGGGTCAGCGGCCTCTCAAACCGAGTCAACGGGCCGGAAAACGCGAGTCGCGTGAAGGCTTTGGCGGCAGACGTTCAGCCGCGCCGTTGCCTGAAGATCTGGTTCAGGCGCTCGATCTCGTCGACGAAGTCGGAGAAACGCCGGTTCGAGGCGGCCAGTTCCCTCAGCAGGGCGAGGCCCAGCGCCGAGGCGCTCGCCGCCCACAGGAACAGCGCCAGGTGGGCGAGGTCGCCGCGCTGCAGGACGGCCTCGATCAGGTCGCCGGTCACGCGTCCGCCTCCGGCCCGACGCCGTAGCCGACCGCCTGGCGCTTCTCGTCGCGGCTCAGGAAGTCGGCCGCCGCGAGCCGGCGCCACAGCGCCTCGCGCTCGACCGACAGCGCCTCGACGGCGTCGAGGTCCGGCTCCAGGCGCAGCGCGCCGCCGTGCGCCGGCCCCAGCCAGGCGCCGAGCGCAAGGCCGGTTCGGCGGACCAGCGGCAGCACCGTCTGGCGCCAGAACGCCCGGCTCGCCTCCTGGAAGTTGGCATAGGTGTTGTCGCCAGGAATGCCGAGCAGCATCGGCGGCACGCCGAAGGCAAGCGCGATCTCGCGCGCCGCCTCGCGCTTGGCCTCGATGAAGTCCATGTCCTTGGGCGTCAGGCCCATCGGCTTCCAGTCGAGCCCCCCTTCGAGCAGCAGCGGCCGGCCGGCGTTGCGCGCGCCCTGGTAGCCGTCCTCCAGTTCCGCGCGCAGCCGGTCGAACTGCTCGGCCGACAGGTTCGCCGCCTCCGCCGCGCCGTAGACCAGCGCGCCGGAGGGCCGCGCGGCGTTGTCGAGCAGCGCCTTGTTCCAGGCCGAGGCGGCGTTGTGGATGTCGAGGCTCACCTGCGCGGCCTCGACCGGCGCGAAGCCGTAGTGATCGTTGAGCGGATGGAACAGCTTCAGCTGCCGCACCGGCGCGATGCCGTCGTCGGTCTCCGCGCCGATGCGCAGCGTCCGCCCGTGCGCGGTGTAGTCGAAGGCGACCGGCCAGCCCGCGTCGCCCGGCACCACCTTGATCCGGTCCGGGCGCAGGGCGTGCAGTTCGCGCGGGACACCATTGTTGGGCACCTGTTCCAGATAGGCGTTGCCGGCAACCAGCAGGTGGCCGTAGACCGTCTCGAAGAGGTCGGCGCCGCCTTGGGCGGCGTTCGGCCGGGCGAGCAGGTCGAGCAGCGGATGGGTGTCGAGCTCCTGCGCGCCGTCGTAGAGCAGGAACGGCACGCTCGCCGCCGCCTCGGCGACCATGCGCACACAGCGATGCACCACCGGGTTGCGGGCATAGCCCTCGCGGGCGAGCGCGGCATAGTCGCGCGGGCTCCACACCGGCTGGCCGGCGCCGTGCAGCGCGATCAGCGCCGCCGCCCGCGATGCCTTCCGCTCCACCGTTGCCGCCGAGTCACTAGGCGCGCGAAGCAAGTCCAGAAACCTGCGTAACACCATGACGTCGCTTCCCTTTCCGCCGGCTGAAAGACCGCTTGAAGACGTTTACAAACCGATTCCGCAAACGCCCCTGCCGTCACCCCGGGTGAGCGCAGCGAGACCCGGGGGCCACTCGGTGCCAGAGCGCCGGTTGTCGGCGAAATGCTTGCCGCGCCCTTCGTTCCTGCGGCCAACGGGCCCGCGAGTAGGCCCCGGCTCTCCGCTTCGCTGCGGCCGGGGCGACGCGGAGAGTGCAGGGCAATGTCCCCGCCACACCCACCGCCGTCGCTACAACCGCCGCAGTCGCGGCTCGCCGCGGCCGGCGGGCATCAACTCGCTCAGCGCCCAGACCAGGGCGTCGAGCCGGTCGGGCGAGCGCCCCGAGGACAGGCCGCCCGGGCCGAAGTCGGCCATCTCGTCCTCCAACTCGGGCAAGGCGCCGACGTGGCGCACCCGGCCCTGGTCGTAGAGCATCGCCACCGGCTCGGCGCGCAGCAGCTTGCCGCGCGTCGCCCGCACGCAGCGCACCGGCACCGCCGGGTCGATGCCGGCGATCACCGCGCGCACCATGTCGCCGCCCTGGTTGACCTCGGCGACCAGGCAGTCGGCCCGGTAGTGATGCCACAGCGCCACCGCCGCGCCGGCCCAGTCGGCCGGGCGCGCCGGGCGCCGGCTGCGGTCGGCGAGCACATAGGCGACGCCATCGGCGCCAAGCCCGGCGACGATCAGCCCGCAGCCGTCCGAGCGCCTGGTCGCGGTCGCCGGCGGATCGACGGCGACGACGATGCGGACAAGCGCGTCGGGCGCCCGGTCGACCCGGCAGGCCTCCAGTGCGTCGCGCCGCCACAGCGCGTCGGGCCGGTCCTCGATCAGTTCGCCGTCGAGTTCCTGGCGGCCGAGCCGCGTGCCCTGGTAGCGGGCGACGATGCGTTCCAGGAAGCCGGGCGCCAGGAACAGTGCGTTGGCCCTGGTCGGCGCATGGGTCAGCGCCGTGCCGGGTAGGTCGATGAGCCGCTTGAGCAGCGGCACCGGCCGCGGCGTCGTGGTCACCAGCTGGCGAGGGCGCGCCCCCAGGCGCAGGCCGAACTGCAGCATGTCGAAAGTCTCCTCGGCGTGTCGCCACTTGGCGAGTTCGTCGGACCAGGCGATGTCGAACTGCGGCCCGCGCAGGGCCTCCGGGTCCTCGGCGGAAAAGGCCTGTGCCACCGCCCCGTTGGGCCATTCCAGGCGCCGGCGGCTCGGGTTCCAGGCCGGGCGCTCGTGGCGCGGGTGGACGGCGAGCAGGCCCGAGACGCCCTCGATCATGACCTCGCGCACGTCGGCGAAGGTCTCTCCGACCAGCGCGATGCGCCCGGCGACGGCCGCCTCGCACCAGCGGTGGCCGAGCGCGCGGGCGCGGATCCATTCCGCTCCCGCCCGCGTCTTGCCGGCGCCGCGTCCGCCCATCAGCAGCCACAGCGACCACGCTCCCGGCGGCGGCATCTGGTGGCCATGGGCGAAGGTCGGCCAGTCATGCAGCAGGAACGCCATCTCCTGGGGCGTCAGCGCGTCCAGAGCCGCCTCGATCCGGCCCTCCCTCCGGCAGGCGGCCAAGGCGTTGCGCAAGCTCCTGGCGCAGGGCGTCGGGGTCGACGTCATGGCGTGTCTCCTCCGCGCGCGCCTTCTGCAGCGCCAGCAGCATGTCGAGCGTGCGGGCGAGGCTGGCCAGCGTCTTGGCCGTGCGGTCGACCTCGGCCAGGCTCTCGATGCCCGCTGCCGCCTCGCCCCGGCCGTCGCCGGCAGGATCGTGGCGCGCCTCGCGCGCCATCAGCCGGCCGAGCCGGTCCTCCAGCCGCGCCACCTGCTTCTCGAACGCCCGGTACAGTCGGGCGACCATCTGCGCCCGCGCCTGCGGGCTCGCCTCGGCCAGCGCCGAGGCGACCTCCGAGCGTCGCACCCAGCCGTGCTTTCTCGCCCGGTTGTGCACCTGGCTGTCCGAAACGCCCAGCCGCTCGACGATGGACAGGACCGGCGTCTCCGTCTCCTCGTAGAGCCGGCGCGCCTCGGCCCAGATCTCGGGCGCGTGATTGACATAACTCCGCCCGCCCGCCAGGCCCGCCGCTGCGCCGTCCCGATTGCCGTCCGGACCGCCGTCCGGGGCGTTCGCGAGCGCCTCCTCCGGGTCGCGTCCCGGCCCCTCCCCGAAATTGCCCCGCGGAGCGCAAGCCTGCGCGCCGCCGCTCTCGTCCGCGTCGGTCATGACAGATATCCTCTGTTCGCTGCCCACGACGCCTCCTGCCGCTGCCCGCGTCTCGCAAGCCTCATGGTGAGGAAGGGGCGCAAGGTCCCATCCCGAACCATGGGCGGCAGGCTCCGGAGGTCGTATCCTTCGAAACAGTCGCTGGCGCGGCTTCTTCGGACTCAGGCTGCACGTCGCTGGCGACAGACGACCCACCGCGGTCATCCCCGTCTTGCGGGGGATCCAATCGGCGGGCCGGCCGATCTGGACCGGCCGATCTGGGCCATCCGGTCGATCGCGACATGTACGGCAGCGGCCGGTCGCGGCAGCGGCAGCGGCAGCGGCAGCGGCAGCGGCAGCGGCAGCGGCAGGCTCCGCCGCACAGGACTTATCCCCGCCCCGCAGCGTCGGCATCACACTGTCCCGTAATTGTTCCGGCACTGCCCCGCGCCGCCCGCGCCGCCCGCGCCGCCCGCGCCGCCCGCGCCGCCATGCCCCCAAGGCATCGCCCGGCGCGCAGTTTTCGGATCATGGCAAAACCCTACCCGAGCAGCGTCACGCTGTCAAGGAATTTTTTCCTATACCTCGCCCGCAGCCATCGCCCGGGCGCGCGCAGGGCACGCCCCCCTCCGCCGTCACCCCGGGCGAGCAGCGCGAGACCCGGGGCCCACGCGGTGCCGGAGCGGCGAGGTTTCGGTCCGCGGCGCGGCGGAACCATCGAAGCGACCGCGCGTTTGCCCGGCGAACCCGATTGACCTGCACCAGATCGAAGGAGACCCCCATGGCCACCGCCCAAGCGATCAAGACCAACAACAGCAAGACCGAGCCCGCCATCGAAGAGACCCGCGACGACCTCGCCGCGCAGATCGCAGCGCTCAAGGCCGACCTGTCCAGCCTGACCGCCCGCATCGCCGGCCTTGGCGAGACCGGCGCGCGCGCGCTGCGCACCGAGACGAAGACCGCCACCGCCAAGGCCGCCGCGACCGGCGAGGCGCTGATCCACGAGCTGGCCGCGCGCGAGCGCGAACTGGAACTGCGCGCCCGCGCCGGCATCCGCGAGCATCCGCTGCAGGCGGTGGCGATCGCCGCCGGCGTCGGCTTCCTCGCCGCCCTGCTGGTGCGCCGGTAAGCGGCCGGCGCGATGGCGCTCTCGCACACCCTGGCCGGAGTCCTGACGCTGGACGGCCCGGCGCTGACGCGCCGGCTCCGCCAGGCCGCGCTGCTGTGGCTCGCCGCCGGGACGGCCGGGCTCGTCGCGTCCGGGCTCCTCGGCGCTGCCCTGACCGTCTGGCTTGCTGGCCGGATCGGCACCGTCGCGGCCCTGTCCGTGCTCGGCGGCGTGCTTGCGCTCGCCGCCGCCGGGCTGGGCTCGCCAACGTGCTCGCCGAGCGCCGCTACCGGCGCCGGCAGGCGGCGGCGACCGCCGCCCAGGCGGCCCGCATCTCAGGAGCTCTGGTGCTGGCGCGCAGCCTCGCCGGCGGCCTCGGGCCGAAGGCCGGCCTCGTGCTGCCGCTCGTCGCCGCCGGGCTCTATCTGGCGACCCGGCCGCGACACGACGGCGGCGACGAGGACGTCTGACCGCCCGCGCGCGACCCGCCGGCCGCGCCCCTGCCCAGCCCCGCCCCCCAGATCCGGCCAAGATCCGGCCCAGATCCAGCTTTGTTAACCCCTTTGCGGCGACACTGGTCCGGCCCGGCCGCCTCCCCGGCGGCCGGCCGTCTCAGGACAGGACCCGCCGCCGCATGCTCGCGCCCCGCTACTTCGCCTATTATGCCTGCCTGGCGCTGTGCGCCGTGTTCCTCGCCCTCGCCCTGCTCGCCGATCCGGCCCTTGCTTGGCCGCTGGCGATCCTCGTGCCGCTGGCCGCCGTCGGCACCCGCGACCTGGTCCAGCCGCGCCACGCGATCCTGCGCAACTATCCGCTGATCGGCCACCTGCGCTTCCTGTTCGAGGACATCCGCCCCGAACTCAGGCAGTATTTCTTCGAGTCCAACCAGGACGGCCGGCCGTTTTCGCGCGAGCGCCGCTCGCTGGTCTATCAGCGCGCCAAGAACGAGGAGGGCAACATGCCCTTCGGCACCGAGATCGACGTCGACGCCGAGGACTACCAGTGGGTCAACCATTCGCTGGCGCCGAAGGAACACGCGCCGGAGGTGCCGCGGGTGGCGATCGGCGGGCCGGACTGCCGCCAGCCCTATTCGGCCTCGCTCTACAACATCTCGGCGATGAGCTTCGGCTCGCTCAGTGCCAATGCCATCCTGGCCCTGAACAAGGGCGCCAAGCTCGGCACCTTCGCCCACGACACCGGCGAGGGCGGCATCTCGCGCTATCACCGCGAATTCGGCGGCGACCTGATCTGGGAGATCGGCTCGGGCTATTTCGGCTGCCGCACCCCGGACGGCCGCTTCGACCCCGACCGCTTCGCCGCCCAGGCGAGCGACCCGCAGGTCAAGATGGTCGAGGTCAAGCTCAGCCAGGGTGCCAAGCCCGGCCACGGCGGCGTGCTGCCCGGCTCCAAGGTCACCGAGGAGATCGCCGAGGCGCGCGGCGTGGCGGTCGGCGAGGAGTGCGTATCGCCCGCCGCGCACAGCGCGTTCGCGACCCCGGTCGAGCTTCTGCAGTTTGTCGCAAGGCTCCGGCAGCTATCCGGCGGCAAGCCGGCGGGTTTCAAGCTGTGCATCGGACACAAGTGGGAGTTCATGGCCATCGCCAAGGCGATGCTGGAGACCGGCATCACCCCGGACTTCATCGTCGTCGACGGCGGCGAGGGCGGCACCGGGGCGGCGCCGGTGGAGTTCTCGAACCGGCTCGGAACCCCGCTCAAGGAGGGATTGTCCTTCGTTCACAACGTGTTGGTCGGCACCAACCTGCGCGAACGGATCCGCATCGGGGCGAGCGGCAAGCTGATCAGCGCCTTCGACCTGGCCAGCGCTCTGTGCCTGGGCGCCGACTGGTGCAACTCCGCCCGCGGCTTCATGTTCGCCATCGGCTGCATCCAGTCGCAGAGCTGCCACACCAACCGCTGCCCGACCGGGGTCGCCACCCAGGACAGGCGCCGCCAGCAGGCCTTGGTGGTGCCGGACAAGGCCCAGCGGGTCGCCAACTTTCACCGCAACACCTTGAAAGCCTTGGCAGGTTTCACCGCGGCCGCCGGCCTCGAGCACCCCAAGGAGTTCACCCCGGCGCATTTCTACCTGCGCGAGGGCCATGGCGACGTCCTGCCCGCCAGCAAGGCGCTGCGCTGGCTGGCGCCCGGTGCCCTGCTCGCGGGCGAAGACATCCCCGGCTATTCGAACTACTGGCAGATGGCGACCGCCGACAGCTTCCAGCCGGTCCGCCCGGTCGCCCCGCCGACCTCCTGACGCGGCCCGCATCTGGCGACTGTTCACGAGACGGGAACGATACGTCGAGCAGCGCGCCCCTTATCCCGAGTGCCGGCGCGCTCTATCTGGCCAGTGTGACTGGAGGAAACCCATCACGGGTGTCCTCCTGCCCGACCAGGGAGACAACACGCCATGCTGAACCAGATCCTCGGCCTGCATCACGTCACCTCGATCGCCGGCGACGCACAGGTGAACAATGCCTTCTTCACGAAGGTGCTGGGACTGCGCCGGGTCAAGCAGACCGTCAACTTCGACTCCCCCGACGTCTATCATCTCTATTACGGCGACGCGGCCGGAACGCCCGGTTCGGTGATGACCTACTTCCCGTTTCCCGGCGCGCGGTCCGGCCGGCCGGGCACCGGCGAGATCGGCACCACCGCCTTCTCGGTGCCGAAGGGCGCCCTGCCCTACTGGCGCGACCGCTTCACGGCACTCGGCGTCGATGGGCTGAAGGACGAGACGCTGTTCGGCGAGAACCGCCTGCTGTTCGCCGGCCCGGACGGCGACGGCTTCGCGCTGGTCGAGGTCGCCGACGACCCCCGCTCACCCTGGACCGGTGCCGACATTCCGGAGGACGCCGCGGTGCGCGGCTTCCACTCCGCGGCCCTGCGGCTGCGCGACGCCGGCGCCACGGCCGAACTCCTCGGCTTCATGGGCTACGAGGAGACCGATGGAGCCGACGGCGTCCGCCGCTTCGCCCTCGCCACGGGCAACGGCGCCGATGTCATCGACATCGAGATCATGCCGTCCATCGCCGCCGCGCAGCAGGGCGCCGGCTCGGTCCACCACATCGCCTTCTCCGTGGAGGACCGTGCCCGCCAGCTCGAGGTCCGCAAGGCGCTGATGGACACCGGGTTCCAGGTCACGCCCGTGATCGACCGAGACTATTTCTGGGCGATCTACTTCCGCACCCCCGGCGGCGTGCTGTTCGAAATCGCCACCAACGAGCCGGGCTTCGATCGCGACGAGGACACTGCCCATCTCGGCGAAACCCTGAAGCTGCCGACCCAGCATGCGCATCTGCGTGCGTATCTGGAACGGCATCTGCCGCCGCTCGAAGACTGAAGTCTGCCATGGCGCTCGACAGCTACCATTTCATCGAAAAGCCTGCCTCGGGACCGGACGCCCCCCTGGTCTTCGTCTTCCACGGCACGGGCGGCGACGAACGCCAGTTGCTCGGTCTCGCCGACCAGCTCCTGCCCGGCGCGGCCGTGATCGCGCCACGCGGCGACGTGTCCGAACATGGCGCAGCGCGCTTCTTCCGGCGCAAGGCCGAAGGCATCTATGACATGGACGATCTCACCGACCGCACCGCCCGGATGGCCGCCTTCATCGCAGCCCACCGCGAACGGATCGCTCCGGGCCAGGTCGTCGGCCTCGGCTATTCCAACGGCGCCAACATCCTGGCGTCCGTGGCGTTCCGCGATCCGGCTCTCTTCGACGCCATCGTGCTGATGCATCCGCTGATTCCGTGGACACCCGCAGCCAACCCGGATCTCGCGACCCTGCGCGTTCTGATCACCGCCGGACGGAGCGACCCGATCTGCCCCGCGCCGCTGACCGACGCGCTGTCCGCCTACTTCAGCCGGCAAGGCAGCAGGGTCAGTGAAGTCTGGCACGACGGTGGCCACGAGATCCGCCAGAGCGAGTTGGCGGCGGCAGCGGGTTTTCTGGCGCCGGGCCCCGCCTGACGGGGCGCAACCTGGCGCAGACGGCCTGCTGCAGGTGAACACCGGTGCCCTTTCGGCGCGGATGAGACCCGCGGGACACATCCATGGCCGTGACATCAGGCCCGAACCGGGCCACGACCATCTTCCTTTAGGTAATATTCACAGTACAACATTTGATAATAAACGACTTTTTTGTAACATCCCGGAAATTGCCCGTTCATGAGGATCCGCGCGCCGCTGAATGCGTATAATTTAAGCAGACCGTCGGCGACTTGATGCCCTTGAAGGCATTTTGCACCGCACCCAACTATACTGCAGCGCAAAATGACTGGCATACGGATTGCGACGCCGGAGCCGCGGCCTTGCCTCCCCAGGGCCGTAAGATAAGGAACGATCACATGCTCTATACTGTGTACGTGGCGGTGTGCCTTGCCTCGACCCCCATCAAGGACTGCAATCAGAATACGGCCCAGGATTGGATGGTCGCCCCCGGGACGTTCAGCCTGTCCTATTGCATGGTCCACGGCCAGAAATTCGCGGCCGAATCACACATGGTACGGAACGGCGAATACGCGAAGATCTTCTGCCAGTCGCTGACCACCACGCGGGCAGCCAACGTCGGCTGACACCGTCCCGGAGCAACGCTCAGCATGAAGCGTCAGGGGAGCGTGCAACTCTCCGGCGCTTCCTCCGGCCAGGTCACCACGTGGTCCTCGTAGTCCTCGATCTCGACCTCGGTTTCCGGCACCGTGCGGCCGCGCACCGATATGCCGGCGGCGTGCACGCTGTCCCGATCGCCGGACACGAGCGGATGCCACCAGTAGAGATCGCGCCCCTCCCGGACCAGGCGATAGGCGCAGGTTAGCGGCAACCACGTCAGGCTGCGCACTTCGACCGCCGTCAGTTGAATGCAGTCGGGCACCGTCGCGGTCCGGTTCGGGTAGTCCCGGCAGCGGCAGGTCGCGTCGTCCAGCAGCGCGCAGGCGACGTCCGTCCAGACGATCTCTCCGGTATCCCAATCCTCAAGCTTGTTCAGGCAGCAGCGGGCGCAGCCGTCGCAAAGCGATTCCCACTCCGCGGCGGACATCTCTTCCAAGCTCTTGACGCGCCAGAACGGCTCGTCGTTGGCGCATGCCGGGCCAGTCATTGATTTCATGTGCGGTTTCGGGTTCCTATGCGGTACTATCCATTTTCACGAACCGATCCTTATCAGGATCTCCTCCGCACGGGTAGCAGAGCGGTGACTTCCGATCTCGATGGCAACAACGGTCGCGGCGCTCCTGACAGCCGGCAGGGCGGCCAGCAGACGGATCCGGGGCAGAAGCGGCGCCGCCGCTGGTCGCTGTCCGCGTCCCTGCTGTCGGCGGATGCCTGGGTCGACACCGCCCTGTGGCGCGCGGGCTCGGGCCTTGCACGACTTCTCGAACGGTACGACGGCCTCCTGCGGCGATTCCGCACCCGCGGCATTCCGCGCGTGTTCTCCGAACTCGGCTCCGATGCCTGCACCTTCGGCCTGATGGGTCTGATCGTCGTCCTCACTTTCGCCCAGCCGGCCTTCGAGGCGACGCGCAATGCGGACTGGCGAACCACCGACGACTTCTCCGTCACCTTTCTCGACCGTTTCGGCAAGGAGATCGGCCGCCGCGGCATCGTCCTCAACGACACGGTACCGTTGGAGGAAATCCCGGACTCGCTCGTCAAGGCGACACTGGCAACGGAAGACCGCCGCTTCTTCGAACACTTCGGCATCGACATCTTCGGCACCGCCCGCGCCATGGTTGAGAACCTGCGTGCGCGTACGGTCGTGCAGGGCGGCTCGTCGATCACGCAGCAGCTCGCCAAGAACCTGTTCCTGTCGAACGATCGCACGCTGGAGCGCAAGATCAAGGAAGCCTTCCTCGCCCTGTGGCTGGAGGCGAACCTGACCAAGCGCGAGATCCTCAAGCTCTATCTCGACCGCGCCTACATGGGCGGCGGCGTGTTCGGCGTCACCGCGGCGGCCGACTTCTATTTCAAGAAGAACGTGCGCGAGCTGACGCTGGCCGAATCCGCCATGCTGGCCGGACTCTACAAGGCGCCGTCGAAATACGCCCCGCATGTCAACCTGCCGGCGGCGCGCGCGCGCGCCAACGAGGTGCTCACCAACATGGTGCAGGCCGGCTTCATGACCGAGGGGCAGGTGATCGGCGCCCGACGCAATCCAGCGGTCGCCGTCGACCGTTCCAAGGATCAGGCACCGGAATATTTCCTCGACTGGGCCTTCTCGGAGGTCAAGCGGCTCGCCCGCCGCAAGCCCGCCCTCGCGCGCGACCGCATCGTGACGGTACGCACGACGCTCGATCCGGCACTGCAACGCCAGGCCGAACAGGCCGTGGAATCGGTCCTGCGCCAGTTCGGCGAGGAACGGCGGGCACGCTCGGCAGCCCTGGTGTCGATGGTCCCCGACGGGGCGGTGCGGGCGATGGTCGGCGGGCGCGACTACGGCGAGAGCCAGTTCAACCGCGCGGTCGACGCCCTGCGCCAGCCCGGCTCGTCGTTCAAGCCCTTCGTCTACATGGCCGCTTTCCTGAACGGCTACTCGTCGGCCAGCGTCGTACCCGACGCGCCGATCAGCATCGGCGGCTGGAGCCCGCGCAACTATTCGCGCGGTTTTGCCGGTCCGGTTACGCTGAAGAACGCCCTGACCCGCTCGATCAACACCATCCCGGTGCGCCTCGCCCAGGCGATCGGACGCGACAAGATCGTCGAGACGGCCTACGCCATGGGCATCAGCCACGAGCTCAAGATCTCCAAGTCACTGCCGCTTGGCGCGTCCGACGTGTCGATCATCGACATGGCCGCCTCCTACTCCGCCTTTGCCAACGGCGGTTACAAGGCGACGCCCTATGCCATCCTCGAGGTTAAGAATTCCGCCGGCCAAACGATCTACGACCGCGACAGAGAGGAGGCGCCGCCGGCGCGCATCCTGCCGGCCGACAAAGTGGCCGAAATGAACGACATCCTGGTCAACGCAGTGCAGAACGGCACCGGTCGCCGGGCCATTCTCGAAGGTGTGGTCGCCGCCGGCAAGACCGGCACGACCTCGGCCTATCGCGACGCCTGGTTCGTCGGCTACACGGGCAACTTCACCACAGCGGTCTGGTTCGGCAACGACGACTTCACGGGGACGAATCGCGTCACCGGCGGCAGCCTGCCGGCCATGACCTGGCAGAAATACATGGCCTATGCCCACGAAGGCATCGAACTGACACCAATGCCGGGCGTCGGTGCCGGTGCGCTCGTCAGGACGCCGGTCGCCGGCAGCCAGGACGGACCTGCAGCGAGCCAGCCGCGCATTCTGAACACGCGCGCCTCGGAGGTCCTGCAGTCGATCGGCCGCGCGCTCGACGCCCTGCGTCCGACGGCCGCAGCCGGACCGCACGCCTCCGAAGCGGCAGCGGTGATCCGGTGACGGCCGGCTTCCGTCCCAATCCCGAAACGGACTGGCAGGCGAGCGAGGTCCCCGCCATCCTGCGGCCATACCGACCGCATCCGTTGGTGCGCGCCGGCACCCTGTTTCTGGTTGCAATCGCTGCGTTGGCGCTCGGTATCGGGTCTGCCTATCACGCCATCGATCGGGAAAGCCTGTTCCATTCCGTCCGCATAGGCGTCTGGGGCACCCACCCCCATGCCGGCACGCCGCAGGCTGACCCCTACTCGGCCGCCATGTATGCCCGCACCGGCCGCGTCCCTCTCGCCTCCGGGGAAGGTATCGCCTTCACCGCGAAGACAGACAGCTCCGGGGCCACGCTCACCGCCGCCTGCGACTACCTGATCGAGGGCGCCACCCCACCGGCACGACTGTGGACGCTGACCGCAACGGACAGCCATGGGCGGCTGGTGGAGACCCTCGCGGGCCGCTCCAACCTGATCGGCGCCCACCTGCTGCGCCGACCCGACGGCAGCTTCGAGATCGTCGCCTCGGTCCGCCCTCAGCCGGGCAACTGGCTGCCCACCGGCAACGGCGACGGCCTTGCGTTCGTCCTGCGCCTGTACGACGCGCCAATCACCACCGGCTCCTCGCTCGCCGGTCTGACCATGCCGAAGATCAGCCGGAAGAACTGCCGATGACCCGGTTCCTGCCGCTGCGCCCGCTGCTCTATGTCCTCGCCACGCTGCTGCTGGCCGGAATCGTCCACATACTTGTAGTCCTGACGGTGCCCGGCCACGTGCGTGTCGACGCCTTCGAGAAACTGGCCCGGTTCGGTCCGGACCGTACCTTTAACGTGCTGCGCGACATCGCACCCGGCTCCGAACCCCTGCCGATGCTGGATCCCGCGATGAAACACGCCATCTGCCGCTTCCGCCTCACGGACGGGCCCGTGCACATGTCTGCGTCTGTCGACTCGCCGTTCTGGTCGCTCGGTCTGTTCAACGGCGCGGGCGAAGTCGTATACAGCCTCAACAACCGCACGTCGGGCAGTGGCGAACTGGCCATGCTGGTCCTGTCGCCCGAGCAGTTGTCGATCCTGCGCGAGAACCCGCCGGAGAACCTGGACGAACTGATCGTCATCGAGACCGAGGAATCGGACGGCTTCGCGCTGCTGAGGGCCTTCGTGCCGGATGCTGCGCACAAGAGCAGCGTCGACGCCGGCCTGGCGGCGGCACGCTGCGCGACGTTGTCGGGGCGCAGCCGCTGAGACCTCGGCCGCTACTTCTGCAGTGGCGGCTGCTCCCGCGACCAGCCGGTAAGGATGCGTGACTTGAGCACCTCGTCCGGGGTGCGATAGCGGTTCTCGGCGACGCAATCCTCCTCGGCGAGGCGCACCATCTTCTCCATGTCCTTGATGGCGGTGTTGGTGTCCCACACCCGGTTGCCCGAAGGCGTCTCGATCTCCAGCTGATCGACGGCGGTCTGATAGGCCTTTATGCGGAAACGCAGGGCCTGGGACACCCAGCGCAGGTAGGTGCGGTTTTCCCACACCCGTGCATTCGCGCCGGCGAAGGCCTCCTCGGTGACCAGCGGTCGAGCGTTCAGCGCGCGCAGGCGCTCCTCATCGGCCTGCTCGACCCGTCGCGCCACCTCGCAGAACGGCATCACCAGCTTGGCATCGCCCCGCGCGTCGGCGGCGATACGGTCGTAGCGTGCGTTGCTGGAGCGGAACTTCTCCGAGTTCAGGAAAATGGAATAGAGCACGACGGGAACCCGACCCTGCTCCTCGGGCAGGATCCGGGTGCGCGTCAGTTCGACGAGCGTGCCGCCGATCCAGTCCTTCGTCCAGGGCGGCCGGATCAGGCCCCAGCCAAGGTCGCGCAGCAGCTTCTCGTCGTCGGTCAGATTGAAGGTGGAGACCGGCTCCTCCCGGTAGCGTGCCGCGAGGTCGCCGGCGGCGGGCAGCACGGTGTCGTGCATGACCGACGGCGCGGCGCGGTCAAAATCGCCGGTCGGCCGGCTGCAGCCGGTCAGCGCGAGCACGACCAGCAACGGCGCAAGATGCGCGGCAGGCCTGCAGGCAGCACGTCCTGCGTCCGCTCGTCCGAAGCCAGTCATTGCGCCCATCGGGCCGTCCCCGCACGGATTCAAGCGGCGCGGCCCCAGGCGGCGGCGCCTACTCGCGGTCCGACACCTTTTGGCCGGCCGTTCTCCCGATGGTTCCGATTCGCACGCCGAGATCAAGCGTGTCGCGCTCGATCCTGACGCCCGGGAAGATGATCACCTGACCGGATCCGCCGCCCGATCGGATCGCCGGAAGCAGTCTGCGGGAAATCGGCCGGCGGGCCGCGGCGAAGTTCAACACAGTGCCCATCGTCTCCTCCGTTGGTCCGGTGACCCGAAAAGACGCACGGGCCGCTATGCCACTGGGCGACGCTTTACGTAGATTGAAACTCATTACGCGCGGTCAGGGTTAACAGGATGCTAACGCTTTGCACCTAATTTTATGCAAACGGCCGCTAGGCTCGTTTCTGGTATCGAGTAGCGTTGACGAGCACCATGACCTGCACCGAGCCGCCACGCGGCACATCCTTCCTTGATCCGAAGCGAGATCTGGCCCGCAGGGACTGCCTGCTGCTGGCCGCGACGGAGCTGTTCGTCGCGCGTGATCGCCATGACCGCAGCGAAAGGCGGCTGTTCGGCGAACTCGCCCTCAACCTGCTGCCCGACACGCCTGTCGGCGACCGGCGCCGCATCGCCTGTCTGCTGGCGCGCACGCCGGACGCACCGCCCGAGGTCCTCAACGCCCTCGCAGCGGATCCTGACCCCCTGGTCGCCTATCCCGTTCTTCTGCATGCTGCAGTCCTGCCCGAGGACACCCTGCTGGCGGTCGCCGAACGCGGCCCGGACAGTCTGCGACGCGCCCTCTCCCGCCGTCCTGAGTTGCCGGAGTCCGTGCTGGAACGGCTCGCAGCGCGCGGCGACGAGGCAGCCGTGCGCCTGCTGATCGCTCACGGCCGACCGCTGCTGCCGGTACCGGCCTTGGCCGCCCTGTGCGCACGTCCCGAGATCATGGCCGTGATCGGCCCGGAACTCGCCGGGCGCGCCCTGCTGCCGTCGGACCTCCTGATCGCCCACTATCCGACCCTCGACGCCGCGAACCGGCAGCGGGCGATCGCGGCCGCAGAGTTGCGCGCGCTCGCCGATCGCGCCCGCCAGGGTGGCACACGCGCGCCGCAGCCCGCCTTCAAGCCGGCGCTGTTGCAACGGATCGTCGCAGCCGCCCTGACCGGCGGACGCGCCTCGTTCGCACGTCAGATCGCCTATGCGCTCGGTCTCAGCGCCGGCCTCGCCGCGCGCGTCACCGTCGACGCCAGCGGCGAGCCGCTGGTCGTGTGCCTGAAGGCGCTCGGCCTCGCCCCGGCCAGCGTTGCGACCGTTGTGGTGCGTATCGTCGGACGGACGCTGTCGATCGAGCAGCTGCGTGCGCTGCTCGCCTTTCACGATGCGCTGTCGCCGGCCGCGGCTCTGGTCCTGGTCGGGCGTTGGCGTGTCCTTGAAGGCGGCCAAGCCGCTACGCCCGAACGCCATGCACCGCTCCACCAGGAAACGCGTCTCCAAGCGTCTCGGAGCGGATCCGAGGCCCCAGCACCCGCACGAAAGGACGTGGATCGCGAGCGGCAGGCCTCCTGAGGGAGACAGCGCCGGTGCGTTGCGCCCGATCAGTTTTCCCCAACCAGCGGCAGGAAGCTGCGGCCGTCACGATCCTCGATCTCGATCACCCAGAAGTCTGGGTCCATCCGCATCTCGCGGGCGAGTCGTGCATCCACCGCTGCGCGGTCGCCCTCCGTGATCAGGGGCTCGAACAGGCGGCCATCGGGCGTCTCGGAGAAATAGGCCTGCGGTGCGGGGCCGTAGAGATCGAGCCGGCCGTCGAGCCGGTCGACAACGACGAAGATGGCGCCTGCCTCCGGCGCGCCCTTGCGCACGGGAGCGGCAAAGCCGCCCTCGCCGAAGACGCGGCGGACGAGCGCGCGGACGAAAAAGTCGGATGTGACCCGCATGATATGCCGCCGTCGCCGGGCGTCCGCCTTTCAGGGTTGGATCGAAACGCCGCTGACCTGTTCAAGGCGCTCGACCAGGGTCGGGTTGACCCGTCCGGTGATCGGCAATCCTCGGTCCAGTTCGAACCGCTGAATCGCGCTGGCGGTGTTGTCGCCCATCAGGCCGTCCGCCCGCAAGGGACCGTAGCCGAGATCGGACAGCACCTGCTGGACCCGCATCAGCAGCCTGTCCTGGGCCGGCACCGATCCGGTGGTCTCCGCCGCTACCGGCGCAGCGGCCAGCGGCGAGCGGCGAGGCACCGGCACACCGGGATCGGATGACAGGACGGTCCCGTCCGGCTCCATGGTCAACCGGGCGAGCAGGGCCGCCGTCGCCTCGCCCGTCTCGGGCAGGCCGGCCTGAAGTTCATACCGGCGCACCGCTCGTTCGGTCGCCGGCCCGACCAGACCGTCGAGCAGGCCCTCGTAGAGCCCGAGACGGCGCAACTCGGTCTGGATGTCGAGCACCAGCGCGGATACCGGCAACGTCGCCACGGTGCGCTCCTCGGCCGTTGCGATGGCTGCCGGCCGCTCGCGCGTGATCAGCAGGGGCGCCGGATGGCGGCCGGGCTGCAGGCCGACCGCATTCGCCACGATCAGGCAGCCGGTCAGGGCCATGACGACGGATCCGCCGGCGGCGACCGGATTGTCGAGCGCCGCGTTGCCGGCGCGCGCGATCATACCTTCACGGGGCTCGGGATCGTGAACGTCTCGCCTACGCGCCATCGCCTCCGATCCCCTACGCCGTATTCCTCAGGGCGCCGACCTCGCCGGCGGCGCCAGCGTGAGCGGTCCGAAGCGGCAGCGTGACGGTGACGCAGGTGCCGGTGCCGGGCAGGCTGTCCACCGTCATCGCGCCGCCATACAGTTCGGCCAGGGCTTTCACCACCGAAAGGCCGAGCCCGGTCCCGGGGGCCTCGCACAGCGCCGGGTCCCTGGTCCGGAAATAGGACTGACCGAGCCGTGGCAAGTCCGTTGCGGCGATGCCGGGGCCGCTGTCGCGGACCGACAGCTCGACCCGGTCGCGATCGCGCCGCGCACAAAGAACCATCCTGGAGCCCGACGCCCCGAACTTGACCGCATTCGACAGCAGGCTGAGCACGATCTGCATGCAGGCGCGTCGGTCGGCCGGAAAGGCTCCAAGGCCGTTGTCGACCTCGGTGACGATCTCGATGCCCTTGCCGCTGGCCTCGGTGGCCAGCATGTGCCGGCAGGTTTCCAGGCACTGGGGCAGGTCGAAGGGCTCGATCGACAGATCGTAGCGTCCGGCCTCGATCTTCGACATGTCAAGCAGATCTTCGACCATCTGGAGCAGGTGAGTCCCCGACTGATGAATGAGGTCGATGTACTTGCGGCTGCGGCTGTCGTCGGACGGAGAGGACCCTGCGCGTAGCAGGTCGGCGAAGCCTAGGATGGCATTGAGCGGCGTGCGCAACTCCTGCCCGATGCTGGCCAGGAACCGTGTCCTTGCCGCGCTGGTTGCTTCCGCCGCACTGCGCTCGGCGGCAAGGGCATCGTCGTGCAGCCGGCGGGCTGAAATGTCCCGCAGCACGGCCACCACAGTCCCGCTGGCCGATGCGCCCGACCGCACCGGCGGGCGCCGGCAGGTCATCTCCATCCAGCGATAGTCGGCGATTCCGACCTCGCCCGGCCGGGTTGCACCCGTGCGGATGCGGAGTTCGGCGCAGCGGGGCACCTCGTCGCAGGCGGCGTCCGAGACGGTCTTGAGGAACAACGGCCGATCGGCGACATGCACCCGCTGGAACAGTCCGTCGGTGCGGATCAATCGCGCCGGCGCGCCGAGCAGCCTGTCCGCGGGACCGGCCAGGGACAGCACGTCACCGCCTTCGCCGAGCACGGCGACCAGATCATCGACATTTTCCGACAGCAGCTTCAGTCGCTGGTCGCGGTCGCGTACGAGATTCTCGCTGCGATGCTGCTCCAGACCGATTCGCAGCGCCAGCATGGAGGCATAGGCGAGCGCGAACAGGGCCGACACCGTCTCATGACCGGCGATATGCCCGGCGAAGCCGAAGACCGCCACAGGCTGAGCGAACAGGGCGAGCGCCGCTGCCTCGGCCGCGCACAGGATGGCAACCAGCACGACCACCCTGCGCTCGCCCGACAGGGCGGCTTCGAGCGGCGCCATCAACAGCCAGACGACAGCGAAGGACTGAATGCCGCCGGTCAGAGCGCACATGGCTCCGATGAAGACGGCAAACAGGCCAGCGGACGCGCCATGAGCGACGGCCAGGTTGCCGGTGCGTGACAGATACATTGCCAGCGGCCACTGCCCGATCGCCCAGGCAAGGCCGAGCGTCAGCGGCAGCGAGGTCGGCCCGACTAGAGCGAGATAGAGCGGCAGCAGGATCAGCGCCGCAGTACCCGCGACCAGGGTCGCAATGAGGAACGCCCTGTGCCGGGGAGCTCTCAGGTCGTCATCGACGACGGAGGGGTGTATCAGGGCGTCGACGAAACGGGACACCGCCTGACCCAGAACCGGCAAATGGGCAGATACGCTACGCAACACACTCAAACGGGACCCCCGACGGGCCTCCGTCTCCAGATTCTTGACTGGAGCGATTTTCGCGCGGACCGCTTAAGGAACGCTAAAGGCAAGCGGGAGGGCGTCGATCGTTGCTCGGGGAAAATCCTCGCCGAATCCGGCACTTCGTTCGGTCTCGATAAAACTTTAGACGAATTCGTCGCGCCTTTTAGTCAAATGCGCCGTGTATTTGATGAAAATCCGACGGCCCGCTGCAACCGGGCTTTCGGATGTCGATGCTAGGGTGTCTCAACAACAAAAGCGTCCGCGCCTGGCACGGTAACCGGATGCAGGATCGACTTCGAAGGGTAGCGCGATGTTTTTTCTTCTGAGGACAGCCTTCTGGCTAACCTTGGTGCTGATGCTGATCCCGTTCGGTTCGGACGAGACCAGCACGGCGGAGATCAAGGTCGACCCGATCGAGGCCTTCATGGCGGCCCAGGCGACAGTGAGCGACATCTCCACGTTCTGCACCCGCAATCCGCAGGCCTGCGAGACCGGGGGACAGGCGCTTGCAGCCATCGGGTCGCGTGCCCGCGACGGCGCGAAGATCGTCTACGAGTTCCTGGACACGTCGCTTGAGTCCGGATCCGGCGAGACACAGCAGGCCGCCGCGGGCGATATGCCCCTCCCGCTCGCGGGCGGCACGCTCACCCCGGATGACATGCAGCCTGCGTGGCAGGCCGTCAGCGAAAAGGTCTCCGCTCCGGAGACACCATTTGGGCCGGTGCCACGGCCCAATCCGCGATCAGGCCAGCGAGCCTGACCGCGGCAATGCCGCCGATCGAAGGCCTCCACTCCCTTCGCAAGGCGGCGGTTTGCGCCCCGCATGACCCGACCGGCTTCTTGTCCTGACCCGAAGCCGGCCCGGAGAGACGGACAAACACCTTGGCGGGATCTCCCGCAACGCCGCAAGCGGGATCTACCCTGTCCGCTTGCGGCGTTTCTTTTTCCACGCCTCCGAAACCGGGGCGCTCGGTGTCACCGGGCGGTTGCGCCGCCCGCCCTGCCAGCTATATGAAGGGCGAAGACTACCCTGCCCTCACAGGCCAGCGCGCCCAGCGAGCCCAAACGAACCGATGACGACCCCTCTCGACGACATCCTGGAAAACTTCGAATTCCTCGATGACTGGGAAGACCGCTACAAGTATGTCATCGACCTCGGTAAGGAACTGCCGCCGTTTCCGGAAGCGGAACGCAGCGAAGAGAACCGGGTGCGCGGCTGCGTGTCACAGGTCTGGCTGGTCAAGGACGTCGGCCGCAACGACGCCGGCGAGCCGGTCATCCGCTACCGTGGCGACAGCGACGCGCTGATCGTGCAGGGTCTGGTCGCCATCGTTCTGGCGCTGTTTTCTGGCAAGACGGCCCGCGAGATCCTGGCCACCGACGTTGATGCGGTATTCGAGCGCATCGGCCTGAAGGACCACCTCACGCCACAGCGCTCGAACGGACTCAAGTCGATGGTCAACCGCATCCGCGACGACGCCCGGATCGCACTCGAGGCCGCCTGACGGAACTCATCGCAAGGGGGATCAATCGCGCCGGCGACGCGGCCGTATCCTCGCACGGCCACGCGCCGTGCTGGCATAGCCGTAATGGTCGGCCAGGCGTCCCAGGGCGAGGCCAAGCACCACCTTGGCCGACCGCGCCGGCCAGCCTCTTTCCCGTTCCACGGTCTCCAGCCCCTTGAGCAGGCAGCAGACGTCGACCAGAACGCCCGAGAGGCCCGGTCCTGCGGCGTCGAGCGCGGCGCGGACGCGGTCGCGCGCCGCCAGCACGTGGTCCGGGAGGTCCCCCGCCGCGCCGCCGCCTGCTCGGCAATGGCGTCCCGGCCCCACCTCCGTACGCCAGCCGCCGGCTAGCGCCGGCATCAAGCCGGCGAAGGTATAGTCGGCACGCAGGCGTTCGCCGGCCTCGACGGCAGCCGGATCGATCAGCGGCGCACCGCTGCGGTCGCGCCGCCGTGCCAGCCAGGCGAGCGGGCTTTCCGCGAGATTGACCAGGGCATGCACCCGCCCAGGCCCGACCGGGTCGGGCACCAGTTCGACCGCCTGCGCCTGCTGCTGGGCACGCAGGTCTTCCCTCCCTGACAACAGGCGACGCAGGTGGGTGCGTCCGTCGTCGGTCAACAGCACCGTACCACCTGGCTCGCCGGCGACCAGGCCGGCAGCGCGCAGACGTTCCAGCAATCCAGCCGGCAGATCCAGCGCAGGTGCATCGGCCGACGCGGCAGGATCGCGCAGGCAGGGTGCCCGCCCGCCTGCCTCCCACAACAACGGCCCCGTCGCCAGCCGCTTCAACACGCGCCGATGCAGGCGGGCCTCGGCTCCGACCGCCGGTCCGTTCATCGTTTGTCTCCGCAGGTGGGGTTGAAGCGCAATCGGCATGCGCCCATCACGATCTGCTCGACTTCGGTCAGGAACGTGTCGCAGTAAGGATCGTCCCGCCGGTCCTCCCATTTGCGGCAGGCGTGGGCGACGGTCGAACGATCGCGCCGATAGCGGCGGCCGACCTCGCAGAGCGACAGGCCCAGCATGACATGCGCCAGATACATCACCATCTGGCGCGCCTCGGCCGACCGCGCCCTGCCGCGCGTGGAGTGGTGGATCTCGTCCGGACTGATGCCGAGGCCTTCGGCAATCAGGCCTTCGGTCATCACCAATCGGGCACGGACAAGGTGGTCTCCGCAGGAGGCCGGGTGGCGGCGCGACCGCAGGATTCCGGCAGGCTGACTTCTATCCCCTCCTTCGAAACGCTCCATGACAGATCTCCCGTGGCAGAAGCGACTTGTAGGCTTATTTTCCTACATATTATTACCTCAATTTTTAGTGGTGGATATCTTTCCTAACTACCCCTGAGGGGCTTTTTGAAAACATGGGAAATCCCCGCCGCCGCGTGCCGTGGCAATGTGGATATCCGTAACGAAAGATGGGGCACCGGATGGCAGAGACGGGAGATGGACGGGCCGGCATGGGCGAAGATGCGCGCTTCCTGGCGCGCCTGTTCGCGGACCTGGGCGCAGCCGTCGACCCGCCTGCCGGCGGGCCCAGCCACCGGGCGGTGCTGCGTCGCCTGGTCCGGGCGGCACGAGGGGAACGGACACGCTGCCGCGCGGGTCACTGGACCGGCGATCTCAACCGCCTCGACGGCCTCCACGGCGAACTCGCCCGCCAATGGGCGCGCTATCGCGCCGGGCGGACGAAACCGCGGGAGCCGTTCCCGCACGGAAGGCCACCATGAGAAAGGCCATCATGAGAAAGGCCATCATGAGAAAGGCCGCCCCGGAGATCCTCCGGGACGGCCTCAAGTCGACGCGACGACGCGCTGATGCTTACTTGGAACGCTTGCGCTGCTGACCGAGGCCCATCTTCTTGGCCAGTTCGGACCGGGCGGCGGCATAGTTCGGCGCGACCATCGGATAATCGGCGGGCAGGTCCCACTTCTCGCGGTACTCTTCCGGCGTCATGTCGTAGTGCGTGCGCAGGTGCCGCTTCAGCGACTTGAACTTCTTGCCGTCCTCCAGGCAGATGATGTAGTCGGGCATGACCGACTTCTTGACCGGGACCGCCGGCTTCAGAGGCTCCGGCTCCGGCTCCGCCTGGGCACCGGACGTCCGCTGCAGGGCGGTATAGACATCATTGATCAGAGCCGGGAGGTCCGTCGAGGCAACCGTGTTGTTGCTCACGTAGGCAGAAACGATTTCGGCCGTAAGATCAATAAGGTTCGTGTCTACCGGATTGTCAGTCATATCTCACCCGTTCCAGATATCTTGCTCGGATTCATCATGCTTGCGCGATGCGAGGATCTTGGTGAGCCGCTCAAGAGCAATAACGCCTTACTTTCAGCTCACACAGATAAAAATTGATTCTTCTGCATAGGCAACGTTGTCGTCCTTATATCGACGGATCGGGCAGTCGACAAGCCCCAGTCAATAAGAAAAACAGTAAAACATCTCCATAAGACACATTTTATTGGACGTGTCCTTTCGAATTTTGTCGATTCTGTGATCAATCGGCCCAGTATTGGCATGATCGTGGTCCCGGCCATGCGCCATCGGGAACATAGCCCGTCGCACGGCGACGGTGCCGCCGCGTGGATCGGGACCGTCGCCGCCCTTGCGGGAAACTTACTTGGCCTCTGCGTCCCTGCGGATCTTGGAGTCGGCGAGCGCGTCGATCCGGGTGGCGGCGCACGGCCGATAGCCGACCTTGTAGGACGCCGTCGCGAGCAGGTGCGCGGAAACCGGGGCGGTCAGCACGAAAAAGATGACACCCGCCACGGCGCGCGTAATGACGCCGAGGTCGCCGGCATGCAGCGCCAGCGCCAGCAGCATCAGACCGGAACCGAGGGTGCCCGCCTTGGAAGCGGCATGCATGCGCATGTAGACGTCCTGCAGGCGCAGGATGCCGATGGAGGCGACCAGCGCAAAGGCGGCGCCCACGACCAGTCCGCAGCCGACCAGGATATCGATCAGGGCGTTCATCGGTCGGTCTCCTTGCGGGCTATGCTGTCCTTCACCTCGGCCAGGATCGTCTCGTCGCCCGCAGTGCCGCGGTTGAGCACGAAGCGAGCGAAGGCGACAGTGGCCAGGAAGCCGACCAGGCCGAGTGTGATGGCGATGTCGATGTAGAGATAATAGTCCGTCAGAACGCCGATCGCCGCGATGAAGCCGATCCCGGTCGCGACCAGCATGTCCAGCGCGACAACCCGGTCAGGCAGGGTCGGGCCGCGCACCGTGCGGATCACGATCAGCACGAAGGACAGGCAGAGCAGTGCCAGAGATACCTGCACGCAAATGGCCAGAAAACCGTCGGCGAACTGGTCGAGCGGGCTCATCGAAAAGCCTCCAGGATCTTGCGTTCGAAGCCGTTCTTGATGTCGGCAATAGTGCCCTCGGGATCGGGCACGTCGATGCAATGGACATAGAGCGTCTTGCGGTCGTCGGAAACGTCGACCGACAGCGTGCCGGGAGTCAGCGTGATCAGATTGGCCAGCAGCGTGATCTCGAAATCCCGGTCGACGGTCAGCGGATAGGCAATGATACCCGGCTGCAGCACGATCTTCGGCCGCGTCACGATCCGAGCGACGCGCCAGGCCGACAGCACCAGTTCGTAGACGAACATCACCGCCAGGCTCACGACCTTTCCCGAGCGGGTGAAATAGCCGCCGGTGTTGATCTGTTCGCGGATCAGGTACAGCACAGCCGTGCTGAGCAGGAAACCGAACAGGAGGTTCACGGCGGAAAAGGAACCCGACACCGCCGCCCAGGCGAGCGCCATCAGGATGTTGACGAGGAACAGGCCGATCATAGGGCGCCTCCGAAGACGGACCGCAAATAGCCGGCGGGGTCGACGAGACCGCTTGCTCCGCGCGCCGACACCTCCAGCATCCATTCCGGCAGCAGGCCGAACAACACTACCAACGCGGTCAGGATGCCGATCGGCAGCCAAATGCCGGGAGAATTCAGTTCGGCCGCTAGCTTCGGGGCAGCGATGCTGGCGCCGTCAACGGTACCCTCTGGCCCACCGCGCCAGAAGGCGAATATCCAGACCCGCCCGACCGCGATCGAGGTCAGCAGCCCGCTGGCGAGGATCGTCACCGCGAGCCAGGTCCACCCCCCCGCGAGCGCCGCATCGACCAGCATCAGCTTGGGCCAGAAACCGGAGAACGGCGGCAGGCCGGCCACGGCAAGGCCGAGCACCAGGAACACGGCCGCGAAGGCCGGACTGACACCGTAGAGGCCACCGAGCCGGCGCAGGTCGAACGATCCGCCCATGGCGCCCATAACGCCGGCGGCCATGTAGAGCGCGGTCATGACGATGATCGAATGGACGGCATAGAAGATCGTGCCGGACAGGGCGAGGGTCGAGCCAATGGCGAGACCGGCGAGCATCGAACCGATGCCCGAGATCACCAGATAGCCGAACAGGCGGCGGACGTCCGACTGCGCCAGGGCGCCGAAGACGCCGGTCAACATGGTGGCAATAGCGACAAGCGCCACGAGGTCGGCCATCTCGACGCGGGCAGCAGGCATCAGCATCGCCAGCACGCGCAGAAGCGCATAGACACCGACCTTGGTCAGCAGGCCGGCGAACACAGCCGACACCACGATTCGCGGCGTGTGGTAGGAAGACGGCAGCCAGAAGTTCACCGGGAAGGCCGCTGCCTTCATGGCAAAGGCGAGCAGGTAGAGCACGGCAATCGACAGCACCGTGCCACTCATCTCGATCTCGCGCACCTTGATCGCGATATCGGCCATGTTGAGCGTTCCGAACTTGCCATAGAGCAAGCCGGTCGCGATCAGGAACAGGTTGGTGGCGACCAGGTTGAGAATGCCGTATTTGACCGCGCCGTCGAGCTGGGACCGGTCGTTGCCCAGTACCAAGAGGCCGTAGGACGAGATCAACAGCACCTCGAACCAGACGTACAGGTTGAAGACGTCGCCCGTCAGAAAGGCGCCGCACACACCCGTCATCATCAGCAGCAGGAACGGATAGAACCCATAGCGGCGACGGCTGGTGTCGATCGTCGCGGCGCCGTAGATGCCGGCGCACAGGGCGACGATCGAGGCAATGACAGCCAGCGTGGCGCCGAGGGCGTCGACCGTGAAGGCGATGCCGAATGGCGGCAGCCAGCTGCCCATCACCATGGTGACGACGCCCTTGTCGAGCACGTGCGCCAGCAGCGCGACGGTGCTGACGACAAGCAGGCTGAGGAAGACCAGGCCGATGCGTGGCTGTACCTGCGTGTTCTTGCGGGTGATCAGGCACAGGGAGCCGCCGACCATGGTGAGGATCGAAGGCGCAACGACCAGCCAGTCGGCGGCCGACATCGGCGCGGTCGCCATCGCCTGGGAAAGGTCGACGGAAACGGAGGAACCGGCCATGGATCAGTACCCTTGAGGTGGTCCGGCTTCGCCTTCCGGCTCGGCGACGCGCATCTCGTTGACGTCGTCCGTGCCCAGTTCCTGGTAGGCGCGGAACGCCAGCACCAGGAGGAACGCGAAGAAGGAGAAGGAAATCACGATTGCGGTCAGCACCAGCGCCTGCGGCAGCGGATTCGCCGTCGTCGTCGCCGGAACGTAGAGATCGTTGGGGATCAGCGGCGGCACTTCGCGTGTCAGCCTGCCGCTGGTGAAGATCAGCATGTTGACCGCGTTGCCGAGGATCGCGATGCCGAGCAACATGCGCACGAGCTGCCTGGACAGCATCAGGTAGACGGCCACGGCGAAGAACAGGCCGATGAGGATCGAGAGGCCGGCTTCCATCAGTCGCTTTCCCTTTCCTCGAGCGCAAGGGCGATTGAGCCGATTGCCCCCACCACGACGAGATACACGCCGATGTCGAACACCAGGGGAGTCGACAGGTCGACCTGAACGCCAAGCACATGCACCTCAAGCCACTGGCTGGTCATGAACGCCTGCCGCATCATCAGCGACGGTAGGCCGGCCAGCGTCGCAATCAGCAGGCCGAAGGCCGACAGGCTCATCGGATGCACCACGATTGCCCGGCGCACCGACGTGACGCCACAGGCGATGCCGTAGATCGCCAGCGCCGAGGCCGCGATAAGGCCGCCGATGAAGCCGCCGCCCGGTTCGTTGTGGCCGCGCAGAAGCACGAAGATCGAGAACAGCACCATCAGCGCGGCGAGATAGGGCGCGATGGTCCGGAAAATGATCGTCCTCATCAGTGGACCTCCGCCGCTTCGCCGACCCTGCGGGCCGATGCAGCGACATCCTTGGCGACGTCGCGGTCAGGCCGGGTACGGATCCGGATCAGCGCCAGCACGCACAGACCGGCCAGCACCACCACCGCAATCTCGCCGAGCGTGTCGAAGCCGCGGAAGTCGACGATGATCACGTTCACGATGTTGCGGCCGTGGGCGATGGTGCGGCTGTAGGCGCTGAAGAACTCCGACAGGCGCGTGTCGAACGGCGCCTGGGTGACCGCCATCAGCGTCAGCGCCAGACCGCCACCGACGCCGATCGCGATCGCGCCGGTGAACAGCCGCGCCGCGGCGTCGCGATGATCGCGCGGGGCCAGGTTGAGCCGGGTCATCACCAGCGCGAGGATCACCACGGACAGCGTTTCGACCATGAATTGGGTGAAGGACAGGTCCGGCGCGCCGAACAGCATGAAGATCATCGCCACCGCGAAGCCCTGGATGCCGAGCGAGACGATCGCGGTCAGGCGGGTACTGGCGACGAGGACCGCGCCAAGGCCAGCGACCGCGATCAGCAGCACCGCCCATTCGTAGAAGTGGAGAGGCGGCAGCGGCGGCAGGGCCGGCCAGCCGTCTGCCAGGTAGCCCGGCACCAGAACCGCCAGTGCGGTGATCAGGAAGGTCAGCGTCATGTAGGTCTGCATCCGGCCGCCCTGCACGATGCGGGTGACGGCGGCCGACAGGCGCACGATCGCCGCAATCGCCTGGTCGAAGCCTTTGTCCGGACCCCAGCCGATGGCCGCGAGCACGGCGGCAACGGTCGCCCGCAGGCGGTCCAGTTGCAGGAACAGCACGATGCCGAGCGCGACCGTGATCGCGGACAGGATCAGCGGTGCGGAGATGTAGCCGGGCAGCAGATGCAGTTCCACCGCCGTCGGCGCGCCGACGAGCGAGGACAGCATCGGGCCGATGAGCAGATCGCCGGTCGCATGGGTCATCAGGGCCGTGGCAAGGCCGGTCAGCGACAGCACCACCGGGCCGGCCCAGAGCAGGATCGGCCCTTCATGGGCATGCTTGGGCGTATGCACCTCGGGGCCAAAGAACGGCTTGACCGCGACGCCCGCGGCGATCACCAGCATCAGCGCATTGCCGACGACCGCGACCACGGTCAGCACCAGAGCGCCCTGCGGCAGGCCCCAGGTGCCGTAATACAGCACCTCCTTGGCGATGAAGCCGATGAAGGGCGGCAGGCCGGACATCGACAGACCCGCAAGCGCGGCCGCTGCGAAGGTGATCGGCATCGCCTTGCGCAAGCCGCCGAGCCTGGTCACGTCGCGGGTGCCGGCTTCGTGGTCGATGGTGCCTGCGACCATGAACAGGGCGCCCTTGAACAGCGAATGTGCCAGCAGGTAGAGCACCGCCCCTTCCAGCGCCTTCTCGTGGCTCGTGCCGGTCAGCATGACCAGGAGGCCGAGCGAGGCGACGGTCGTGTAGGCGAGCATCAGCTTCAGGTCGGTCTGGCGTACCGCCAGGATGGTGCCGACCAGCAGCGTGGCGCCGCCGAACAGCGGCAGCACCGTGGTCCAGGCCTCCGTGCCGCCGAGCACCGGATGCATGCGCATCAGCAGGTAGACGCCCGCCTTGACCATGGTCGCCGAATGCAGGAAGGCCGACACCGGCGTCGGCGCCTCCATGGCGTTGGGAAGCCAGAAGTGGAACGGGAACTGCGCCGACTTGGTGAAGGCGCCGCCGAGCACCAGCAGAAAGATCGGCAGGTAGAGCGCGTGCTCGCGCAGCAGGTCGCCGCTCTTGAGCACCTGCGACATCTCGATTTCGCCGGTCGCCTGGATGATCAGCAGGAAGCCGGCGAGCAGCGCCAGGCCGCCGCCGCCGGTGACGACCAGCGCCTGCAGCGCGGCACGGCGCGAGGCGGCGCGCAGGTGGTCGAAACCGATCAGCAGGAACGAGGTGATCGAGGTCAGTTCCCAGAAGATGAACAGCGTGATCAGGTTGTCGCCGGTCACCAGCCCGAGCATCGCGCCCATGAACAGGAACAGGAACGAGAAGAACCGCCCCTGCTGGGGATGGCCCTTCAGGTAGCCGCCGGCATAGAGGATGATGAAGGTTCCGATGCCCGAGATCAGCAGCGCGAACAGCGTCGACAGCCCGTCGATGTAGAATGACAGGTTGATGCCGTAGGCCGGCGCCCACTCGCGGGCGGCGACGAAGGTCCTGCCTTCGGCCACAGGACCGACGAAGCCTGCGAAGTGGAAGAAGATCCAGGCCGGCACGAGCGCCAGCGCCCATGCGGCGTTGTGCTTGAAGAGCCGCGTCGCATAGGGCGCGATGGCTGCCGCAGCGAAGGGCGCAAGCACGGCGAGGATGGTCGTGTCGATGGCGGCGGGCGTCATACTCACTCTGGCTGCTTGAACAGAACAGGACGGTCTCGGATTAATCCGATTCGCGATGCTAGCGGGAGTTAGTTAAGGCTTTCGTTCAACTTGACTAGAGTTTTTTTCATCGAAATGACCGCATCCGACCGGCCGGCGATGCTTCCGCAACCCACGGTCAGTCCTTGCGAGGATGGGAAACGTCGGCCGCCCCGAGGAACAGGGCGAAGATCCGGGTCGACGGTCCGGCTTCGAGCACGGCCTTGAGCATCATCGTGATCGGCACGGCGAGCAGCATGCCGATCGGGCCCAGAACCCAGCCCCAGACGACCAGAGAGACGATGATCGCCAGCGGCGATAGGCCGAGGTTGTCGCCGAGGACACGCGGCTCGATCCCGTTTGAAACCGCCGTGTTCAGGACGAAATAGCCGATGGCCGCCACCAGCGCCATGCCCGGACCGAACTGGATGAAGGCGAGCAGCACGCCCGGGATCGCGGCCAGGAAGGAACCGACGTTGGGAATGTAGTTGAGCAGGAACGCCAGCAGTCCCATGAACAGCGCGTTCTCGACGCCCATCAGCCAGAGCATCACGACAACGAGCGCACCGGTCAGCAGGCTCATCACCGTCTTTAGCGCCAGGTAGCGGCGCACCTTCTGCAGGTTCCGGCGCAGCGCCAGGCGGCTTTCCTGCGAGACCTCGGGGAGCAGGTCGAGCTTGCGGTTCAACCCGGCGGCCTCGGCGAGCATGAAGGCGGTGAAGATCAGCACCATGAAGGCCTGCGTCAGGAGACCGCTCAGCGTGCGGGCGATCTGGCCGAGCAGGCTCATGGCGGTCTGCCGGTCGGTGAACGGCGCCAGCAGTTCCTCGGGCAGGACAAAACCGTTGTCCTCGATCGACTGCATCAGGTCGGCGATCTGGACGCGCAGCGTCTGTTGGTAGTCGGGCAGCCGGGCTGCGAAGTCCGTGAGGCTCGCCTGCAGCAGGGCGACGATCGCAGCCCCTGCGAGCGCCAGACCGGCAACCGTCACCGTCAGCGCAAGCCAGGTCGGCAGGCCGAAGTCGCGCAGGCGCAGGAACGCCGGCGCCAGCAGGATCGCCAGGAAGGTCGCCAGCAGCAGCGGGACGGTCCAGAACACCGCCGCCCTCAGTCCGGCGATGACGATGACGATGCATGCGGCGACGATCAAGATGCGGAGCATGAACGAGGAACTCGGACGGCTGCGAGGCGGCGCGACGGGTGCGCTGTCATCCTAGGGAAGCTTAGAGGAAAAGGAAATGCGCCTCATCCCCTTCGCAAGGGCAGCATTCATCGTCATTTTTTCCAATATTCAGAAAGCTTGAAACGATTTTTCTACCGCGTTTAAAGGTTTTCGTTGCGTTAGGTTTTTGTTCTCGGCCATCGGCTAGGCTGCGTTATTCGACAGACACCGAACGCCAACAGCGAGCGCAATGCGCATGTTACGTCCGCTCAAGAAAATCGTCGCGTTTCTGCGCGGCTCCCCCTCAACGGAGGACGGGGTCGACTTCAAGCTGCTCGCCGACACGGCCATGGATCTGATCGTCCAGCTCGGACCGGACCGGACCATTCGCTACGTCTCGCCGTCGGTCACCGACCTCCTGGGCTGGCACCCGGAGGAGATCACGCAAGAGTGGGCGCCGTTCATCCACCCGGACGACCTGCCGATCCTCAACGCCTCGTCCCTGCGTCTTGCGAGCGGGGAACTCGACTGCTACCGGGCAGAATTCCGTGTCTATGCCAAGGACGGCTCGCTGCGCTGGATGGAGGGCTTCTCCCGCCGCATTCCCGGCGAGACAACCGCCGCGCGCGGCATCGTCGTCACCATGCGCGACATCACGGACCGCAAAGAACTCGAGGAGCGGCTTGCCTTGATGGCGCAGACCGATGGCCTCACCGGCCTCGCCAACCGGCGCGCCTTCGATGCCGCTCTGGAGCGCGAGTGGCAGCGGACGCTGCGCGAGAAGTCGCAGATCTCCCTGCTCCTTATCGATCTCGACCATTTCAAGGGCATCAACGACATGTATGGCCATCAGGTCGGCGACGACTGCCTGCGCGCCGTTGCCGCCGTGGTCGGGGCGACCGCCCGTCGCCCTAGCGATCTCGCCGCGCGCTACGGCGGCGAGGAACTCACGCTCATTCTGCCCGGCACGGACAAGGACGCCGCGGCGGCCATCGCGGAGGCGCTGCGCCGCGACGTCGAGGCCCTGCGCCTGCCCAACGAGGCCAATCCGGCCGGCAACGGCGTGCTGACCGTCAGCATCGGCGCCGCCACCGCCTTCGCCCGCATCGGCGGCAGCATCGCCATGCCCGAGGGGCTGGTGATGGCCGCCGACAACGCGCTCTACCGGGCCAAGGAAGACGGCCGCAATCGCGTCGTGACCAGCGTTCTGCTTGCTCCCGGCGACCGGCTCTGACCGGTCGTCGCCGTTGCCCACCGCGGGCCAGGCACCACGGCGCCGCGCGCGCCTCTTGCCGGCCGTCGATCGCCGTCCTATGTCGGACGCAGGAGCAGCGAGGGGAGAGCCGGCGTGAGCAAGCCGTCAGCGAAAGTCGTGAAGTCGGACGCCGAATGGCGTGCCGACCTCACGCCAGAACAGTTCTATGTCACCCGTCGCCAGGGCACCGAACGGCCGTTTTCCGGACCCTATTGGGACACCTTCCGAAAGGGCCGCTACGACTGCGTGTGCTGTGGCGCGGCGCTGTTCCTGTCCGACACCAAGTTCGACGCCGGTTGCGGCTGGCCGAGCTTCTTTGCGGCTGCATCGCCCGAGGCGATCGTCGAACTCGACGATTTCTCCCACGGCATGGTGCGCACCGAGATCCGCTGCGCTGCCTGCGACGCCCACCTCGGCCACGTGTTCCCCGATGGCCCGCCGCCGACCGGTCTGCGCTACTGCCTGAACGGCACGGCCATGCGCTTCACCCCCGAGGAGCCGGACGCCGGCTGAGACAGGCCCGGCAGGCGTGCGGGCATCCCCTGCCCGCCGCTAGTCCGCCACCTTGTGCCGGCGGCGCTCGCGCTCGGCCAGGATCCGCCCGACGTTGAGTTCGATCCAGTCGGCGAAGATCCGCACGCTGTGCGCGGCCTCCTGACCCAATGGCGTCAGAGCGTAGTCCACATGCGGCGGCACCACCGGATAAGAGGTGCGGTCCACGAATCCGTCCGCCTCCAGCACCTGCAGCGTCTGGGCCAGCATCTTCTCGCTGACCCCGCCGACCCTACGCCGCAGCGCCGAGAAGCGGTGCGGTCCCTCCAGCAGCGCGATCAGCACCAGCACGCCCCAGCGGCTGGTTAGGTGCTTCAGGATGTCGCGCGAGGGGCAGTCGACGCTGAACAGTTCGCCGCGCCGCACGAGATCCGACAGGGCGAGGGCAAAGCCGCCTTCGCTCTCGTCCGAACGCCCGTCGCCGGTTTTCCTGCCCCCCCTGCCTCCATCGCCCGCCTCGTTGCGATCGCGCACCGCCGCCTCCAAAACTAACCTTTTTGTATGTACTAACAAAAAGTAAGAACATGATCCATATCGGTCCGATCATCCCCTTCAAGACGAAGGAGCCCTCATGATCGCAGTCACCGGAGCCAATGGCCAGCTCGGCCGCCTCGTCCTCAAGCACCTCGCCGGGCGGCTCCCCGGCATGGTCCGCGCGCTCGTGCGCACCCCAGCCAGGGCGGCGGACCTTGCCTCGGACGCCGTCGAGATCGCCGAAGCCGATTACGACCGGCCGCGGACGCTCGTCCCGGCCCTGGCCGGCGTCGAGCGCCTGCTGCTCGTCTCCGGCTCCGAGATCGGCCGCCGCGTGCCCCAGCACGCGGCCGTGATCACGGCCGCGAAGACCGCCGGCGTCCGCTTCATCGCCTACACCAGTCTGCTCAACGCGCCGACCTCGACGCTGGCCCTCGCCAGGGAGCATGTCGAGACCGAGGCCCTGCTCGCCGGCTCGGGTATCGCCCACGCCCTGCTGCGCAACGGCTGGTACATCGAGAACTACGACGCGACGATCGCTTCCGCCCTCACCCATGGCGCGGTGGTGGGGGCGAGCGGCGACGGGCGGATCTCAACGGCCGGCCGCGACGACTATGCGGTGGCCGCCGCCACGGTCCTTGCCGGCGACGACCTGTCGACCCGCGCGCTGGAGCTCGCCGGCGACACCGCCTTCAGCCTCGCCGATCTCGCGGCCGAACTGTCGCGCCGGACCGGGCGGATGATCCCGTTCACCAACCTCGCCGAGGCGGACTATGCCGCACTGCTGGTCTCGTCCGGCCTGCCGAAGCCCTTTGCCGAGATCCTCGCCGATTCCGACCGCGGTGCTGCCCGCGGCGACCTCTTCAGCGACAGCACCACGCTGTCGACGCTGATCGGCCGGCCGACGAAGACCCTGGCCGACCACATCGCCGGCACCCTGTCGCGCTGAGCGGACCCGGACGGCGGCGCCGGCCGCCGCCGCCTCCCATTCATCATGATGACCCGGTGCATGGTGCGCCGCGTCGTGATTTTTTCTGGTGCGTCCAGGACATGCGATGCTACGCAGGAGCATTGTCCCCGTCCCGCGAGACCGCCGTTGCCGACCTCTCTGTCCGTCACCGACGCCCATGCCCCGGATGGGCCCTATTCGTGGTTCCGCCTCGCCGTCTCCATCCTGCTGTCGACGCTCGGCGGCGTTGGCATGTGGAGCGTGGTCGTGGTGCTGCCTGCGGTCCAGGCCGACTACGGCGTCGACCGCTCCGACGCCTCGATCCCCTACACGCTGACCATGATCGGCTTCGCCGCGGGCAACCTGCTGATCGGCCGCTGGGTTGACCGCTTCGGCATCGTGCTGCCGGTGATCGGCTCGGCGCTGGCGCTCGGCGCCGGCTTTTCCCTTGCCGCCCTGTCGGTCGACATCTGGACCTTCGCGCTGGCCCAGGGCGTGCTGATCGGCATCGGCACGGCGGCCACCTTCGGCCCGCTGCTCGCCGATGTCTCGCACTGGTTCGTGCGCCGGCGCGGCATCGCTGTTGCCGCCGCAGCCAGCGGCAACTACCTCGCCGGTGCGCTATGGCCGAGCGTCATTAAGTGGGGCCTCGAGGTGTCCGACTGGCGCGGCACGTATTTTCTCATCGCCACCATCTGCGTCCTCGCCATGGTGCCTCTGGCGCTGCTCCTGCGCACCCGCGCCGTGCCGGAAAGCGATGCCGCACTCGCCGCACGCGGCGGCTATGCCCGGCCGGCCGCGGCCGAAACCGGCCTGTCGCCGAAGGTCTTGCAGAGTCTGCTGGTGCTCGCCGGCCTCGGCTGCTGCGTGGCCATGTCGATGCCGCAGGTCCATATCGTCGCCTATTGCGCCGACCTCGGTTATGGCGTCGCGCGCGGCGCCGACATGCTGGCGCTGATGGTCGGCGGCGGCATCGTCAGCCGCCTCGTCTCCGGCGTGCTCGCCGACCGCATCGGCGGCGTGCGCACCCTGCTGATCGGTTCGGTGCTGCAATGCGCGGCGCTGTTCCTCTACATCCCCTTCGACGGACTGACCTCGCTCTATATCGTGTCGCTGATCTTCGGCCTGTCGCAGGGCGGCATCGTGCCGAGCTACGCAGTCATCGTGCGCGAGTACCTGCCGGCCAGGGAAGCCGGCCAGCGCATCGGCCTGGTCATCATGGCGACCATCGTCGGCATGGCCCTCGGCGGCTGGATGTCGGGCTGGATCTACGATCTCACCGGCTCCTACCAGGCCGCGTTCCTGAACGGCATCGCCTGGAACCTGATGAACATCGCCGTCATGGTGTTCCTGCTGCTGCGAAGCGGTCGCCGGTCCCCGGCGGTGGCGTGAGCCCCCTCTCCCGGCCAAGGTCGGAGTAGGACAAGCCGGATCGAACCGCGCTCCGGATCGAACCACACCCTTGACACCCTCACGCCCGGTCGCTCACCAGCAGCAACACGATCGACACCGCGAACAACCCCAGTGCCAGGCGCACCGACCAGTAGGCCTTGTCGAGCAGTTGGTCGCGCATGGCCGTGACGATCAGCATGCGGGCGACCGGCCTGGCCGGCCGTTCCTGCTCGGCCAGCATGATCCATACCTCCGTGTCCTCGACCCGGCGGCGGCGATGGTAGGTCAGGCCGTAGACGGTCATGGCGGCGGAGACGGCCAGGGCGCCCGAAGCGCCGAAGAAGAAGCTGGCCGCAAGGTCGGACGCGGTCCCCATCATCACCATGAGGATCGCCAGGCCCGAGAATCCCCAGGCGCGAAGAACGGACAGGCGAGCGAGTTGCGTGATCCGCTCCATGGCATCACCCGGTTCAGGCTTCAGTAGAAAATCTTCGCTGGATTGCCCCGGCCCTGTCAATTCGGATACGCAGTCGGCCCGTCCCCTCCCCTTGCCTTCGCGCGGCAGAACGCCTACCTCGGCGACATGACCAAGACCGTCCTTCCCCCCCGCGCCGTGCGGCGCCCCGTCACCCACGAGATCCACGGCGTCACCCGCACCGACGACTACGCCTGGCTGCGGGCCGACAACTGGCAGGAGGTGATGCGCGACGGCCGTGCCGCGCTCGCCGACGACATCGAGGCCTATCTCGACGCCGAGAACGCCTATCTCGACCATGTCATGGCACCGACCGCCGCGCTGCAGGAGCGACTGTTTACCGAGATGAAGGGGCGCATCAAGGAGGACGACAGTTCCGTTCCCTCGCCTGACGGGCCCTATGCCTACGGCCTGCGCTACGTCGCCGGCGGCCAGCACCCGAAGCTGACGCGCACGCCGCGCGACGGCGGCGCGGAGGAAATCCTCGTCGACGGCGACCAAGAGGCCGAGGGCAAGGCCTATTTCCGCCTCGGTGGCGCCGAGCACTCGCCCGACCACAAGCGGCTTGCCTGGGCCTTCGACGACAAGGGCTCCGAATTCTATGCCCTGCTGATCCGCGACCTGGAGACGGGCAAGGACCTCGACCATCGGATCGAGGACACCGCCGGCGGCGGGGTCTTCTCCGCTGACGGGCGCTACCTGTTCTACGTCCGCCTCGATGCCAGCCACCGGCCGTCGAAACTGTTCCGCCACGAGGTCGGCACCGATCCGGCCGGCGACGTGCTGGTGTTCGAGGAGCGCGACCCGGGCTTCTTCATGGGCGTCGGCAAGACCCAGTCCGGCAGCCACATCGTCATCGACATCCATGACCACGAGACGTCCGAGGTCTGGACCATCCCGGCCGGCGATCCGCTCGCCGAGCCGGCACTCATCGCCGCGCGCGAAACCGCGCAGCAGTATTCGGTCGAGGAGAACGGCGGCACCTTCTATATCCTGACCAACGCCGGCGACGCCGAGGACTTCAAGATCGTCACCGCGCCGGTAGAAAGCCCCGGCCGCGGGCACTGGCACGACCTTGTCCCGCATGTGCCCGGGCGGCTGATCCTGTCGCACACGCTCTACAAGGATTTCATGATCCGCCTGGAGCGCGAGGACGGGCTGCCGCGCATCGTCATCCGTCGCCTGGTGGACAACATCGAGCACGCCATCGCCTTCGACGAGGAGGCCTATTCGCTCGGCCTGTCCGACGGCTACGAGTTCGACACAAGCACCATCCGCTTCACCTATTCGTCCATGACCACGCCCTCGCGCGTCTACGACTACGACGTGGAAACCCGCAAGCGCATGCTGCGCAAGGAGCAGGAGGTGCCGTCCGGCCACGACCCGGCCGCCTATGTCACCCGCCGCCTGCAGGCGCCGGCGCGCGACGGTGAGACCGTGCCGGTCTCGATCCTCTATCGCAGGGACACGCCGCTGGACGGTTCGGCGCCGTGCCTGCTCTACGGCTACGGCTCCTACGGCATCGCCATTCCGGCGGCCTTCTCGACCAATGCGCTGTCGCTGGTCGACCGCGGCTTCGTTTATGCCATTGCCCATATCCGCGGCGGCAAGGAGAAGGGCTACCGCTGGTACAAGGACGGCCGACGCGAGAAGAAGGTGAACACCTTCACCGATTTCATCGCCGCCGCCGAGCATCTGGTTGCCGAGGGCTTCACGCGCCACGACCGCATCGTCGCCCACGGCGGTTCGGCCGGCGGCATGCTGGTCGGCGCGGTCGCCAACATGGCGCCGGACAGGTTCGCCGGCATCATCGGCGAGGTGCCGTTCGTCGACGTGCTCAACACCATGCTCGACGACACCCTGCCACTGACGCCGCCGGAATGGCCCGAATGGGGCAATCCGGGCGCCAGCCCTGCGGCGTTCAGGACCATCGCGTCCTATTCGCCCTACGACAACGTCGCGCCCCAGGCCTATCCCGCCATTCTCGCCGTCGGCGGCCTGACCGATCCCCGTGTGACCTACTGGGAGCCGGCCAAGTGGGTGGCGAAGCTGCGCGCCACCAAGACCTGCGACAACCCTCTGCTGCTCAAGACCAACATGGACGCCGGTCACGGCGGCGCCTCCGGCCGCTTCGACCGCCTGAAGGAAGTCGCCCTCGTCCAGGCCTTCGCGCTGATGGTGACGGGACGGACATGACAGGCACGGGAAGCGTCTTTGCTCAAAACGCGACGGGAGCGGCGGCCAAGAGGCGAGCCGCTCCGTGACGCCGCCTGCCCTGGCCGGACGGAACCGGTCAGGCCGACTTGCAGGTCTTGATGCCGAGGATCGTGTAGGCCGGGCACCAGCCGATCGCGGCGGTGACGATCGGCACGACGCCGATCCAGCCGACCCATTTCCAGGCAATGTCCGAGGATCCAAACAGCGCGAACAGAACCAGGGCGATGCCCACGACGAGCCGCAGGATGCGGTCGAGCGAGCCCATGTTGGTGGTCATGGCGTAATTCCTTTCCGACGTCCGCCCCGGCGCTGCGTAGCCGAAGGCCTGAGAACATTTGGAAAAATACCATCCTCCTCCACTCACGTCTGTGACCAAGTCACGATCCTGGACTGTCCTGTCGGTCATCGGCCCGCCGCTTCCGCGCGACACGCCAGCAGATCCGGACGCAACAGCCGGATACGGCCGCGCTCGCGCTCGACCAGTCCCTCACCGGTCATCCGGCCGAGCTGGCGGGCGACCACCTCGCGCGCCGAGCCGAGTTCCGCCGCGATCTCCGCCTGGGTCGCCACCACCACGCCGCCGGCATCCGCCCGCGCCAGCAGGAACTTGGCCAGGCGCGCCTCCAGCGGGTGGAACACCGTGTCTTCGAGCGTCGCCAGGATGTCGGTGATGCGGTGGCCGAAGCCGCGAAAGACCAGGCGGCGGAAGCCTGTGGAGGACTCGATCAGGCTCAGCACGGTTGGCGCCGGGATGAGCAGCGCGCGCGTGTCGGTCTCGGCGATGCCTGTCGCCGCATAGACCTCCTCGCCGAACAGGCAGGCGGTCGTCAGCACGCAGCTCTCGCCCGGTCCGACCCGGTAGAGCAGGATCTCGCGACCGGTGTCGGCGGTCAGGAACACCCGTACCGAGCCCTCCTCGACCAGGATCCAGCCGGCGCAGGCCTCGCCGGGGGAAAACACGGTCGTCCCCGCCGCGAGGGCGACCTGGCGCATCGTCCGCGCCAGCCCGTCTCTCTGCTGTTGCGGAAGCTCCGCCAGCCCGAGCCGCTCGAAGACATCCGCGTCCGACGATCCGGCCATTCATGCTCCCCTGCCCGGCCGCGCACGAGCCGGTATGCCGCGCGCCACAAACGGCTTATATCAAAGCCAGGGACCGGCCAACGTGCTAGATGGTCCCGGTCGCCGCAAGATGGACGAGGAGTTGTCGGATGAAGTCCCGCATGGTCGCCTGCATCGCAGCCGCGCTGATCGCCGTTTCCGTGCCGCTGGAAAGCGCGCGGGCCGGCCTGCTCTATGATCTGCTGTTCGCGCCGACCTACGACCCGGACTATGTCCCGGAGGTCTACGGCACGCCCTACGATTGTCGGCCCTATCGCGCCAGCGGGCAGACCGCCGGGGTCTGGCGCGGCCTGATCGGCGGCCAGAGCAGAACCGGCAGCGGAACCCTGCGCCAGATCTCCCAGGAGGCCTGTTTCGCCAGCCGCCAGGACTGCGAGGCCTATCTGGTCATGATGCGCCGCTACATCGATATGGTGTTCACGCACGAATGCCGGCCGCTGTGACGCGGCCGGCCTGCCGCTGTCAGCGGGCGGCCGCCATCGCCGGTACGGCCTTCAGATAGGCCGCGATCGCCTGGCGGTCCTCGTCCGGCAGGCGGGCCATGTTCTCCTGCACCGCCACCATCTCGCCGCCGACCGAATCGTAGTCGGGTGTGAAGCCGCTCTCCAGATAGTAGGCGATGTCGGCCGCGCTCCAGCCGCCGATGCCGCCCGGCCCGCCGGTGATGTTGGGCACGAAGCCCTCGCCGGTCGCCGCAGGCGCGCCGGCCAGCCAGCGCGCCGTGTCCGTCCCGCCGATCAGGTTGCGCGGGCTGTGGCATTCGCCGCAATGGCCCGGCCCCTCGACCAGATACTGCCCGCGCCGCTCCAGCTCCGAGGCCCCGGCAAGCGCCACCACGGGCTCAGGGTCGAGATGGAGCCGCTTCCACAGCCCGAGGCCGCGCCGGACGGTGAAGGGGAACGACAGCTCGTGATCCGGCGCGACGCCGGCCACCGCGGGCAGGGTCTTCATGAAGACGAACAGGTCGGCCACGTCCCCGGCCGTCATGCGGGCGTAGGAGGTGTAGGGAAACGCCGGGTAATAGTGTTCGCCGGCAGGCGAAGTGCCGGTCAGCATGGCGTTGGCGAAATCCGCGACCGACCACGCCCCGATGCCGTCGGCCGGATGTGGGGAGACGTTGGGGGCCACGAAGGTTCCGAACGGCGACGCCAGCCGCAGGCCGCCGCCGAGCAGCAGTTTGTCGTCGCCCTTGGCGCCTGGAGCGGCATGACAGGACGCACAGCCGCCGGCCCAGAAGATGCGCTCGCCGGCAGCCGCGTCGCCTTCGGGCAGTGCGGCCAGCACCTCGGCCGGCAGCGGCCGGGGTGCCGTTACGATCCTCACGCCCCACACCGCGACGAGGACCGCGGCAAGGATGAGGGCGAGCAGCGCGCGCACGGCCTCGCTCCTAGCGCTGGACGCGATAGGTTTCGTGGCAGGTCTTGCAGCTCGCCATCACGGGGCCCATCGCAGCCTTGAAGGCGTCGAGGTCCGCGGGACCGTCCTTGCCGGCGGCTGCCGCCGCCGCCCCGGTGACTTCGGCGAACTTGGCAAGCGTTGCCTCGAACCCGGCCATGTCCTCCCAGATCTTCGGCGCCGCGGTGGTGTCGCCGTCGAGGTCCGACCCTTCGGGGAAGAAGGCACCGAACGACAGAGCCGCGGCATTCATGGTCGCGATCGCCGCCTTGCCGACCGCTGGCGAATAGGCGAGTTCGCCCTTCATCATCGCACCCGACACTGCGGCCGCCGCGCCGACCGACTGCATGGTCGCCTTGCGCACCGCAACCGGGTCGCCGGCAGCCAGAACAGCGGGCGCCGACAGCGCGAGCACCGCGCCGGCAAAAATGGTCTTTCGCATCGTCCTCTCCCTTGCCTCATAGATAGGGGACCCGACCGGGTCCTTTCCCATTCACGTCCATTCGGCACACAAGGTGAAGTCACGGAGGCGTGAACGCGGCTGCGGCAGGTTGACGCCCCTGGACGCCGGCAACGAAAAAGCCCCGGCGCGGTGGCCGGGGCTTGGCTATTCCAGACGATCGCAGGCCGGTGCGTCACGCGGCCGCTTCGTACATCTCCAGGACGTAGTCCCAGTTGACCAGGTTGTCGACGAAGGCTTCCAGGTACTTCGGCCGCAGGTTGCGGTAGTCGATGTAGTAGGAGTGCTCCCACACGTCGACGCCGAGCAGCGGCGCGGCGCCATGGACCAGCGGGTTCTCGCCGTTCGGGGTCTTCATGATCGCCAGCTTGCCGTCCTTGAGCGCCAGCCAGGCCCAACCGGAGCCGAACTGCGTGATGCCGGCGTTGATGAAGTCGGCGCGGAACTTGTCGTAGCCGCCGAGATCGCTGTCGATCTTCGAGGCGAGCGCGCCCGGAAGCTTGGTGCCGCCGCCGTTCGGCTTCATCCACTTCCAGAAATGGATGTGGTTGTAGTGCTGACCGGCATTGTTGAAGAGACCCGGGTTCTTGCCGAAGCTCTCCTTGACCACCTCCTCGACCGACTTGCCCTCCAGGCCACTGTCCTTCAGCAGGTTATTGCCGTTGCTGACATAGGCCAAGTGATGCTTGTCGTGGTGATACTCCAGCGTTTCCGCCGACATGTAAGGGCCGAGCGCGTCATAGGCGTAGGGCAGGTCCGGCAATTGAAAAGACATCGTGCGTCCTCCTGTGGGTCGATTGACCGGCGGCAGATCCGTATAAATACGGCCGGCGTCGAGCCGCAAGATAAGAGCCTTCGCAGCCGGCGGCAATGTCCCGGCCGCCGGAAATAAAAAAATATTTTTCTTTCCAATCTGGGAACGATATCGGACGTATTGCGTTGCGGTCGCGGCTCGAAACGGCCGCGGGCCGCGCGACGCGAACGCCGTCACGGCACGTTCGGTTCTGCGTCCATCCACGGAAAACCGGCTGTACACGGCCTGCCGGACTTTTGCCTCGCCTGCAGGAGCGTCAAACTTCCTTCATGTTGCTGATTCTTGGACGGTTTGAAGCGCGCCGCCAGCTGCTCCGGCGGGTCGTCGCGGCCCTTGCCTGCGCCACTTGCGTCATCCTCGTGCCGCTTGCCGGCGCCCCGGCCGACGGCCGGCTGCGCGTGATCGACGGCGACACGCTGGTCCTCGACGGCGAGCGGCTGCGTCTGGAAGGCATCGATGCCCCGGAACTGGGCCAAACCTGCCTCGACGCTTCCGGCCGGTCCTGGCCGTGCGGCGCGGCGGCGGCCCGTCACCTGCGCGAACTGGCCGCAGCCGGTCCCGTCTCCTGCACGGGAACGGAGCGCGACGCCTACGGCCGGCTGCTCGCCACCTGCCGTGCCGGCGAACGCACCCTCAACCGCGCCATGGTCGTCGACGGCTATGCCTTCGCCTTCACCCGCTATTCCCACTCCTACGAGGCCGACGAGGCGACCGCCCGGCGCGCGCGGGCCGGCTTGTGGGCGGGCACGGCCGAGCGGCCCTGGGACTACCGCAGCCGCAAGTGGGCGGGCGCGCAGCAGACGGCTCCCGGCGACTGCCGGATCAAGGGCAACATTTCCGAACGCGGGCGGATCTACCACATGCCGTGGTCGTCGTCCTACGCCCGGACGCGGATCGACCCGGCGCGGGGCGAACGCTGGTTCTGCAGCGAGGCGGAGGCGCTCGCCGCCGGCTGGCGGCCGCCCTCCTGACGCCGGTCCGGGGCGCGCTCGCGTTTCGCGGCAACTCATTGCTGCGTCGAAGCTCGCCCTTGCTGGCGCCGGGATCGGCAGGATAGGCTTTTCCTGCCCTGCTCGATCCCCTCTGTCGCCCCGCCATCGAGGACTCCGCCGCGTGCCGGATACTGCCGCCTCCCGCCCCGTTCCAACCGCCCTTGGCGGCCTGCTCGCGCTGGCCGCGGCGATGGGCATCGGGCGCTTCGTCTACACGCCCATCCTGCCCTACATGGCTGAAGGCGTGCCGCTCGACCCGGCCGCCGCCGGGCTGATCGCGTCGGCGAACTTCTTCGGCTATCTGGTCGGCGCGCTGGCCGCCTCCGTCGGCACCCTGCCCGGCGGCAGGCGGCGCTGGCTGCTCGGCGCCCTGCTGCTAAGCGCCGCCACCACGGCCGGAATGGGCGCGGCCGGAGGCATGTCTGCGTTCCTGCTGCTGCGCTTCCTCGGCGGCGTCGCCAGTGCCTTCGTGCTCGTGTTTTCCTCGGCAATCGTCCTCGACCGCGTCGCAGCCGCCGGCCGGCCTGGCCTTTCGGCGCTGCATTTTTCCGGCGTCGGCGGCGGCATCGCGCTCACCGCCGTGCTCGTCGCCGCGCTTGCCGCAGCCGGCGTCGACTGGCGCGGGCAATGGTATGCCAGCGGTGCGGCGACGCTGGCCTGCCTGCTCGCCGCCACCCTCCTCGTGCCCGCCACGCCCGACACTGCTGCCGGATCCGGTGCCGACGGACACCGGTCGAAGGCACCGCTGTCGGCGCCGCTGCTGCGCCTGATCGTCGCCTACGGCCTCTACGGCTTCGGCTACGTGATCACCGCGACCTTCATTTCGGTCATCGTGCGCACCAGTTCGGACCTGCGCCCGGTCGAGCCCTATGTCTGGCTCGCCGTCGGCCTGTCCGCCGCACCCTCGATACTCGCCTGGAACCGCGTCGCTGCACGCATCGGGGCGGCACAGGCCTTCGCGTTCGCCTGCGTCCTTGAGGCGCTCGGCGTCGGCCTCAGCGTGATCGAGGCCGGCATCGCCAACATACTGCTCGCCGCGGTCCTGCTTGGCGGCACCTTCGTCGGCATCGCCGCGCTCGGCCTGGTGGAGGCGCGCCGCCAGGCCACCGGCGACCCGCGCCGCGTGTTGGCCGTCATGACCGCCAGCTTCGGCCTTGGCCAGATGGTCGGCCCCTGGCTTGCCGGGCTCGGCGCCGAGCTGACCGGCAGCTTCGTGCTTCCCTCGCTCGCCGCGGCCGTGGCGCTCCTGGTCGCGTCAGCTCTGGTGCTGGTGCCCGCGCGAACCGCGCCCTGACGCCGCGCCTCAGGCGTGGGCGAAGTCCCAGTAGAGTTCGCGCGCCCTGGCGGCGACCGGACCGGGCTGCAGGTCGCGGCTCTCGATCCGCTTCACCGGCACCACCTTGGAGTAGTTGCCGGTGGAGAAGATCTCGTCGGCCTCGAGAAACTCGCGATAGGCCAGTGTGCGTTCGTGGACCGCGTATCCGGCCTTGCGCAGCAGCGCGATGACGCGCTGGCGCGTGATGCCGTTCAGGAACGTGCCGTTCGGCACCGGCGTGTGCACCTCCCCGTCCCGGACCATGAAGATGTTGGCGCTGGTCAGCTCGGCGACATTGCCGAGCATGTCGAGCACGACGGCGTTGTCGAAGCCACGCGCCTTCGCTTCGCCCATAGCCCGGGCGTTGTTGGGATAGAGGCAGCCGGCCTTGGCATTCACCGGCATGGTCTCAAGCGTCGGCCGGCGGAACGGCGACAGGGTCACCGACATGGCCGCATCCTTCGGCGCCATCGCCGCCTCGAACAGGCACAGGCAGAACCGGGTCGAGTCCGGATCGCCGAGAATCACCCCAGGCCCATCGCCCTCCGCCCAGTACATCGGCTTGATGTAGACGGCCGTTCCCGGCGCGAACCGGGCGACTCCCTCCTGCGTTAATTCGATCATCGCGCCGACGTTCATGGTCGGCTTGAGGCCAAGCGCCACGGCCGAATCGTTGACGCGCCGACAATGCAGGTCGAGGTCGGGCATCACGCCCTCGAAGAAGCGCGCGCCGTCGAACACCGAGGACCCGAGCCAGGCGGCGTGTGTGCGCGGCCCCATCAGCGGCGGATTGCCCGCGTGCCACGTACCGTCGACATAGGTCCAGGTCTCGCTCCAGCCGCTCATGGCCGTCTCCCTCGTCTTGAATTGTCAGTCCGGCAAAAAACGCCCTTCGATCATCCGGGTCAACACCGGTGGGCCGACCGCGACAAAATCGCCGTCATTTGTTCCGTCACCCCTTGATGTTCCCGCTTCGTTCGCACAAACTTCACCATAGCGGGAATTTTCCTGCCTCTCTTGCGGAAAGGAACCGTCCCGTGGACCAGAGGATCAGCCTCGTCACCCTCGCCGTCGACGACCTCGATGCCGTCCGCCGGTTCTTCGAGGACGGCCTCGGCTGGATCGCATCGCGCCAGAGCCAGGACGGCGTCGTCTTCTTTCAGACCGGCGGCAGCGTGCTGGCGCTCTACCCGCGCAGGAGCCTCGAAACGGACATCGGCCGCGCGATTCCGTCCGGCCCGGGCGGCGCCGTCTCGCTCGCCTGGAACGGACGCAGCGAGGCGGAGGTTGACGCGGCCTATGCGCAGGCGCTTGCCGCCGGCGCCGAGCCGGTGACGGCGCCTGAAAAGGTCTTCTGGGGCGGCTATTGCGCCTATGTCGCCATCCCCGGCGGCCACCTGCTCGAGATCAGCTTCAACCCGTTCTGGCCGCTCGGCGCCGACGGTGCCCTGACGCTGCCGGACTGACTCGCCGCCACGACCTTTGTGCAACGCACAATACGCTTGACGGACGCCGCGCCACGCGGTCTTCTATCGCCGCCTAAATAATCGGCAGTTGGTGGGGGCAGTCCAATGGCGCACACGGCCTATGTATTCGACGCTTACGGTACGCTGTTCGACGTGCACGCCGCCGTGCGCAAGCATGCCGAAAAGCTTGGTCCGGATCCGCAGGCGTTTTCCTTCGTCTGGCGCCAGAAGCAACTCGAGTATTCCTGGGTGCGGGCGCTGATGCATCGGTATCTGGATTTCTGGGTCCTGACCGAGCAGGCGCTTGACACCGCCTTCGCCCTGTTTCCGGCCGCCGACCGGTCGCTGCGCGCCGATCTGCTCAACGCCTACTGGACGCTCGACTGCTACCCGGAGGTGCCGCAGGTGCTGACGACGCTCAAGCACAACGGCGCCAAGCTGGCGATCCTGTCCAACGGCACGCCGCAGATGCTCGAGGCAGCCGCCAAGGCGGCCGGCATCACCGACCTGCTCGACGAGATCTTCTCCGTCGATGCGCTGCGCACCTACAAGACCGACGAGCGCGTCTACGAACTGGTCACGACCCACTTCCGTGTCTATCCTGAGACGATCTCGTTCCAGTCGTCCAACCGCTGGGATATCGCCGGCGCGACCGCCTTCGGCTTCCGCACAGTGTGGATGAACCGCGCCGGCCTGCCGGACGAATACCCCGACCTCGCTCCGGTCGCCGTGCTCGGCGACCTCACCGGCCTTCCTGCTTTGGGATAGCCCGGGGGACAGCCGGTCGACCGGTTTCTGCTGCCCGCCGGGACGCGCGCCTATTCCGCCGCCTGCTTCGGCTCGTAGCCGAGCGCGCGGTTGAGCTTGTGGATCAGATCTGCGGCGGCGTCCGCGATCACTGTCCCGGGCGGGAAGATCGCTGTCGCGCCGGACTTGTGCAGCGCGTCATAGTCCTGCGGCGGCACGACGCCGCCGACGACGATCATGATGTCGCCTCGGCCCTCATCCTCCAGCGCCCTCTTCAGCGCCGGCACCAGGGTCAGGTGACCGGCGGCTAGCGACGACACGCCGACGACGTGGACGTCGTTCTCGACCGCCTGGCGCGCGGCCTCCTCGGGCGTCGCGAACAGCGGCCCGATGTCAACGTCGAAGCCGAGGTCGGCAAAGGCCGAGGCGATCACCTTCTGGCCGCGGTCGTGGCCGTCCTGCCCCATCTTGGCGACCAGGATGCGCGGCCGGCGGCCGTCGTTCTCCTCGAAGGCCTCGACCAGTTCCTGAACCTTCGCGACCGAGTCCGACATGGCTCCGGCCTCCCGCTTGTAGACGCCGGAGATCGCCTTGATCTCCGCCTTGTGCCGTCCGAACACCTTCTCCATCGCCAGGCTGATCTCGCCCACCGTCGCCTTGGCGCGGGCCGCCTTGACGGAGAGGTCGAGCAAGTTGCCCTCGCCGCTCGCCGCGCAGGCGGTCAGCGCGTCAAGCGCGGCCTGGGTCGCCGCCTCGTCGCGGTCGGCGCGCAGGCGCTGCAGCTTTGCCAGCTGCTGGGCGCGTACCTCGGCATTGTCGACCTTGAGGACCTCGATCGCCTCCTCGGCGGTCGGCTTGTACTTGTTGACGCCAACCACGGTCTGCACGCCGCTGTCGATGCGCGCCTGGGTCTTGGCTGCCGCCTCCTCGATCCTCAGCTTCGGGATGCCCTTCTCGATCGCCTTGGCCATGCCGCCGAGGTCCTCGACCTCGCGGATGTGCGCGAGCGCCCGTTCGGCGAGGTCGGCGGTCAACTTCTCGACGTAGAACGAACCGCCCCACAGGTCGATGGTCTCGCAGGTGCGGCTTTCCTGCTGCAGGAACAGCTGGGTGTTGCGGGCGATGCGGGCGGAGAAGTCGGTCGGCAGGGCGAGCGCCTCGTCGAGCGCGTTGGTATGCAGCGACTGGGTGTGGCCCTGGGTCGCGGCCATCGCCTCAACGCAGGTACGCACGACGTTGTTGAAGACGTCCTGCGCGGTCAGCGACCAGCCCGAGGTCTGCGAATGGGTGCGCAGGCTGAGCGACTTGTCGCTCTTGGGCGCGAAGTTCTCCTGCATCAGCTTGGCCCAGATCAGGCGGGCGGCACGCAGCTTGGCGACTTCCATGAAGAAGTTCATGCCGATCGCCCAGAAGAACGACAGGCGCGGCGCGAACTGATCGATGTCGAGCCCGGCGGCGACGCCGGCGCGGGCATATTCGATGCCGTCGGCGATGGTGTAGGCCAATTCCAGGTCCGCCGTCGCGCCGGCCTCCTGCATGTGGTAGCCGGAGATCGAGATCGAGTTGAACTTCGGCATGTGCCGGGAGGTGTAGCCGAAGATGTCCGAAATGATCCGCATCGAGGGGGCGGGCGGATAGATGTAGGTGTTGCGGACCATGAACTCCTTGAGGATGTCGTTCTGGATGGTCCCCGACAGGGCCTCCTGTGCCACCCCCTGCTCTTCCGCCGCGACGATGTAGAGCGCCAGCACGGGCAGCACCGCGCCGTTCATGGTCATCGACACGCTCATCCTGTCGAGCGGTATGCCGGAAAACAGCGTGCGCATGTCGAGGATGCTGTCGATCGCCACGCCGGCCATGCCGACGTCACCGGCCACGCGCGGATGGTCACTGTCGTAGCCGCGGTGCGTGGCCAGGTCGAAAGCGACCGACAGGCCCTTCTGGCCGGCGGCCAGGTTGCGCCGGTAGAAGGCGTTGGAATCCTCCGCCGTCGAGAAGCCCGCGTACTGGCGTACCGTCCAGGGCTGCTGCACGTACATGGTCGGATAGGGCCCGCGCAGGAACGGCGGCAGGCCCGGCCAGGTGTCGAGATGCCTGAGGCCGGCCACGTCGGCGGCGCCGAACACCGGCGCGACCTCGATCCCCTCGGGCGTCATCCAAGGCGTTGCGCCACCGGCGTCCGCCCGTGCCAGCGTGTCCGTCAGGGGGATCTCGGAGAAATCGGGGATGCGGCTCATGTCCGGGTCTCCGCGCTCGATGCGTCGTCCGCTCCGGCCGCGATGCCGAGCCGACGGTGGGCGTTGCGAAGGATGTCGAGGGCGTCGCACCCCTCGAACACGAAGGTCTCGATTCCGGCTGCCCTGAACGCCTCCTCCTGGTCGCCGGGACGCCCGGCGAGGTACAGGAAGCGGGCTCCGGCGCGCGACAATGCGCGTGCCGCTTCGCCGGCCTGCTCCGCATAGATCCGGTCGGAGGAGGCCAGGCAGACGAGCGTGGCGCCCGATGAGGAGAAGGCGGCGACCAGTGCGTCGAGATCGGCGGCCGGCTCGCCGCCGACCGCCCTCAGGCCGCCGGCCTCGAAGAAGTTCTTCGCCCAGGTCGCCCGGGCGGTGAATTGCGCGAGCGGGCCGAGCGCGGCCAGGAACACGACAGGCGCCTCCGGCAGCGCGGCGACGGCCTCCCGCAGGGCCTCATAGGGCTCGGCCAGCCGCGCCGGAGCGGGGATGTCGGCGGTCATCGGATCGATCGGCGGCCGCGACACCATGATGTCGGTGATGGACGCCCCGCCCGCCAGCGCCGCCTCGATCGCGGTCAACAGCTGCCCGTCGCCGGGCTGGGGCAGCGGCACATGCGCGGAGCCTGACGACAGCCCTTCCGCAGGCGCGGCGAGGGTCCGCACCGCGGCTTCGCCGAGATTGGGGAAGGCGCTGACGCCGGTGATCGGCTGGCGCCGGGTGGCGATGCGCCTGTCACGCTCCGCCGCAGCGGCGCGCAGATGCGGCTGCACGCGCCCCCTCCGCAAGGCCTCGACGATGCCGCCGGCCGCCTCGACCTCGCGGAACAGCGTCCAGGCCGCCTCGGCGAGATCGTCCGTGCGTGCCTCGATCGCGCCCGATCCGGCCGACGGGTCGGCGACCCTGTGCAGGTTGCTTTCCTCGATCAGGATCGCCTGGGTGTTGCGGGCCACGCGCCGGGCGAAGGCGTCGGGCAGGCCGTTGGCGAAGGTGAAGGGCAACACGCTGACGCTGTCGGCGCCGCCGACACCGGCGGCGAAGCAGGCTACGGTCGTGCGCAGCATGTTCACATAGGGGTCGGTGCGCGTCATCATCCGCCAGGACGTCTCGACGTGCAGGTGGGTCGGGTTCTGCGGCAGCCCGCTCGCCGCCAGCACGGAGGCCCACAGCCGGCGCATGGCGCGCACCTTGGCGATCGAGCCGGTCTGGTCGGCGTCGGCGACGAGCGTGAAGCTGATCAGCCGCGCCGGATCGTCGGCGGCGACACCCTCCGCGTCCAGGTCGCGCAGGTACTGCAGGCCGGTCGCAAGGACATAGGCCAGTTCCTGCGCATGGGTGGCGCCGCGGTCGTGCCAGATGCGGCCGTCGGCGCAGAGCAGGCGGCAGGAGAGCCCGTGGCCGCGCGCATAGGCCTCCAGATCCGCGATCCGCCGGCGCAGCATGGGCACCGAATTGCGCAGGATGCCGGTGTGCACCAGCTTGCTGACGTAGTCGCTGCAGGAAATGACGGACAGCTTCGAGAGGTCGAGACCCGTCTGCCTGGCGTGGAGGATCAGCAGCGCCAGGGCCGAGGAGCTTTCATAGCCGCCGTCGACGCGCACCGTCACGAGGTCCAGCAGCACGCCCTCGAACAGGCGCGCGAAGCTGGCGAGGTCCTGGCCGGCGAAGCCGTGGCCATGAGCATTGGCGGAGGAGGTCAGCACCAGGTCGAAGCCGTCCGCCCCCCCCTCCAGGTCCGCCAGCAGCAGTTCGTTGGCCACGACCGGATCCGGATGGTCGATCCGCTGGAGGATCTGCCACGGACGGCCCGCCTCCCGGCCGCGCTGGGGCGCGGCATCAGCGCGGCGCGGATAGAGCGGCTCGACCCGCAGCCCGTCCTCGGTGCGCCCGACCAGGGTGTCGAACGGCGCGCCCTTGAGCGCCCTTTTGACCGCGTCGTGCCAAGCCGCTTCGCCGGACGCCAGGAATGTCTCGGGAATGTCCAATGTCATGCAGTCCTCCGGATGGATCCTATATCCCACCCGTCATGGTGCGGCGCAAGCTAGGCAAAAGAGGGAAGCGTCGTCCGACTCCCGCGCCGCGCGTCCCTCTCCACACGGCACTCGACATGCCGAACCGGCGATATGATCAAAAATTGGCGCATTTTGACAATAACTCTGCGTTTATACGATTGGTAATTTTATACCTTCTGCGCTAAATGAAATTGCCGCTACGGTAGAAGAAATCGCCAGCCGTGGCACACAATAAATGCAGGATCGCCTCCCATCGCAAACACGGCGCGCCTGACATTGGCCTCGAACGGCAAAGCGGACCAAGAGCCTTCGGGCCACAATAACCAACAAGCAGCTTCCGGCTGCGGATTACGGATGTGCACTATGATGGATGAAGTTGATCTCAGCACGCAGTTGCGTATTGTTTCCGAATCGACCACCGCCCAGAAAATCCTCGATATCCTCGAAGCCAACCTTGCCCGGATCGGGGCGACCCATATCCTGATCACCGGCCTGCCGATGCCGAACCGGCCGATCGACAGCCTGGTTCACCGCTACCGCTGGCCGGACACGCGCAACGGCAGCACCGAAAGCCCCGTCCTGCACGCCAGCGACAGCGCGCTGATGCTCGGCCTGGCCTCCAACCGCGCCACTGTGTGGACCGTCACCGCCGGCGACATGGACCATTCCCGGCTGCTCGCCGCCGTCGGCGAAGGCAGCCAGATCCTGATCGTTCCGGTGACCGAACTGCACCCGCTGCAGGCCTTCGTCTTTTGCGCCGGCCCGAAGCTGAAGACCGGCAAGTACGAACTGGCCGCCCTCGAACTCCTCACCGACGCCGCCTTCACCCGGCTGCAGGACATCGGCGCCCTGTCCAGCCAGCGCCCCGGTGCGCTGTCGTCGCGCGAACGCAAGGTCCTCGAACTGACCGCCTTCGGCAAGACGGCGAGCGAAATCGCCGAGCTGCTCGACATTTCGCAGCGGACCGTCCACGCCCACCTGCAGAACGCCAGCGTCAAGCTGAACGCCTCCAACAAGACCCACACGGTCGTCGAGGCCCTGCGCTACGGCCAGATCCGCGTCTGAACGCTCCTTCCGCGGCAGCACGAATCACCATGCGAAAAAAGGGGCGGACCGTCTCACGGTCCGCCCCTTTTCGCGTTGCCTGCTGCGGCCGGAAGCGCGCTCAGAAGCTGCGCTCAGTAGGTCATCATCGGCGGCAGCGACTTGGCCTCTTCGACCCACTTGGCGACCATCGACTCGCTCGGCACCTGACGCACCAGCTTCTTTTCCTCGTTCACTTCCTTCATCTTGGCGGCGAGGTTCTCCGGCTTGCGGTGCTTGAGTTCCTTCACGGTATCGACGCCGGCGGCCTCGAGCAGCTCCGAATATTCCTCCGCGACGCCCTTGATGCGCATCAGGTCGGCCATGTTCGCCCACTTGAGGACGCGGCTGGCGTCGATGCCTGTTTCCTCGGCGAGATCCTTGCGCCCCTTCGGGTCCTTTGCCCGCTCGAGCAGGTCGCCCGTGGTCTTGATGCCGACCGCGTTCAGCTTCTCTGCATAGACCGGACCGATGCCTTCGATATCTATCACCGGATAAGACATGCGCATTCTCCTCTCAGGACGTTTCCCCGCCGGGGGCGACCATCATTTCCGCTTACACGATCTGATTCAATCCCGGGATTTTGGAAACGACTTCGTTGACGACGTCCTCGCCAACCTTTTCCTTGGCGAAGGCGACGATCTCCCTGGTCACCGACTGGACTTCGCCCATGTCGAGGCCGGCGTTGGTCAGCTCGTTGAGCGCCGCCATGGCGCCCATGCCGCCGCCCATCATGCCGGCGAGACCGCCGAACAGGCCGCCGCCGGACTTGCTGCCTTCCGCCTCAGCCAGCACGGCCTCGGCGCCGGGCAGCGCCTCGATGATCTGCGCGACCTGTTCCTTCGGCCCGTCCTTGCTCAGGAACTTCAGGATGATGCCGACCGCCTGGCGCGCCGTCTCCTCGCTGATGCCGGCGGCAGCCACGATACGCTTGATCAGTTCTTCCATGTTAGCCTCCAGATCGCGCGCCGGCCGTGCAATCTCCTGCAGACCCGGACGCCTCGAAACGGCTATACACTTTCGAACCGGGACAAGTCGATGGTGCCACTGCGGAAGGTCGGAAAAAACCGCCCCGCGCGGACCGGCGGCCGATCCCGCACGGCAGGGCCGGACAATAGGACCGGAGAATAAGGGGATGAGGCCAGTGGATTCGGACGACAAGATCTTCATCGGCGGCAGCGACAAGAGCGAATTCCTGACGCTGAAGCTGGCGAACCGCCACGGCCTCATCACCGGCGCCACCGGCACGGGCAAGACGGTGACGCTCCAGATCCTCGCCGAGGGCTTCTCGAACGCCGGCGTGCCGGTGTTCTGCGCCGACGTGAAGGGCGATCTGTCCGGCATCGCGCTCGCCGGCGAGCCGAAGGACTTCCTGCTCAAGCGCGCTGCCCAGATCGGCCTGACCGACAGCTACCGCTTCACCGACTTCCCGGTCGCCCTGTGGGACCTCTACGGCACCCAGGGGCATCCCGTACGCACCTCCATCTCCGAGGTCGGCCCCCTGCTGCTGGCGCGCCTGCTCGAGCTCAACGACACGCAGGAGGGCGTGCTCACCATCGCCTTCCAGCTCGCGGACGATGAAGGCCTGCTGCTGCTCGACCTGAAGGACCTGCGCGCCGTTCTCGCCCATGTCGGCGAGCGCGCGCAGGAGCTGTCGCGCGTCTACGGCAACGTCTCGACCGCCTCCATCGGCGCCATCCAACGCCGCCTGCTGGTGCTGGAACGCGAGGGCGCCGAGCACTTCTTCGGCGAGCCGGCGCTCGATATCCGCGATTTCCTGCGCACGGCGCGCGACGGGCGCGGCGTCATCAACGTGCTGGCCGCCGACCGGCTCATGCACGCGCCGCGGCTCTATGCCACCTTCCTCTTGTGGCTGCTGTCGGAGCTGTTCGAGGAACTGCCCGAGGTCGGCGACCCGGACCGCCCGAGGCTGGTCTTCTTCTTCGACGAGGCGCACCTGTTGTTCACCGACGCCCCCAAGGCGCTGCTGACCAGGATCGAGCAGGTAGTCCGGCTGATCCGCTCCAAGGGCGTCGGCGTCTATTTCGTCACCCAGAACCCGCTCGATGTGCCCGACACCGTCCTCGCCCAACTCGGCAACCGCATCCAGCATGCGCTCAGGGCCTACACTCCGCGCGAACAGAAGGCGGTGCGCGCCGCCGCCCAGACTTTCCGGCCCAATCCGGCGCTAGACACCGAACGCGTCATCACCGAACTCGGCGTCGGCGAGGCGCTGGTGTCGACGCTGGAAGGCAAGGGCGTGCCCTCGGTCGTGCAGCGCACTCTGATCCGGCCGCCGTCGTCACGCATCGGTCCGATCAGCGAGACGGAACGGCAGGCGCTGGTCCGCTCGAGCCCGGTGTTCGGGCTCTACGACCGCAGCGTCGACCGCCATTCTGCTTACGAGATGCTGGCCCAGCGCGCCGCCGACGAGCAGCGCCGCGAGGCCGAGGCACGGGCGCGCGACGACGGCAGCCGGCGCACCGCCACCGGCTTCCGGTTGCCCGACTTCGGCACGGACCCAGGCACGGGCTCTGGTAGGGGCTCTGGTAGGGGCTCTGGCACGGGCTCTGGCCGCAGCCGCGCGCCAGGCGGCACTTCAGGCGGCACTTCGGGCCGCGTGCCGCGCAGCGGATCGCGCGACACCGCCCTCGAGGCGGGGCTCAAGTCCGCCGCCCGCAGCGTCGGCTCGTCGCTCGGCCGGGCGCTGGTGCGCGGCGTCCTCGGCTCGCTCAAGCGCGGCTTCTGATCCCTGCCGCAAGTCTCCGGTGCGCCGGGGCTTGCCCGCGCCCGCCGCTTGGGGCCATGCTGAGCGTTTCCTGGGCGCTTCGCGCTCCCGGCGCCCCGATTCCGTTTCTCGCCAAGGACTTCCCATGAGCCAGATCGACAAGATTCTCGCCCGCATCGACGCCGATCTCGATGCCTCCCTCGCCCGCCTGTTCGACCTTATCCGGATCCGCAGCATCTCCACCGATCCGGCCTACAAGGACGACTGCCGCAAGGCGGCCGGCTGGCTGGCGCGGGAACTGACCGACATCGGCATCCCGGCCAGCGTCCGCGACACCGCCGGCCACCCGATGGTTGTCGGCCACCGCAAATCCGGCAAGCCCGGCCCGCACGTGCTGTTCTACGGCCACTACGACGTCCAGCCGGTCGACCCGCTCAATCTGTGGGAAACTGATCCGTTCGAGCCGCGCCTGGTCACCCGGCCCGACGGCTCGAAGAAAATCGTCGCGCGCGGCGCCTCAGACGACAAGGGCCAGTTGATGACCTTCGTCGAGGCCGCCCGCGCCTTCATCGCCGAGACCGGCGACCTGCCGGTCGACGTCACCGTCCTGTTCGAAGGCGAGGAGGAGTCCGGCTCGCCGTCGCTGCATCCGTTCCTGACCACCAACAGGGACGAACTCTCCTGCGACCTCGCGCTGGTCTGCGACACCAGCATGTGGGACGCCGGCACGCCGGCGATCTCGATCATGCTGCGCGGCATGGTCGGCGACGAGATCATCGTCAAGGCGGCCAGCCGCGACCTGCATTCGGGCAGCTACGGCGGGTCGGCGCAGAACCCCAACCACATCGTCGCCGCCATCATCGCCGGCCTGCACGACGACACCGGCCGCATCACGCTGCCCGGCTTTTACGACGGCGTCCGCGACCTGCCCGAGAGCCTAGCGAAGATGTGGGCGGAGCTCGACTTCTCGGTCGAGGAGTTCCTCGGCGAAGTCGGCCTGAAGCATCCGCGCGGCGAGAAGGGCCGGCTGCCGCTGGAGCACATCTGGACGCGTCCGACCGCGGAAGTGAACGGCATGTGGGGCGGCTACCAGGGCCCCGGCTCCAAGACCGTGATCCCGGCGGAGGCCCATGCCAAGTTCACCTTCCGCCTGGTCGGCGACCAGGATCCGGACAAGGTCCGCGACGCCTTCCGCGCCTATGTGCGCTCGAAGATCCCCGCCGATTGCACAGTCGAGTTCATCGCCAAGGACGGCAGCCCGGCCCTGTCGCTCGACCCGGCCATGCCGGCGGTCGAGAAGGGCAAAGCGGCGCTGAAAGCCGAATGGGGCAAGGACGCCGCGCTGATCGGCATGGGCGGCTCGATCCCGATCGTCGGCGATTTCAAGCGCATGCTGGGCATGGACAGCCTGCTCATCGGCTTCGGCCTCGACGACGACCAGATCCATTCGCCCAACGAGAAATACGAGCTCAAGAGCTTCCACAAGGGCATCCGCTCCTGGGCACGCGTCCTGGACGAACTGTCCAGGGGCTGACCGCGCCCGTGCGGCCCGCATGACTGGAAAAACCGACACGGGCGCGAGACCGGCCCGAGACCGGCCCGATCCCGGTCAGATCCTGGCCAGATCCTGGCCAGATCCTGGAAAGGAGCGTTGAATGAGATCCGTCTGCGTCTTTTGCGGCTCCAGCTCCGGCGCCCGCCCGGCCTATGAGGTCGCCGCCGTGGCGACCGGGAGAGCGATCGCTGAAGCCGGGCTGACGCTGGTCTATGGCGGCGCCCGGGTCGGTCTGATGGGATCGGTCGCCGACGGCGCGCTTGGCGCCGGCGGCCGGGTGATCGGCGTGCTGCCGAAGGCGCTGCAGGACAAGGAACTGGCCCACATGGGCCTCAGCGAGTTGCACATCGTCGGCTCGATGCACGAGCGCAAGGCCATGATGGCGGACCTGTCCGACGCCTTCATGGCCCTGCCCGGCGGCGCCGGCACGCTGGAGGAACTGTTCGAGATCTGGACCTGGGGCCAGCTCGGCTATCACCGCAAGCCCTGCGGCTTCCTCAATGTCGACGGCTTCTACGACGGCCTGCTCGCCTTTCTCGACCTGCAGGTCGAGGAAGGCTTCGTCCGGCCGGAAATGCGGCACATGGTCCAGGTCGGCGCGACGCCGCAGGACCTGCTCGCCGCCTTCGCCGCCTACCGGCCGCCGGCCACGCCGAAGTGGATCGAGCGCACCGAGACCTGACGGCCGCCGCAGGCCCCCGCCTTGGCATCGCCGCACTTGCGGTGCTATGTCCGGCGCATCGCTCCGGCCGCCCGGCCGGTTCCGCCGAAACTCCGGGAGTCCTCCAGCTGATGCGCTTGCCGCTTGTCGCGTTGTCCGGCCTCGTACTGACCTTCCTGGGCGCCTGCTCGCCGACCGTCGACTACGACGGCCCCGTCACTGTCGCCCGCACCTCCAACGTCACCCTGGTCCAGATCACCCGCACCGGCGTGGGCGGCATCACCGCCGACACCGCCTACAGCGCCAAGGCCATCCAGGCGGCGCTCCCCGGGTTCACCACCGACGGCATCCAGACCGCCGTCGAGGACAGCACCGAATGGGCGATCGGCGCCTTCAACTCCGACGGCTTCCAGGTGCTGCAGGTGTTCAAGGGCGCCAACGGCCGCATCCGCACCGTGCACGGCGTCACCCACCACCTGCAGGGCCCGAACGGCGAGCGGATCGGCATGACCTTCGCGGAGGTCGGCACGCGCCGCTCCGACTGCCGCGTCGGGCGCAACCTGTGGCGCGGCATGGCGATCTGCACGGCGCGCGGCGCCGACAATGTCGAGCTGGTCTATGCCATCCCGCAATACACTGGCCCGTTCGACGCCCTGCCGCCGGACGGCGAGCTGCGGGGCGCCGCCATCCAGCGCATCCTGTGGTCGCCCGCCGGCTGAGCGCGGCCGTCCCGGCCGCTCAGGTCTGTGCCGGCGCGTCGACCCTGACCGCCCCGACCGGCCGCCAGATGTGGCGCTTCTTTAGCCACTTCTCGCGCGCGTCCGAATAGGCGAGGAACAGCGACAGGTCGCGCTCGCGGATGAACGGCAGCGCCTTCGGATCGAGCCCCGTCCAGGGCAGGAACGGGTTGCGGCGCATGGTCCAGTGCAGCTCGACCCGCGTCGTCGCCCGGTCGCTCGGCGTGCGGCCGTGGAAGCCGAAGGTATCGGCGACCACCAGCGTGTTGGCCGGCACCGCGACCCGCTGCGGCTGCGGCAGGCCCATCGCCTCCAGTTCCTCGGGGCGCACGCGGAACGAGCCGTGGGCGTGGTGCGAGCGGCTGTCGTCGCGCGCGGCGATCGAGCAGCGGTATTCCCAGTCGAGCCGTTCCGGCGTCAGCCGGTGCGAGCCGGGCACATAGGCGAACGGACCGTCGCCCTCGCCGACGTCGTGCAGGAACAGCCAGGCCTTGGCGGTGGGGTGGAACGTGTCCGCGTGCACCTGCGTCTGCGGATCCTCTGTCTGGCGCTCCGGCTCGGCGATGATCGTCTGCAGGAACGAGACCGGCTGGCCGCCGTCGGAGGCGGCATAGCGCAGCTGCGCCACCGCGCGCGGATCGCGCACGGCCGCCGCCAGGGCGGGATGGGCGGCCAGCACCGAGGGCGGCAGCGGGATCATGCGCGTCACCGTCTGGCCCTGGCGCATCTCGCGCGCCTCGAAGGGATGGCCGTAGACCTCCTCCTTCAGCCGACGGAACAGATCTTCGGGCAGAAAGTCGCGGGTCAGGAAGAAGCCGTTGTCGTCGAACTGCCGGCGGCTGTCGGCGTCGAGCGCGCGGGCGAGCCGCGCCCGCCGGCGCTCCGCCATGGCGGCGGCAAACGACACGCGCCGACGGTGCAGGCCCCAGCGATTGAGCGCCGGGTTGCCCAGGATCGGGTTCTTCCTCGGCGACTTCTCGGAACCGAAGACGCCGAGCAGCCACAACGGCGCGTTCAGATAGGACAGGACGCTCATTGACATGTTCCTTCCAGGCGGACCGCGCATGCAGGCTTGGCGGAGTATATTGAAAACCACGCCGCAGTCGAAGGCCGAAATACCGCCGCGGCCTCCCCCCGGCAGCGGCGCCGGCCGATGGACGAGGTGACGGCGCAGGAGCGATCGGCTAAGCCTTGGGCCATGACTCGCATCCTGCCGCCCGCACCGTCGCCCGATGTCGAAACGCTCGCCGCGCAGATCCGCGCCGGCAACCGCGCGATGCTCGCCCGCGGCATCACGCTGGTCGAATCGCGCAAGGCCGCGCACCGGGACAAGGCGCGCGCGCTGCTGCAGCTCCTGCTGCCGTTCACCGGCAAGGCGCACCGGGTCGGCATCACCGGCGTGCCCGGCGTCGGCAAGTCGACCACCATCGACACGCTCGGCTCGAACCTGACCGCCGCCGGCCACAGGGTCGCCGTGCTCGCCGTCGACCCGTCCTCGACCCGCACCGGCGGCTCGATCCTCGGCGACAAGACGCGCATGGAGCGCCTCGCCACCGATCCGAACGCCTTCATCCGCCCCTCGCCGTCGGCCGGCACGCTCGGCGGTGTTGCCGCCAAGACGCGCGAGACCATGCTCTTGTGCGAGGCGGCCGGCTTCGACGTCATCCTGGTCGAGACGGTCGGCATCGGCCAGTCGGAGACCACCGTCGCCGACATGGTCGATTTCTTCCTCGTGCTGATGCTGCCGGGCGCCGGCGACGAGTTGCAGGGCATCAAGAAGGGCGTGCTGGAGATCGCCGACATGATCGCGGTCAACAAGGCCGACGGCGACGGCGCCCTGCGCGCGCGCTCGGCCGCCGCCGACTACCGCGGCGCGCTGCACATCCTGGCGCCGCGCTCGCCGACCTGGACGCCGCCGGTGATCACCATCTCGGGCCTCGCCAACCAGGGCCTCGACGAGATGTGGCGGCAGGTCGAGCTGCACCGCGACAGGATGACGGCGAGCGGCGAGTTGCAGGCGCGGCGCGCGCGCCAGCAGGTCGCCTGGATGTGGGACATGCTGCAGCAGCGGATGATGGAGGCGCTGACGCGCGACCCGGCCCGCGCCGCCCGCATCAAGGCGCTCGAGGCCGCCGTGCGCGACGGCGACGTCGCCGTCTCGGTCGCCGTCGAGGAGATCGCCGGACTGATGGGGATCTGACGCGCTCAGTCCAGCTCGTCCCGGTGCTCCTTGAGGAAATGGCGCAACGCCATGAACAGATCCTTGGCGTGCTCGCGGTCGCCGCGCTGCAGGGCATCGCGGATGTCGTCCTCGATCATCTCCTTCACCCTGTCCGCCCCGTGCGGCAGGTGCATCAGATAGGCCGCCAGCGCGGTCGCGGCGATTTCGGGAATGTGCTCGTGCTCGGCCAGCGCGAGGATCTCGGCCTCGTCGAGGCCGCACATGTCGATGCAATCCTGAAGCGAAATCATCGCGCGCCTCCTCCCATCGCGGTCCGACCGTGAGGCAAGTGTAGCCGAGACGCATCGCCCTGCGTTGATCGCGGTCAAACCCTGTCCCGTTTCCGGACGGATGTCCCGGCATGCGGCTTGCTCTCCCAGGTCTTCAGGCCTCCGCCGTCGAGCGGCGGGCTCCCGGAACAGGCACGAGGAAGGCATTGGCATGAAAGGGATTATCGCCCGCCCCATGAGCCGCCGCGCGCTCCTCGGCGGCGCCGCGCTGTGCCTATCCGGGACGGCGACGCGGGCGCTGACCCAGGTCGCCGATCTGAGGGGCACCATCGACGCCGCCGATCTCGGCGTCGTTGCGGACGCCGTCGACGACCAGACCGTGCCGCTGCAGGCGGCGATCGACCGCGCCGCGGAGCGCGGCCGGGCGCTGTTCCTGCCCGCCGGCCGCTATCCGGTCGCCGACCTCGCCCTGCCGTCGGGCACGCTCATCGTCGGCGTGCCGGGACGCACCCGCCTGGTCTACCGGGGCGGCGGCGGCCTGCTCGCCACCGCCGAGGGCGGCGAGCGCATCGGGCTCGACGGCCTCGTCTTCGACGGCGCCAACAAGAGCCTCGCCGAGCATGCCTTCGGCCTGCTGCATTTCCGCGCCGTCGACCAGCTGACCGTGACCGACTGCGAAATCCTCGGCAGCAGCCGCTCGGGCCTTGCCCTCGACCGCTGCTCGGGCCATGTCAGCCGCTGCCTCGTCTCGGGGGCGGCCGAAGCCGGTATCCGCTCGGTCGAGGCGCGCGGCCTGTCGATTGCCGACAACACGGTCAGCGACTGCGCCAACGGCGGCATCCTGGTGCTGCGCTGGAGCCCCGGCGAGGACGGCACGCTGGTCACCGGCAACCGCATCGAGCGGATCGCCGCGCGTGCCGGCGGCACCGGACAGAACGGCAACGGCATCAACGTCTTCCGCGCCGACGGCGTCCTCGTCGCTAACAACCGCGTCGCCGATTGCGCGTTCTCGGCGATCCGCTCCAACGCCGGCTCCAACGTGCAGATCCTCGGCAACGCGTGCCTGCGCTCGGGCGAGACCGCGATCTACTCGGAGTTCGGCTTCGAGGGCGCGGTGATCGCCAACAACCTGGTCGACGGCGCCACCATGGGCATCTCGATCGCCAATTTCATGGACGGCGGCCGGCTTGCCGTCTGTTCCGGCAACATCGTGCGCAACCTGAAGAGCGAAGGCCCCTATCCGCCGGAGGTCGCCGGCTTCGGCATCGGCATCGCCGTGGAGGCCGATACCACGGTCACCGGCAACGTCATCGAGGGCGCGCCGAAGTTCGGCCTGCTGCTCGGCTGGGGCCCTTATCTGCGCGACGTGGTCGCGACCCAGAACGTCATCCGCGACTGCGCCACCGGCATCGCCGTCACCGTGGTCGAGGGCGCCGGCCCGGCGATCGTCGCCGACAACCTCATCCGCGGCGCCCGCGACACCGCCATCGCCGGCTACCGCTGGCTCGACAGGGTCACCGGCGACCTCGCGCTCGCCGGCGCCGACGCCTTCCCCCACCTCACACTCTCCGGCAACCGCGCCGCCTCCTGAGGCGCGAGCGCGGTCGAAGTAGGCTTTACCTAGGCCGAGGCAGCCTGGCGCAGCAGCGACAGCAGCTCGGCGCTCGGCCGGATGGCGCCGACGCGCAGGCCGCGCCGGTTGGTCAGTTCGGGACGCGCCAGGGCGTCGAGTGCGGTGCGTTCGTCGTCGTCGAGATCGAGCAGCGCCTCCAGCACCGCCGCCATCGTCACCTCCGCCGCCCGCCCGGCGCCGTCGTCGCACTTGAGCGCGATGCCGTAGCCGAGGTCCGGGAGCGCGGCGCAGAACACGCCCTCCGCGCCGGTCTTAACGAAGACGCGGCCGTCGAAGGCCTGCATCGCCTTGGTGCAGAAGCGGTCCGTGCCGGCGACCATGAAGGGTTCGGACACGCAGGCGTCGTAGAGCCGGCGCGCGGCCGCCGCGCGCAGCGGCTCCAGCCCCTCGCCGGTGCCGAAGGCGGCGAAGGCGCGCGCGAACCCCTCGAGCGGGCTGGCATAGGTCGGGATCGAGCAGCCGTCCGTGCCGCAGACGTCGGCCGTCAGCGTGTCTCCGGTCATCGCCTCCAGCACCGCCCTGATCTCCCGCTGCACGGGGTGGTCCGGCAGGACATAGCCCCGCGTCGGCACGCCCATCGCGCGGGCGAGGCCGAGGAAGCCGGCGTGCTTGCCCGAGCAGTTGTTGTGCAGCTGGCACGGCTCCTCGTCGGCGCGGCACAGCGCGGCGACGTCCTCCATGCGCGCCGGCCATTGCGGACCGCATTCGAGCGCGTCCTCGTCGAGCCCGGCCTTGATCAGCATGACGCGCGCCGCGTTGACATGCACCGGCTCGCCGTTGTGCGACGAGCAGGCGAGCGCCAGTTCTGCCGCGTCGAGGTCGAGCGCGTCGGCCGCCCCCGACTCCACCAGCGGCAGCGCCTGCAGCGCCTTGATCGCCGAGCGCGGGAACACCCTGGCGGCGACGTCGCCGATCCTGAGCACCGGCCGGCCGGCGGCGTCGACGATCGCCAGCGCGCCGCGGTGCCGGCTTTCCACCAGCGCCCCGCGCGTCACCTCGACAAGGACCGGGTTAGCCATGGGCCGCCGCTCCGGTCGCCGCTCCGGCCGCAGCTCCGGCCGCAGCTCCGGCCGCGGCGCTCTCCGGCTTCAGCCAGGTCCGCAGGCGCGCCAGCGCCTCGGCCAGCACCTCGTCCTTCTTGCAGAAGCAGAAGCGCACGTAGTTGGGCGGCGCGTCGGCGATGTAGAAGGCCGACACCGGTACGGCCGCCACGCCCGCCTCCTCGACCATGCGCCGGCAGATCTCGGTGTCGCGGCCGGCAAGGCCGAGCGGGGCGACGTCGCAGGTCAGGAAATAGGTGCCCTCGCAGGGCAGCACGCCGAAGCCGAGCTCGGCCAGGCCGGCGGCGAAGACGTCGCGCTTGGCCTGCAACTCGGCCGACAGGCCGGTGAAATAGCCGTCGTCCTTGCCGAGCCCGTAGGCGACCGCCTTCTGCAGGTTCGGCGGCGTCGTGAAGGTGACGTACTGATGCGCCTTGGCGATCGGGTCGAGCAGCTTCGGCGCGCCGGTGATGTAGCCGACCTTCCAGCCGGTCAGCGAGAAGGTCTTGCCGGCCGAGCCGATGCGCACGGTGCGCTCGCGCATGCCGGGGAAGCTCATCAGCGGCCGGTGCCGCTTGCCGTCGAACAGCAGGTGCTCGTAGACCTCGTCGCAGATGGCGAAGACGTCGTGCTCGACGCACAGTTCGGCGATGCGCGCCAGTTCCGCCTCGCTGAACACCTTGCCGGCCGGATTCATCGGGTTGTTGAGCAGGATGACCTTGGTGTTCTCGGTGAAGGCTTTCTCCAGCGCGTCGAGGTCGAGGCTCCAGCTCGGCGGCGTCACACGGACGCGCACCGGAATGCCGCCGGTCCGGCGCACCATCGGCAGGTAGCAGTCGTAGAGCGGCTCGATCAGGATCACCTCGTCGCCCGGCTCCATCAGCGCCAGCAGGCAGTCGGCGAGCGCTTCCGTCGCGCCCGAGGTCACCATCACCTCGCTCTGCCAGTCGACGTCGAGATCGTAGAAGCGCTTGGCCGAGGCCGCCACCGCCTGGCGCAGTTCCGGCAGGCCAAGCATGGGCGGATACTGGTTCGGCCCGTCGATCAGCGCCTCCGCCGCGGTGCGCCGCACGTCCTCCGGCCCGTCGACGTCGGGAAAGCCCTGGCCGAGGTTGACCGCCTTGTTCGCTATGGCCAGACGCGACATCGTCTCGAAGATGGTCGTCTCGAGGCCCGTGAACACCGGATTGGTTGGCTTCATCGCTCGCTCTCCTTCAGGCCGGCGCACGGGCGCGTGCTGCCCCGGACAAGGGCTCGATCTTTAGCCGCTGTCGGCCTTCGCGTCGAGATATCCCTGTGTCCGGCGCATGCCGCGGGTGGGACACGCCGTCCGGCGCGTGATCGCCATCACATCGCCCAGATCGCGGTCCACCTATGGTCGCTTCATGGGCGGCCGTCACCGCCCCCGCGTATTTGGAGCCGAGGACATGCTCAGGAAAGCCGCACGCACCGCCCTCGCCGTCGCCGTCGTCTCGGCCACGGCGCTCACCGTCACCGGCCACGAGGCAGAGGCCGGCGGCCGCCACCATCGTCACGACGGCGGCGCGATCGCCGCCGGCGCCATCATCGGCCTCGCCGCCGGCGCCATCATCGGCTCGGCCGCGAGCCAGCCCTACTACGCGCCGCCGCCGGTCTACTATGCCCCCGGCCCGGCTTACGGCCCCGCCTACTACGGCCCGCCGATGCCGCATTGCGTGCTGTCGCCGGTCCACCGCTGGGATCCCTACTACGGCCAGTATGTCGTGGTCGGCCAGCAGGAAGTCTGCAACTGACGTCGAACAGGCGAAGGCGACGCCGGAGCGATCCGGCGCCGCCTTCGTGGCAAACGGCACCCGCCCCGGTCAGTGCTCCAGGATGTTGCGGAACTGCCAGGGATCGCTTTCGTCGATGTCTTCCGGGAACAGGCCCGGCCGGCCGTCGAGCGGCGTCCAGTCGGTGTAGTAGCCCCTGACCGGCCCGAGGTAGGGCCCCTGCACCTCCAGGCAGCGGCGATAGTCCATGTCGTCGGCCTCGACGATGCCGGCCTCCGGGTTCTCCAGCGCCCAGACCATGCCCGCCAGCACGGCGGAAGACACCTGCAGCCCGGTCGCGTTCTGGTAGGGCGCCAGCCGGCGCGCCTCCTCGATCGACAGCTGCGAGCCGTACCAGTAGGCGTTCTTGGCGTGGCCATAGAGCAGCACGCCGAGTTCGTCGGATCCGTCCTGGATCTCCGCCTCGCTCAGCACGTGCAGCTCCGGCTGCACCCTGCCGGCGGCGCCGAACAGTTCGTGCAGCGACAGCACCGCGTCGTTGCACGGGTGATAGGCGTAGTGGCAGGTCGGCCGGTAGACGACCTCCTTGTCGTCCTTGACGGTGAAGTAATCGGCGATCGAGATCGCCTCGTTGTGGGTGACCAGGTAGCCGAACTGGGCGCCCGGCGTCGGGCACCAGGTGCGCACGCGCGTGTTGGCGCCCGCCTGCTCCAGGTAGATCGCCGCCTTGCAGCCCTTCTTGTGCTTGCGCGCGGTCTTCGGCAGCCACGTCTCGTGCGTGCCCCAACCCAGTTCCGCCGGCTGGAAGCCCTCCGACAGGAAGCCCTCGACCGACCAGGTGTTCCAGAACACGCCCATCGGCTTCGGCTTCTTGGCGCGCTGGGTGTCGCGCTCGGCGATGTGCACGCCCTTGACGCCGACCTTCCTCATCAGCTTGGCCCAGCCCTTGCGGCCGGTCGGCTCCTCGAACGCGAGCCCGGTATCGGTGGCGACGTCGACCAGCGCCTTCTTGACCAGCCAGGACACCATGCCCGGATTGGCGCCGCAGCAGGACACCGCCGTCGTGCCGCCGGGATTCTTCTTCCTTTCCTTGCGCACGGTCTCGCGCAGGCTGTAGTTGGTGCGGTCGGCCGCGCCGACGTCCTGGGCGAAATAGAAGCCGAGCCAGGGCTCGACCACCGTGTCGATGTAGAGTACGCCAAGTTTGCGGCACAGCTTCATGAGGTCGAGCGAAGAAGTGTCGACCGACAGGTTGACGCAGAAACCCTGGCCGCTGCCCTCGGTCAGCAGCGGCGTCAGCACCTCGCGATAGTTGCTGCGCGTGATCGCCTGCTTCTCGAAGCGGAAGCCGCGGTCCTCGACCAGCGCCCGATCGGCGTCGACGGGATCGATCACCGTCACGCGCGAGCGGTCGAAGTCGAAATGGCGCTCGATGAGCGGCAGCGTGCCGCGGCCGATGGAGCCGAAGCCGATCATCACGATCGGGCCGGAGATCCGGCCGTGGACCGGCCAGGACGGCTCGGCCGCTGCAGCCGCCTTGGCGGGCGCCCGCCCTGCGCGCTTCGCGCCGGCGGCGGTCTTGCGGGCCGCAGTGCGCTTGGGGCCGTTCTTGCCGGCGGATTTGGTCGCGGCGGTCGTGGTCGCCGAGGTTTCCTCGCTCATGTGCACATCCTCTCAACTCGAAGCCGCAGCCGGACCGGAGAAGGCGGTGCGGCGACGGACTGGGCGGACGGAGCCGCCGGCGCAGCGCGCCGGCAGCCTTCCGCCTGCTCGTGGTGCGATCGAACCGATCACATTTCGGCGCGCAGATCCAGCCGGTCGCGCGCCGCCATGTCGTCAGGCGGCCTGCGCTGCGACGATTTGCGTCTCGGGCAGGATCGCCAGAAGTCGGTCGGCGGGGGCAAGCGCCCCGCTCGGACGGATCAGGCCGCAGGCCCCGGCCAGCGCGTCCGGCCGGAGTTCCAGGCCGAGGAAACGCGACCGCTCCACCGGCCCCGGCAGGTCGAGCGCCCCGGTCGGCCCGGCCGAAAAGCCGAACCGCTCGTAATAGGGCGCATCCCCGACCAGGATCACCGCGCCGTAGCCTGCGAGGCTCGCCCGATTGAGCGCGTGCCGCATCAGCCGGCCGCCGAGCCCGTCGCTGCGGCACGCCGCCTCCACGGCCAGCGGGCCAAGCAGCAGGATCTCTCGGCCGTCGCCGGTCGCGACGTTCCACAGCCGCACGGTGGCGACGAGGCGGCCCTCGCCGTCCACCGCACTGAAGGCGAGCGCCGGCAGGCGTCCTTCCCGCAGCCGCTCGCTGGTCTTGGCATGGCGCGCCCGACCGAAGGCACGGTCGAGCAGCGCCTCACGGGCGCCGAAGTGCTCCGGCGCCTCGTCGACGATGTCGGACATGGCGGACCTGCTTCAGATCACGTAGGACGCCAGCGGCGCGAAGCCGTTGAAGCCGACCGTCGAATAGGTCGTGGTGTAGGCGCCGCAGGCCTCGATCAGCACTTTGTCCCCGATCGACAGCGACACGGGCAGCTCGTACGGCGTCTTCTCGTAGAGCACGTCGACGCTGTCGCAGGTCGGGCCGGCGAGCACGCAGGGCGCCGTCTCGTCGCCGTCCCGTGCCGTGCGGATCGGATAGCGGATCGCCTCGTCCATGGTCTCTGCGAGGCCATGGAACTTGCCGATGTCCAGATAGACCCAGCGCACGGCGTCGTCGGCCGACTTCCGCGAGATCAGCACCACTTCGGCCTCGATCAGGCCGGCGTCGCCGACCATGCCGCGGCCCGGCTCGATGATCGTCTCCGGCAGGCGGTTGCCGAAATGGTCGCTGAGCGCCTGGAAGATCGCCTGACCGTAGGCCGGCACGCCCGGCACGTCCTTCAGGTAGCGCGCCGGAAAGCCGCCGCCCATGTTGACCATCTTCAGCTCGATGCCGCGCCGCGCGGTCTCGCGGAACACCGCCGCGGCGGTCGCCAGGGCATTGTCCCAGGCGCCGAGGTTGGCCTGCTGCGAGCCGACGTGGAACGACACGCCGTGGGCGACCAGGCCCGAGCGATGGGCCTGCTCCAGCACGTCCGGCGCCATCTCCGGCACGCAGCCGAACTTCTTCGACAGCGGCCATTCGGCGCCGACGCCGTCGCACAGGATGCGGCAGAACACCTTCGAGCCGGGCGCCGCGCGGGCGATCTTGTCGACCTCGGCGTCGCTGTCGACGGCGAACAGGCGCACGCCGAGCTCGAAGGCGCGCGCGATGTCGCGCTCCTTCTTGATCGTGTTGCCATAGGAGATGCGCTCGGCGCCCGCACCGGCGGCGAGCACCATCTCGATCTCGCCGACCGAGGCACAGTCGAAGGACGAGCCGAGCTCGGCGAGCAGGCTCAGGATCTCCGGCGCCGGGTTGGCCTTGACCGCGTAATAGACGGAGGTGTCCGGCAGGGCGCGGGCGAAGGCTTCGTAGTTGTCGCGCACCACGTCCAGGTCGACCACGACGCAGGGGCCGTCTTCGGTGCGGCGGCGGAGGAATTCTCGGATACGTTCGGTCATCGGGCTCTCCCGTTCAGATCGGTCACGTCGCAGGGACGCCGGTGCGATCGCGGAGACCTCCCCCGTTTTGGAGACGGGGGTCCGACGATACGACGGCGAACGGTCGAGCGCGCGGCAGGGGCCGGTCGCTTTCCCGCGTGTGATGCCTTGGCTTGGAACGGGGGATCCGATCCGCACGGCCGGCAATGAAGTAACAAGTGCCTCTTCAGTAACCCCGGGATTTGGAGAACCCGGCAGAGACCAAAAAAGCCCTCTTACGTCGTTGCTTTAAGCCGTCCGGTTTTTGCCGGTCGTCCCGTCTGGGACCTGCGACCGGCTGCCACTCGAATTCGTGGACGACCACGGGCACGTGCGAATTTGGGCAAGCGTTATTTGGATCGATTTGCTGTCATGTTCAAGCGGAAATTCGCATTGACCGAAAAATTCCCGCGGCGCCCCGGGGAGCGCCGAAAAACGGCGCTCCCCGGGGCTCATGAGGCTGCCGCGGCAGATTGGGGGCTCGACGGCGGCGGCCTCAAAGGCTTGCGGCTTGGGCTTGCGGCTCAGTCGCCGCTGCGGTCACGCCAGCGCGGGCCGTCGCCGCTGGGGCCGCGGTGATGGTCGCCGTGATGCTTGCCGTGCCACTTGCCCTCATGCTTGCCATGGTGCCTGCCGTCCCGGCCCTTCGGGCCGCCGCGCAGGTCCGCCTTGGTCAGCACGCCGTCGCCGTTGCGGTCCATCCGCGCGACCATGCCGGCCGTGCGGGCCGCATGCTCGTCGCTGCTGATCGACAGGTCGCCGTCGGCGTCGAGGCTCTGGAACATGCGTACCATGGCCCGGTCGTGCATGTCGCGCCACAGCACGGCGAAGCCTTCGAGGTCGAACGCCCCGGCGCCCGCGCTGTCCGCCGAGGCGAACAGCGTGCCGCGTACCTCGTCGAACTCCTGGCGGGTGATCTTACCGTCGCCGTCGGTGTCGAAGCGCTCGAACAGCTCGTCGATGCCCCCGAAGCCGGGACCGAAGCCCGCACCGAAGCCCGGGCCAAATCCGTGCATGCCGCCGGCCATTGGCCCATAGCCCGGACCATGGCCCGGCCCCCTGCGCGGCCCGTCGCCCCCGCGGCCGCGCGGCGCGGTGTCCCGGTCGCCGTCATCGGCACGCATCATGCCGGGACCGCGGCCCTGTCCGGGGCCCTGGCCCATACCCTGGCCCATGCCCTGTCCGGGACCCTGGCCCTGCCTCGGGCCCTGGCCCATACCCTGTCCCTGTCCGGGGCCCTGCCCCGGGCGGACGCGTTCCAGTTCGCCGTTGCCGTCGCGGTCGAGGCGGGAGAACAGGCGGTCGGAGATGCGGTCGAACTCGGCGCGCGACACCTTGCCGTCGCCGTCGCGGTCGAGTCGCTGGAAGCCGCGCACCATGCGATCGCGGCTCTGGGCGATCCAGTGGTCCTTGAATTCGTCGAGGCTGACGCCGCCGCTGGAGTCCGCATCCGCTTCGGCAAAGCGGGCCGCGACGCGTTCGTCGACCTCGGCCTGCGTCACCACGCCGTCGCCGTTGACGTCGAAGCGCTCGAACAGGCGTTCGGCGCCGCGCCGCTGCATCTTGCCCATCACCATGTGATGGGCGCCGAAGCCGTGCCAGCCGGGACCGCCGCCCCAGCCGCCGCGCTCGTCGGCCTGGGCGGTGAGGGCGATGCCCGCCACGGAGGCCGCCAGCGCGGCCATGGCGATCGTCTTGAGCGGTTTCATGAGTATCGACTCCTTGGTTGCTCGTTGCGATGGGCTCAACATAAGCAAGGATGCGCGACGAAATAGGACCGGAACCGGTCGCAAGTGTCGTCATCTGTCCCGTCTCGGGTCCGGCGCGACATCTCGTTACACTTTCGTCTCCAAGCGCGGCGATTTTGCGATTACCTAACGATGGGGAGGACACCGGTGCGCCGGACCGGCCGGCCTGCAGACGGCGTTGAGGAACAACGAGCATGAACGAGCCCAGCCCCCATATCCTGATCGTCGACGATCATCGCGACATCCGGGAGACGCTCGCCCGCTATCTGGTCAAGAACGGCCTGCGCGCCTCCGTCGCCGAGAGTGCCGCCCACGCGCGCAAGGCGCTCAAGGCCGCGGTCATCGACCTCGTGGTGCTCGACGTCATGATGCCTGGCGAGGACGGCCTGTCGCTGTGCCGCCATCTGGTCGACAACGGCGCGATTCCCGTCATCCTGCTGACCGCCATGGCCGAAGAGACCGACCGCATCATCGGACTGGAGATCGGCGCCGACGACTACGTCACCAAGCCGTTCAACCCGCGCGAGCTGCTGGCCCGCATCAAGGCGGTGCTGCGCCGCACCGCGACGGTGCCCAGGCAGCGCGACGCGCTCGACGGCGAGCGGCTGCGTTTCGAGGGCTGGCTGCTCGACGTGCCGCGCCGCGAATTGGAGGCACCCGATGGCGTCGCCGTACCGCTGTCCACCGGCGAGTTCCAGCTCTTGGCCGCCTTCCTCAAGCGGCCCAAGATGGTGCTCACCCGCGACCAGCTGCTCGACCTGACGACCGGCCGCGCCCCGACCGTGTTCGACCGCTCGATCGACAATCAGGTCAGCCGGCTGCGACGCAAGATCGAGGCTGACCCGAAGGATCCCAAACTCATCAAGACCGTCTGGGGCGGCGGCTACATGTTCACCGCCGACGTCCGGGAAGAAGCGTGATGGATCGCTCCCGTCTGATACCCCGGATGCCGCGCAGCCTCGGCGCCCAGCTGATCGCGCTCTTGCTCATTGCCCTGATCGGCACGCAGGCCATCGCGCTGTGGCTGTTCGCCGGCGAGCGGCGCACCGCAATCTTCGAGGTCGTCGGCGACGCCGTGATCGTGCGCGCCGCCTCCCTGGTTCCGCTTCTGGAAACCGCCACGGACGACGTCCGCGAGCAGATGCTTCGAGCCACCAGCAGTCCGGTGACCCGGTTCTGGATCGCGCCGTCGCCTGCCGTGCGCGAACCCGGCCGGTCGGCGCCCGAGCGCCGGCTGGGGGAGGTCCTTCTCGACGAACTGGGGACGGAGCGCGACATCCGCGTCGCCGTGTCCAGCAAGGGACGCATGCTGCCTGCGCTCATCCATGCCCAGCGCCGGGACAGGAGCGAGCGGGCCGACGAGGAGGAGCGCGGCGAGCGGAAGCTTCGGGACAAGGAGCGGCCCGAGCGGAGCGCGCGGATCGCCATCGACTTTTCCGTCGCGCTCGCCGACGGGTCCTGGCTGAACGTGACGACCAGCCACCGGCCGCCGCCACCCGGCGCGATCCAGACCCTGCTTCTGCAGATCGTGCTGATGGCGCTCGCCATCGTCGCCATCGTCGCCTTCACCATCCGCCGCCTCACGCGCCCCTTGCGCCGGCTGGCGGCTGCCGCCGACAGGCTCGGCCGCGGCGAGGACATGCCGCCGCTGGCCGAGGAGGGGCCGCAAGAGGTGCGTAGCGCCATCCGCGCCTTCAACGAGATGCAGGACCGGCTGACCCGCTTCGTGCGCGACCGGACGCGCATGCTGGCAGCGATCAGCCACGACCTGCGCACGCCGATCACCTCGCTGCGCATCCGTGCCGAGTTCATCGACGACGACGAGGACCGCGAGAAGATGATCGCCATCCTGGACGAGATGGCCCAGATGACAGAGGCGACGCTCGCCTTCGCCCGCGACGAGGCGACCCAGGAGGAACGCCGCTCGGTCGACCTCGGCGGCCTCATGGAGAGCATCGCCGGCGACCAGTCCGATCTTGGCCGCGACGTGGAGGTCGCCGCCCGGGACCGTGTCGTGCTTGCCTGCCGGCCGGTCGCCCTGAAGCGCGCCCTGCGCAATCTCGTCGAGAACGCGGTGCGCTACGGCACCAGGGCGCGGATCGCAGTGCGCGCGGAGGGCGGCCAGGCCGTGCTCACCGTCGACGACGACGGACCAGGCATCGCGGACGACCGGCTTGCCGATGTCTTCGAGCCCTTTGTCCGGCTGGAGGAATCACGCAGCGGCGAAACCGGCGGCATCGGACTCGGCCTCGCCATCGCCCGCTCCATCGTCCATGCCCACGGCGGCACGATCGCGCTGGAGAACCGTCCCGAGGGCGGCCTGCGCGCCACCGTGCACCTGCCCCTCGGCGCCTGAGTTCTGTCCCCGCCGTCAGTCCACGCCGTCCTGCGGCCTGCCATCATAGTCGGCTTCCGACACCGGCTCCAGCCAGTCGGCTGTCCTGCCGTCGAGGGCTTCCTGGATCGCCAGGTGGACCATCTGGCTGTCCGGCGCCGCGCCGTGCCAGTGCTTCTCGCCGGCCGCGAACCAGACCGTGTCGCCGGGCCGGATCTCGCGCACCGGCCCGCCCCAGACCTGGGCCCGGCCGACGCCCGACAGGACATGGATGGTCTGGCCGAAGGGATGCGTGTGCCAGTTGGTCCGCGCGCCCGGCTCGAAGGCGACGCGCAGGGCGACCGCGCGCGCCGGCGGCGGCGACTCGATGATCGGGTCCTGCCACACCGTGCCGGTGAAATAGGCCAGATTGGCGCGTCCGGTCGGACGGCTTCCGGCGCGATGGATGTCCATGGCTGCTGTTCTCCAGTTTTCATCACGTCTCCGGCGCCTTTCCGGCAGCGAGCCGGCGCCTGCCGCACATCATCCTAGCAAGGCTGGGCCATCCAACAAGGCGACACCCCCTTGATTTCTGAATATGGATTTATTAATAAATTCCCTAGATTATGATATCTGAAATATCAAGATAGAAGTTTTTGCCTCAACCATGATCACAGCAGGCCAAGTCCGCGCCGCCCGCGCGCTCCTGGGGATCGACCAGAAGACCCTCGCCGCCCTCGCCGGCGTTTCCGTGCCTACAATCCAGCGCATGGAGGCCAGCGACGGCACGGTGCGGGGCGTGGTCGACACGCTGACCAAGGTGGTCGCTGCGCTCGAGGCGGCCGGAATCGAACTCATCGGCGACAACGCCCGCAGCGAAACCGGCGGCCGCGGCGTTCGGCTCAAGTCACAGCCGTCGGATTAAGCAGGCCGCGCCCGGCGGCTTGTTGGCGAAAACCGCTTGAATCACAATGGCCGGGCCTGAAATCGGGTGTATGGACATGCGCGCACAGGCAGATTCCCTGTCTCCCCGTCCGAGCTTCTCGGACCTGTTTACACCGAAGCTGGTCACCGTGCTGCGGGAGGGCTACGGCCTCGCCCGTTTCAAGGCCGACGCCTTCGCCGGACTGACCGTTGCCATCGTCGCCCTGCCGCTGTCGATGGCCATCGCCATCGCCTCCGGCGCCAGCCCCGGCGCCGGCATCGTGACGGCGATCATCGGCGGCTTCCTCGTTTCCGCCCTCGGCGGCAGCCGCTTCCAGGTCGGCGGACCGGCCGGCGCCTTCATCGTGCTGGTCGCCGCCAACATCGCCCGGCACGGCTACGACGGCATGCTTCTGGCCACCTTCATGGCCGGCCTGATCCTCACCGCCATCGGCTTCCTGCGGCTCGGAACCTACATCAAATACATCCCCCATCCGGTCACGGTCGGTTTCACCGCGGGCATCGGCGTGATCATTTTCGCAAGCCAGATCAAGGACCTGCTCGGCCTCGTTCTGTCCGGAGCCGAGCCCGGCCCGATCCTCGAGAAGCTCCCGGCGCTAACCGCCGCCCTGCCGACCGTCAACCCGGCCGCTGTCGGGCTTGCGATCGCAACCGTCGCCATCATCCTGGGGCTGCGCCGGGTGCGACCGCATTGGCCGGGCATGCTGATCGCCGTCGCCGCCACCGCCGTCGCGGCCGCGCTGCTCGGTCTGCCGGTCGAGACCATCCAGACGCGCTTCGGCGGCATTTCCGGCAGCCTTCCCCTGCCGTCGCTGCCGGCGGTGTCGTTCGAAAAGGTCCTGGCGGTGCTGCCCGACGCCATCGCCTTCGCCCTGCTCGGGGCGATCGAATCGCTGCTGTCGGCGGTGGTCGCCGACGGCATGACCGGCCGCCGCCACCGCTCGAATTGCGAACTGGTCGCGCAGGGCGTGGCCAACATGGCCAGCGCCCTGTTCGGCGGCATCTGCGTCACCGGCACCATCGCGCGGACCGCCACCAATGTGCGCGCCGGCGCCCACGGGCCGATCGCGGGCATGCTGCATGCGGTGTTCCTGCTGGTGTTCCTCGTCGTCGCGGCGCCGCTCGCCGGCTACATCCCGCTCGCCACGCTCGCCGGCGTGCTGGCGGTGGTCGCCTGGAACATGATGGAAAAGCACGCCATCACAACGCTGTTCCGCACCTCGCGCGCCGATGCCGTCGTCTTCCTGGCGACCTTCCTGCTGACCGTGTTCCGCGACCTCACCGAAGCCATCCTCATCGGCGTGGTGATGGGTGCTGCGATCTTCATCGACCGTATGGCGAAGATGATCTCCGTCGAGCAGCACCGCGCCTTCGTCGAGGCGGACAAGGCCGACGACAGCAACGGCGGCCGCACGGCGTTCGATCCCGGCCTCGCCTCCGACCCGGACGTCGTCGTCTACCGCATCTCGGGTGCGTTCTTCTTCGGTTCGGCGGCAACCGTCGGCGCGGTGCTCGACCGCATCGCGGACCAGCACAAGGCCCTCGTACTCGACTTCTCCGCCGTCGCCCTGCTCGATTCGACTGCGGCGACGACCATGGCCGGGGTCGCCCGCAAGACCTCGGGCAGGAACGTCGCCCTCTACATCGTCGGCGCCACGCCGCGGATCCGGCACGAGCTGCAGACCCATGGCCTGGGGTCGGGTGCGGCGCGCTATTTCGCGCATCTCGACGACGCGCTCGCCGCCCATCGCGCCACCGCCTGAGCCCACCCCGAACGCAAAGACCCCGGCCTGATGCCGGGGTCTTTGCGTTCGGGCAGTGCTATCGGCTCAGCGCGCGGCCAGCCACATTTTCCTGATCAGGCGATACAGCCCGGCGGGCAGCCAGGGCAACCGGTTGCGGGTGTCCCTGCGTGAATTCAGGATCAGGCTGCGGGCGACAAGGACGTTCATGGTCTTCTCCTTCCAAACGGGCGTTTTGCTCTGCCGCAACGGAATGCGCGGCCTGCAGCAAAGATAGGCGCACACTGTGCGCACATCAAGCGCACAGTGTGCGCTTTCTTGAAAGCAACCCGCTGACGACCGCTCGGTTCCCTGGCGCCTCGCGCCCCGACCCCAAAACAAAATGACCCAAAACAAAACGACCGGCGCGTCGCCGCGCCGGCCGTTTGCAGATCCTGCCGTTTGAGACGCTGCCGGCCGTCAGACCGCCTGCTTCGCCTTAAATTCGAGGCGGCGACGGTGCAACACCGGCTCGGTGTAGCCGTTCGGCTGCTCGCACCCTTTGAAGACGAGGTCGCAGGCGGCCTGGAAGCCGACCGAGGCGTCGTAGTCCGCCGACATCGGCCGGTAGTTCGGATCGCCGGCGTTCTGCTTGTCGACCAGCGCCGCCATCCGCTTCATGGTCTCCATGACCTGGTCCTTCGAGCAGACGCCATGGCGCAGCCAGTTGGCGATGTGCTGCGAGGAAATGCGCAGGGTGGCGCGGTCCTCCATCAGGCCGATGTTGTTGATGTCCGGCACCTTGGAGCAGCCCACGCCCTGCTCGACCCAACGCACCACGTAGCCGAGAATTCCTTGCGCGTTGTTGTCGAGCTCGGCCTGGATGTCCTCGGGCGACCAGTTCGGCCGGGTCGCGACCGGTATCGACAGGATGTCCTCCAGCCTGGCCTTGGCACGCGACTTAAGGTCCGCCTGCCGCCCGGCGACGTTGACCTTGTGGTAGTGCAGCGCGTGCAGCGTGGCCGCCGTCGGCGACGGCACCCAGGCGGTGTTGGCACCGGCCATCGGATGGCCGAGCTTCTGCTCCAGCATCGCGTGCATCAGGTCGGGCATGGCCCACATGCCCTTGCCGATCTGGGCATGGCCCGGCAGGCCGCAGGCCAGGCCGACGTCGACGTTGTTGTTCTCGTAGGCCGCGATCCAGGTGGCCGTCTTCATGTCGCCCTTGCGGATCATAGGACCTGCTTCCATCGACGTGTGCATCTCGTCGCCGGTGCGGTCCAGGAAGCCGGTGTTGATGAAGAACACCCGATCCTTCGCCGCGCGGATGCATTCCTTGAGGTTGACCGTGGTGCGGCGCTCCTCGTCCATGATGCCCATCTTCAGCGTGTTGCGCGCCATGCCGAGTGCGTCCTCGATGCGGTCGAACAGTTCGCAGGCGAAGGCGACCTCCTCGGGCCCGTGCATCTTCGGCTTGACGATATAGACCGAGCCGGCGCGGGAATTGGCGCGCCGGCCGCTCGGCCCGATGTCGTGCAGCGCGATCAGCGCGGTAACCATGCCGTCGAGGATGCCTTCCGGCACCTCGTTGCCGTCCCGGTCCAGCACCGCGTCGATGGTCATCAGGTGGCCGACGTTGCGCACCAGCAGCAGCGAGCGTCCGTGCAGCGTGAGCTGCGAGCCGTCCGGCGCCGTGTACGTCCTGTCGCCGTTCATGCGCCGCGTCATCATCTTGCCCGACTTCTCGAAGGTCTCCTCGAGGTCGCCCTTCATCAGGCCGAGCCAGTTGCCGTAGACCACGACCTTGTCCTCGGCGTCGACGGCGGCGACTGAATCCTCGCAGTCCATGATCGTGGACATGGCCGACTCGACGATCACGTCGGCGATATGCGCCTTGTCGGTCCTGCCGATCGGATGGTCGGCGTCGATGACGATTTCCAGATGCAGGCCGTTCCTGGCGAGCAACACCTTGGACGGAGCGGCCGCATCGCCGTCATGGCCGGCGAACTGGGACGGGTCGGCGAGCGCGACGGCACCGCCGTCGGTCGCGACGCTCAGCGCGCCGCCGGAAACGGAACAGCCGATGATGTCGGCCCAGGAGCCGGAAGCGAGCGGCGCCACCTCGTCCAGCAGCTTGCGCGCATAAGCGATCACCTCTGCGCCGCGCGCCGGATCGAAGCCGCCGCCCGCAGGCAGCGACCCCATCGCGTCGGTGCCGTAGAGCGCGTCGTAGAGCGAGCCCCAGCGGGCGTTGGCGGCGTTGAGCGCATAACGGGCGTTCATCACCGGCACGACAAGCTGCGGACCCGCGACGGTGGAGATTTCCGGATCGACGTTGGCGGTGGTCACAGTGAAGGCGCCGCCCTCCGGTACCAGGTAGCCGATCTCGGTCAGGAAAGCCTTGTAGGCCGCCATGTCAGGCACGCCCGGATGGGCCCGGTGCCAGGCATCGATCTTCGCCTGAAACGCGTCGCGTCGGGCGAGCAGGGCGCGGTTCTTCGGCGCGAGATCGTGCACGATGGCGGACAGTTCCTTCCAGAAGGTCGCCGGCTCGACGCCGGTCCCCGGCAGGGCGCGCGCGTTGACGAAGTCGTAGAGTTCCCTCGCGACCTTCAGCCCGTCGACCTCGACCCGATCCTGCATCGTCCTCTCCTTCGCCTCCGCATTGCCAAGGCCCCTGCGGAAAACACATGCCTGCGCGCAGGCACAGCGCGCAGGACGTCCATTTCTCGTTGCAGTGCCAGTTTCGAGGCCGCGTAGATTTAGGTCAATCGGTTGTCAATACGAAAAACTTTTTCCGCAGTTGCACAAAATTCGCGGCGCGCCGATACACGGTTCGGCGCCACTCCCGCCTTGCGCGTGCCCAAGTGGACAGACTAAACGGGACGGAAAGGCTGCCCTGACGCCCGGTCTCGCATCGGGCGTGCGCCGGCGGCATCGGGAGGAAGACCTGCATGATCGCCACCACGCGGCGCCTCGGCGCGAGCTTCTTCAACCGCCCGGTGCTCATGCTGTTCATTGCGATGCTGTCGTGGGGCGGCAATACCATCGCCGGGCGGCTGGCGATCGGCGAGGTGTCGCCCTTCGTGCTCGTATTCCTGCGCTGGCTGATCGTCAGCATCCTGATGACCTCGCTGCTCTATCCGCGCATTCGCGCCGAGTGGCCGACCATGCGCCCGCGGCTGGGCGTCATGATGCTGATGGCGCTGTTCGGCTTCGTCGCCTTCAACATGCTGTTCTACATCGCCGCCTACACGACCACGGCGATCAACCTCGGCATCCTGCAGGGCGCCATGCCGATCCTGGTGCTGGTCGGCACCGTGCTGGTGTTCCGCGCCCGCGTACTGCCGCTGCAGATCCTCGGCATCCTCGCCACCATGGTCGGCGTCGCGCTGGTCGCCACCCACGGCGACCTCAGCGCCCTCGGCAGCCTGTCGATCAACCCCGGCGACGGCATCATGTTCCTCGCCTGCATCTTCTATGCCGGCTACACCCTCGCGCTGCGCAACCGGCCGCGGGTTTCCGGCCTGGTGTTCTTCTCGGTCCTGTCGATCTTCGCGGCGATCTGCTCCGTCCCGGCGCTTGCCTACGAGATGGCCTCCGGCGGCGCCCTGTGGCCGACACCGGACGGCTGGCTCATCGTGCTCTTCGTGTCGCTGTTTCCGTCCTGCCTGGCGCAGATCTTCTTCATGCGCGCGGTCGAGCTGATCGGGCCGGGCCGGGCCGGCGTGTTCATCAACCTGGTGCCGATCTTCTCCGCCCTGCTGGCGGTCGCGATCCTGTCCGAGCCGTTCCACCTCCACCACGGCGCGGCGCTTGTTCTCGTGCTCGGCGGCATCTGGCTGTCCGAGCGGCGCAGCGCGCTCGCCTGAGCCTTTGCCTGGCCGGGAAAAAAAGCGACACTGGCCGGCCTTTAACGTTAAATTGCCATATCCCTGGTTCAGCTGAGGATCATGGATACGCCGATCATCGTGGCCGCCTTCGCCGGTCTTCTTGTCGTCATCTCGCTGCTGCAGCCGCTTGCCCGCCGCCTCGGGCTGGCGCCGAGCGTGCTGCTGGCCGGCGTCGGCACCCTGATCGGCCTGCTCGCCGCCTTCCTGCTCTACACGCCGACCACCGATGCCTTCAACGAACTGGCCATGGTGTTCGTCAACCTGCCGTTCGATTCGCAGAAGATCCTCTACATCTTCCTGCCCGTGCTGCTGTTCCAGTCGACCCTGACCCTCGACGTGCGGCGAATCTTCGAAGACATCGGCGCCATCCTGGTCATGGCCGTGGTCGCCGTCGTGGTCGCCACCGCCTTCATCGGCCTTGCGCTCTACCCGCTCGCCGGCGTGCCCCTGGTCGCCTGCCTGTTGCTTGGCGCTATTGTCGCCACCACGGATCCCGTCGCGGTCGTCGCCATCTTCCGCGACATTGGCGCGCCCGCCCGCCTCGGCCGGCTGGTCGAAGGCGAAAGCCTGCTCAACGACGCCGCCGCCATCGTCCTGTTCGTGCTCCTGCTCGGCATGCTGACCAGCCAGCAGACGCCCGATGCAGTCGAGGCGGTGGTCACCTTCCTGAGGTCCTTCGCCGGCGGCATCGTCGTCGGCGCCCTCTTCGCGCGTCTCTTCGTCATGCTGCTGCCGCTGATGCGCGAGCAGAAGCTGGCGCAGGTGACGCTGAGCCTCGCCCTGCCCTACCTCGTCTATGTCGTCAGCGAACAGAGCGCCGACGTGTCCGCGGTGGTTGCCGTCGTCGCAGCCGGCATCGTGTTCAACCTCTACGGTCCCGCCCGGGTCGCCCCGGCCGCCTGGTCCTATCTGCACGACGTGTGGGAGCAGATCGCCTTCTGGGCGAGTTCGCTCATCTTCGTGCTCGCCTCGATCCTGATTCCCGAACTGCTCGCCGGCTTCAAGCTGCTCGATATCCTGCTTCTCGTCGTCCTCATCGTGGCCGCCCTGGCGGCCCGCGCCGTGGTGATCTTCGGCCTGCTGCCCGTGCTCGGCGTCCTGCGCATCGGCGAGGCGGTGAGCAACCGCTACAAGACGGTGATCCTGTGGGGCGGCATGCGCGGCGCCGTTACGCTGACCCTTGCCCTGTCCGTCACCGAGCACCCCAGCCTGTCGGAAGACGTCCAGCACTTCATCGCGGTCCTGGCGACCGGCTTCGTACTGTTCACGCTGCTGGTCTACGGCACGACTCTCAAGCGGCTGATCCGCGCCCTGAAACTCAACACGCTCACCCCGCTCGACATCGCCATGCGCAAGCAGTTCCTGGCGCTCGCCCTCTCGGACGTGCGCGAGGCGGTCGACGATGCCGCACGCGACTACAACATCGCGCCGGAGGTCGCTGAAAAGCTGAGTACGAACTACTCGAGCCAGGCCTCTACAGCAGTCGAGGACAACGTTCTTGCCGAGGAGATCATGGACCGCGAGCGGGTCGTCCTTGGCCTCGTCGCATTGGCCGACCGCGAACGCGTGCTGATCCTGCGCCACTTCCACGAAGGCACGGTCTCCAACCGGACCATCGCGTCCCACCTGACGCTCGCCGGCCGGATCGCCGACCAGACGCGGTCCAAGGGACGCGTCGGCTACAACCGGGCCGCCCGCAGCGCCCTGGCCTACGGGCCGACATTCCGCTTCGCGCAATGGCTCCAGCGCCACCTGAAGATCGACGGGCTGCTGTCGGTCATGGTCGCCGATCGCTTCGAGCGCCTGCTGATCGGCCGGATCGTGATCAAGGAACTGATCGAATTCAACGACGAGCGCATCCGCCCGCTGCTCGGCGAGCGGGTCGCCGGCATCCTGCACGAAACCCTCGCGATCCGGCGCGAGGACAACCTGCGCGGCCTCGAAGGCCTTCAGTTGCAGTACCCCGATTACGCCCAGGCGCTCGAATACGAGTTCCTGCGCCGGACCGGGCTGCGGCTCGAGGAGCAGGCCTATTCGGAAGCCTTCACCCAGAAACTGATCGGATCGGAACTCTACAACGATCTGCAGCGGAGCGTCAGCACGGCGCGCGACCGAACGCGCGTCCGTCCGCGTCTCGACCTCGGCCTGAAGACCCGCGACCTTGTCGACGGGCATCCGCTGTTCGCCGACCTGCCGGACACCCGACGCGAGGCGATCGCACGCCTGATGCGCCCCTATTTTGCCGTTCCGGGCGAGACGCTCATCCGCAAGGGGGAGAAAGGCGACGCGGCCTATTTCATCTCGTCCGGCGCGGTCGAGGTGCGCACGCCCCACGGCCCGCTCCGTCTCGGACGCGGCGACGTGTTCGGCGAAATGGCGTTGCTGTCGGGAAAGCCACGCACCGCCGACGTCGCCGCCCTAGGCTACTGCCAGTTGCTCGTCCTCGGTGCCGGTGACTTCCGCGCGCTGATGAAGCAGAGTCCGGATATTGCCGAGAACATGGCCCGGATTGCGCGGCAGCGCGAGGAAATGAACGTTCCGGACGCCACCTCGGAGCATGTCCCGCCAGCCGCACTCGACGTCGCCCCCTAGCCCGCCGATCCTCCCGCCGATGTGTGCGGGGCCTCAGTCTGGCGTCACGCGACAAACGCAAGGGCTATGCATGAGCTTCTCCTGCCGGCGCTATCCGACGCTGGAACATAGCGGCGCCAGAACGTGCGGCAGGGCGGCGTCCGCACCGAAGCAGCAGGCATGCGCGACAACGAGAAAGGCGGCGAGCGCCAGCCCGGTGACGACGGCAGCCATCAGGATCGGATCCGTCGCGATCGAGCGCAGGCTTTCCTGCGGCGATGCACATGCAGCGACTGAAGTCATGGTCGTTCCTCCTCCAGAACCAAGAAAATTATCGTCCGGCCCCTACGAGGCCACCTTCTTGCGCAAGCCGAGCACGCTCAGCAGCCAAGCCCAGAACGACCGACGCGCCGGCGCTCCCGCTTCCTTGGCGGCTACGGGCACCGTCTCCGGTTCGGCCGTGGCCGCGGTTGCCGCAGGCGCCTCCGCCGACGCCGGACCGGCGACATGCTTGCCGAACGTCTCGAAGAACTCGCCGGCCAGTCGCTTGGCCGTGGAATCGATCAGTCGGGCCCCAAGCTGGGCAAGCTTGCCGCCGACATTGGCGTCGACGGTGTAGTGCAGGACCGTGGCGTTCGGACCGTCTTCTTCCAGGCGCACCGTGGCGCCGCCCTTGGCGAAGCCGGCGACACCGCCCGAGCCCTCGCCGTCGATCCGGTAGCCGTTCGGCGGATCCAGCTCGCTCAGCGTCACCTTGCCGCCGAAGGTCGCCTTGACGGGACCGACCTTCAGCGTGACCTTCGCTTCCATGTCCGTATCGGAATGCTTGACCAGATCCTCGCAGCCTGGAATCGAGGCCTTGAGAACATCCGGGTCGTTCAAGGCCTGCCACACCTTTTCGCGCGGGGCTTCGATCCGCTGACTGTCAGCCATCTTCATGGTCGGAGATCTCCGGTTAGGTTTGTGCGATAGAGGGGAGCAGCGATGCATCCCGCTGGCCCGTGCGGCGCACGCGCAGCATCTCGGCGAGAATCGACAGCGCGATTTCCTCTGGCGTGATGGCGCCGAGGTCGAGGCCTGCCGGCGCCTTGATCCGCTCCAGCCGGCCTGGATCGACACCGTCCTTTTCCAGCGCCGCCTTCAACGCTGCGGCCTTCTTGCGGCTGCCGACGAAGGCGATGTAGTCGGCATCGACGGCAACCGCGGCCTTCAGGGCCGCCTGGTCGCCACGCCCTTGCGTCGCCACGACAAGATACCGCTGCGCGGCCGTCTCGACGGTCAGCGCATAGCCCTCGATCCGTTCGTTTGCCCTGGGGAACAGGCCCTGATCCTCGGCCGGGGCGCAGACCGTGATGTCGAAACCGATGCGCGGCCCCAGATCGGCGAGCGCGACGGCAACCGGACTGGCTCCCAGCACCACGAGGTTCGGTCGCGGCAGTACCGGCTCGACGAAGACGTCCATCGTGCCCTGGCTCGGGCACATGTTCCTGGCAAAGCGGATGCCCTGCTTCTCCTCCCCCGGTGTGACGCCGAGATCCTTCAGCAGGTCTTCCGGCTGGATCGACACCAGCCGGGTCTGACCGTCGACCAGGGACTCCCTTGCCGCCTTAAGCACGGCGGCGCGCGCGCAGCCGCCGCCGATCCAGCCGCCGGCGATGCCGCCGTCCGGCCCGATCACGGCCTTGGCGCCGGCCTTGGCGGCAGTCACCGAGATGGTGCGCACGACCGTCGCCAGAGCGAACGGCCGTCCCTCCCGGCGCAGGCGGTTCATCAGGTCGTGCAGGTCGCCGCGGTCGTCGGAGGGCGGCACGTGGCTGGTCGACGGGGTCATCAGCATCCCTTTCACAGCTTCGCCAGATAGGGTTCGAGGGCCGCCAGGCTCTCCAGCGTGTGAGCCGGCGCGAACAGGTCGACATGGGGCAAGGCCGCGGCCATGCCGGCGGCGGTCGGCTCGTAGCCCTGCCAGCCGATCAGCGGATTGAGCCAGACGATACGCTTGCAGCGCCGGCGCAATGCGGCCATCTCGGCGCCCAACCGCTCGGGATCGCCGGTGTCGTATCCGTCGGACAGGATCATCACGCAGGTGCGCGAATGGATGACCCGGGCTGCATGCCAGCGGTTGAACTCGGCCAGCGCCTCGCCGATCTTCGTGCCGCCGCCGACGCCCTGCGCCATCAGCCCCATGCGGTCGAGCGCGCGGGCCGCGTCACGTTCCTTGAGCGCCGACGAGACATGAACCAGTCGGGTATGGAAAAGGAACGCCTCCGCCTCGCGGAAGCTGTCGAGGATGCCGTGCACGAAGCGGGTGAAGACGCCCGTGTAGTTGTTCATCGAGCCGGAAGCATCGAGCAGCACGACGATGCGCAACTGCTTCTCCCGTGGTCCCTTGCGCACCAGTTCGATCGGCGTGCCGCCGTGGCCGATCGACCTGCGCAGCGTCCGGCGCAGGTCGAGCCGCGGCCCCTTGCGCCGCTGGCGGTCGCGCCGGGTCAGGCGGACCCGCATCGCGTGCGCCAGCCGCTCGGCCAGCGCATGCGCCTGCGCCACCGCCTCAGGATCGGCAATCTTGCGGAAGTCGGTCTTCGCGAGGTTCTCCGCCCGGCTGGCACCCTCGCGCTTGCCGGCAGGGTCCTCCTCGCCCTCCTCCGCCTCGCCGGCCCGTCGTTCGACGTCGCCGGCCGGGCCGATTTCCGTTGTCGCGGCGTCATCGGACAGATGTCGGAGAGTCTTAGGAGTGTTTCCGGAGTGGCTGCCGCTGACCTTGACCGCCGACTTGACGCCCTTGCCGGTCCAGTAGGCGTCGAACAGCGCATCGAACTTGAGCCAGTCGGACCGCCGTCCGCAGAACAGGGCGCGGAAGGCCCCCCGCAGGTCTGCCTGGCGCCGCGCCGGGCCTGTGGCGAGCAATGCCAGCGCATCGGTCGTTTCGGCGAGGCCGACCTTGAAGCCGTTGTCCCTCAGCATGCGCACGAAGCCGGCCAGGCGCACGCGCATGGCGGCACCGATTTGCTCCGATCCTTCAAGCGCATGGGCCGCCATGTCAGGCCACCTTGCCGAGCAGGCGGTCGGTTACCTCGCGGGTTATCCGCGCCTGGTCCTCGCGCGTCTTCAGCACGCAGGCGAGCGTGTCGAAGACCAGCTCCCGGTCCTCGTGCAGGTTCCGCCCCCCGAGCCCGACCAGCGCCGCGGCCCAGTCGATGGTCTCGGCAACGCCCGGCACCTTGGCGAGATCCTCCTTGCGCAGCCTCGCCATCAGTTCCGCGATCTGCAGCGCCAGCACGGCGTCTATCCCCGGCACGCGGGTCCTAAGTATCTGAGCTTCGCGGCCGACGTCGGGATAATCCACGTAGTGATAGAGGCAGCGCCGGCGCAGCGCGTCGGACAGTTCCCTGGTCCCGTTCGACGTCAGCACCACCTTCGGAATGCTCGTCGCGGTCACCGTGCCGAGTTCGGGGATCGACACCTGGTAGTCCGACAGGAGTTCGAGCAGGAAGGCCTCGAATTCCTCGTCGGCACGGTCGACCTCGTCGATCAGCAGGACCGGGGGCTTGTCCTGGCGGATGGCGGCCAGGAGCGGGCGCTCAAGCAGGTACTTTTCGGAAAACAGTGCGTCCTCAATGGATTGAGCGTCCTCGCCAGAGCCCTCATGTGCCTTGATGGCGAGCAACTGGCGCTGGTAGTTCCATTCATAGAGGGCGTCGGAGCGGTCCAGGCCCTCGTAGCACTGCAGCCGGATCAGATCGGTGTCATGCAACGCCGCCAGCGCCTTGGCGACCTCGGTCTTGCCGACGCCGGCCTCGCCCTCAAGAAGCAGCGGCCGGCCCAGAAGCTCCATCAGCAGCAGCGCCGTCGCCAGGCCCTCGTCGGCGACGTAGCCGGTCTCGGCCAGGGCTTTCGCCAACTCGTTCTTGTCGCGGATCATATCAGCGCAGTTCCTGTAAACCCTTCGCAGAAAAAGACCTCTGGCCGCTCGAGCGAACGCCGACCGCCGTATCGGCGCCCCTCTCCGCCGAACGTGCGGCGGAGAGGGGCCCGTTTGCGGGCGGCTAGGTTCCCCGCAGCCCGGTCATCCCGCCGGCCTAGCCGTGAGCGCCCAGTTCCTTGGCAGCCTTCCAGAGCCGCCAGCTGTCGTGCGGCATCTGGATATGCGTCGAGCCGAGGAAGGCAAAGGCGTCGTTGACGGCGTTGGAGAAGGCCGGCACGCCGCCGACGTTCGGGCTTTCGCCGACGCCCTTGGCCCCGATCGGGTGATGCGGCGATGGGGTGACCGTGTAGTCGGTCTCCCACTTCGGCGTCTCCACCGCCGTCGGCAGGAAGAAGTCCATGAACGACGCCCCGAGCACGTTGCCGGTCTCGTCGTAGCGGATCTCCTGGCCCATCGCGATGGCGAAGGCCTCGGTCAGTCCGCCATGTACCTGCCCCTCGATGATCATCGGGTTGATGCGGGTGCCGCAATCGTCCAGCGCGTAGAAGCGCCGGGTCTTGGCAACGCCCGTGTCGACGTCGATGTCCATGACGCAGAAATAGGCGCCGAATGGGTAGGTCATGTTGGGCGGATCGTAGTAGCTGACCGCCTCGAGACCCGGTTCCATGCCCGGAGGGGGCGAATGATAGGCCGCCCAGGCAATCTCTGTCATGGACTTGCGCGCTTCCGGGTTGCCCTTGACGCGGAAGCCGTCGACGTCCCACTCCAGGTCGTATTCGGACACCTCCAGCATGTGCGCGGCGATCATCTGCGCCTTCGCCCGGATCTTGCGGGCCGCCAACGCAATGGCTGCGCCGGCCACCGGCGTCGAGCGCGAACCGTAGGTGCCGAGACCGTAGGGCGCCGTGTCCGTGTTGCCTTCCTCGACCATGATGTTCTCGGCCGGGATGCCGATCTCGGTGGCGATGATCTGAGCCCAGGTCGTCTCGTGGCCCTGGCCCTGGGACTTGGTGCCCATGCGCGAGATCACGGAGCCGGTCGGATGGACCCGAATCTCGGCCGAGTCGAACATGGCAACGCCGAGGATGTCGCAGTTCTTCGACGGGCCGGCGCCGACGATCTCGGTGAAGAACGAGATGCCGATGCCCATGATCTCGCGTGTCTCGCCGCGCTTGAAGGCCTCCTGCTTGCGTTTCTGCTCCTCGCGCAGTTCGCGGTAACCGATGGCGTCCATCGCCTTCTGCATGGCGAGGTGATAGTCGCCGCTATCGTATTCCCAGCCCAGCGCAGACTGGTAGGGGAACTGATCGCGCCTGATGAAGTTCTTCATCCGCAGATCCGCCGGGTCCATGCCGAGCTTCTGGGCGAGGATGTCCATCGCCCGCTCGATGCAGTAGGCGGCTTCCGTGACGCGGAACGAACAACGATAGGCTACACCGCCCGGCGCCTTGTTGGTGTAGACGCCGTCGACGGCCAGATGGGCCACAGGGAAGTCATAGGAGCCGGTGACGATGTTGAAGAACCCCGCCGGCCACTTGGACGGGTCGGCGCAGGCGTCGAAGCCGCCATGGTCGGCGAGCACGTGCACGCGCAGGCCGGTCACGGTGCCGTCCTTCTTCGCGGCGACTTCCGTGGTCATGTGGTAGTCGCGGGCGAAGGACGTGGTGGAGAGGTTCTCCATGCGGTCCTCGACCCATTTCACCGGGCGGCCGGTGACGATGCTGGCCACGATGGCGCAGATGTAGCCCGGATAGGCACCTACCTTGTTGCCGAAGCCGCCGCCGATGTCCGGCGCGATGACATGGATCTTGTGCTCGGGGATCGTCGACAGAAGCGACGCCACCGTGCGGATCACATGTGGCGCCTGGAACGTACCGTAGACCGTCAACTCGCCCTTGATCTTGTCCATCGACGCCACGCACTGGCAGGTCTCCAGCGGCGAGGGATGGGTGCGGTGATAGGAGATCATCTCCTTGATCGTCACGTCGGCGTCGCTGAAGGCCTTGGCGGTCAGGTCCTTGTCGCCCACTTCCCAGCAGAAGATGTGGTTGTGATGCTTGCGCGGGCCATGGGCGCCTTCGGTCTTGCCTTCCAGGTCGGGGCGGAGCACCGGCGCGTCCGGGTCCAGAGCCTTGAACGGGTCAACCAGCACGGGGAGTTCCTCGTACTCGACCTCGACAAGCTGGATCGCATCGTCGGCGACATAGCGGTCCTCGGCGATGACGAAGGCGACTTCCTGGTTCTGGTAGAGTACCTTTCCGTCGGCGAGCACCATCTGCACGTCGCCGGCCAGCGTCGGCATCCAGGCGAGATTGACGCCCTTGAGGTCCTCGGCCGTCAGCACCGCGATCACGCCGGGAAGCTTCAGAGCCTCGGTGGCGTCGATCTTCTTGACCTTGGCGTGGGCATAGGGGGAGCGGACGAAGTCGCCGTACAGCATGCCGGGCAGCTTGATGTCGTCGACGTACTGGCCTTTGCCCTGCGTGAAGCGGATGTCCTCGACGCGCTTGCGCTTGCAGCCCATGCCCTCCAGACGGGCTTCGCGCTGCTCCTTGGTGAGGGTCATGTCGTTCATTCTGCCGCCTCCTGGAATTCACGCCCCTGCAGCTTGGCTGCGGCGTACTGGATGGCCTTGACGATGTTCTGGTAGCCTGTGCAGCGGCACAGGTTGCCGGCGATGCCGGCACGGATCTCGTCCTCGCTCGGGTCCGGGTTCTCCTTCAGCAGCACATGGGCGCGCATGATCATGCCGGGCGTGCAGAAGCCGCACTGCAGGCCGTGCATCTGGCGGAAGCCTTCCTGCAGCGCCGACAGGGTACCGTCCGGATTGGCCATGCCCTCGATAGTGGTGATCTCCGCTCCGTCGGCCTGGACCGCGAACATCGTGCAGGACTTCACCGACATGCCGTTCAACTCGACCGTGCAGGCGCCGCAATGGGTCGTCTCGCAGCCGATGTGGGGACCGGTGATCGACAGGTCCTCGCGCAGGAAATGGATCAGAAGCGTGCGCGGCTCGACGAAGCGCTGCACCTTCTTGCCGTTGACCGTCAGGGTCACCGGCATTTTTTCGACTTCGCTCATGGGTATCCTCTCCCTCAACCCCTGGCGCGTTCGGCCGCACGGGCCAGCGCCCGCTGCAGCATGACGCCCGCCATCTTGGTGCGATACTCAGCCGGGCCGCGCCCGTCTGAGGCCGGATTGGTGATCGCCTCCGCTGCCACGACGGCGCGCTTGACTGTGTCCGCATCAAGCGTCGATCCGATCAGGATCGAACCCGCCTCCTCGGCATAGAGCGGCGTGTCGGCGACGTTGGTCAGGCCGATCGAGCAGGTTGCGACCTTGCCGCCCGACACAGTGAGCACGACCGCGGCCGCAGCCGTCGCATAGTCACCGACCTTGCGCTTCAGCTTCTCGTAGGCATAGCCGTGACCAGCCGGCGGCACGGGGATGCGGATGCTGGCGAGGATCTCGTCCGGCGCCAGCGCCGTGAAATAGGCAGCCTCGTAGAAATCGCGCGCGGCAACCCGGCGTTCGCCGTTCGGCCCGACCAGCGTGTAGGAGGCGTCGAGACATTGCATCAGCGCCGGCATGTCGTTGCCCGGATCGCCGTTGGCGACGTTGCCGCCGATTGTGCCCAGATAGCGGATCTGCGGATCGGCGATCAGCAGGGCCGTTTCGCGCAGAATCGGTACCCTCTCGGTGAGCAGGGTCGAGCCGATCACCTCATGCTGCGTGGTGGTGGCGCCGATCACGATCGCGCCGCCCTCTTCGCGGATGCCCTTGAGATCCGCCACGCCGGCGAGATCGATCAGATGTTCGGGCGCGGCCATGCGCAGCTTCATCATCGGGATCAGGCTGTGGCCGCCGGCGAGCGGGCGTGCCTCCTCGCCGTGATCGGCCAGAAGCGCGACGGCTTCGGCAACCGTCTTCGGACGGTGATAGACGAAATTCCCAGGTATCACGTTCGATCCTCCCTCAGCCTGATCGCTGCCGCCGCCTACGCACCCGGGACCGCACCTCGTGCTCCGGGGTGCTCCGGGCCGTGCTCTAGGGCGTTCCCAAGCAGGTCCTCCGCTCCCGGACCACGCGTGCCTGACCTGGCGGGAATTCCCTCGGCCTGCCCACGCAGCCTTCCCTCGCTTTCCGAGGAGCAGCTCCGGACGCAGCCGGCAGCCCGGCGTCACGGACGTCTCCGGCAAACGATGGGTGCGGCGGAACGGCACATGTGATGCTGGAAAACAGTGCGGTGCACGCACAACCCAGCGTTCATGGATGACGCGGGAATTGCACGAAATACGGCAATTGCGCACGAATTGCGTCAATGTTCCTGACGCATCTGACGCGATCCGGCCGTTACGCAGACAACGGCTGGACGCAGGAACGAGAGCGCTGCCTCAATGGTTTGGCGCGGGCTTTCGCGACGTCCCTCCCGTACGGGCGTCCGCCGTCCTGTGGGACCAGCTGTCAAGGGCCGGAAGGAACCGCCCCCCGTGCAGAGCGCAAGGCGCCGATCGGTTTGGCCGATGACGACCGGCCGCTATTCTGCAGCAGCAGCCGGCGGCGCCGTGTCCAGGGCCGCGATCCGCGCCTTGATGCGCGACCACTTCGACCGACTGACGGGCACGGCGTGCGGCTCTTCGCAGGCCATGTGCAGCAAGCCGCTGTCACCCGCACGCCGCAGGCCCGCAACCCGGCTCAGGTTGACGATGTGGCTGCGATGCACCCGCGCGAAGAGCTTCGAATCCAGCTGCCGCTCCACCTCGCCGATCGACAGCGGGCAGAAGTAGCTGCGGCTGCTGTCATAGAGGCGGGTGTAGTGGGCATCCGCCTGCACCGCCAGCAGATCGTCGATGGCGAGTCGCGCCTTGACGCCATCCCGCTCGATCGGCAGGCTTTTTCCCGCCGAGCCGGTCCGCAGGCGATCCTCCGGCGCTCCCTGCAGACCGAGGGCGGCACGACGCAGCGGCTCGGCAAGGGCGGCGTTGCCGGAAGCATCCTGGGCACGCGACAGGTCCGCGAAGGCCGCCAGGGCGGCCACATCGGTCTGCTCGGTCAGGTCTGCAGCCCCGCCGCCGTTCTGGACCAGCCGGCCTGCCGGCCGGTGCGCGCTCGGCGCGCGTGTCGCTCCCCGTTCGGGCACCAGCGCCAGCAGGAACAGACCGGAGACCACGAAAGCGACGATGGCGACGATGATAGCGAGCGTGCCCGGCCCGACCGCTGGCGCGCTGAGCGCCTGCGGAGCGCTGTGCGGGGTCAGGGTCATGCCGGCCATGGCGATGTAGTGCATGGCGGAAATGGCGCCGCCGAGCACTGCTGCCGAAATCAGGACCGGCGGCCGACGGCCGGCGCCGAAGGCCAGCCACAGCGCCAACCCCGAAGCCGCGAAGGCAACGACGAAGCTTGCCCCGACGAACCGGGGATCGTGATCCATGCGGGAGGAAGCATGCAGTGCATACATGCCGAGATAGTGCATGGTGCAGATGCCGGTGCCCATGACGAAGGCCGACAGGGACAGCCGCAGCCGGCCAAGCGGGCCGTTGCTGGCGGCAAATACGGACAGGCCGACTACAAGCACGCACACCAGGAAGGACAGCAGGGTCGGCAGGACGAGGAAATCGACTGCCACCGGCAGGCGGGCGGCCAGCATGCCGACGAAATGCATGGACCAGATGCCGAGGGCGAGCGACAGTGCCGCGCCGGCCAGCAGGTAACGCCGTCGCGGGTCGACCGCGTCGGTGACCTGCACGGCAATGCTCAGGCCGACGTAGCTGCCCTGGAAGGCAACGATCAACGAAAGCGCCACGAGCCAAGGCTCGTGCGTGAGGCTCATCCTCGGTTCTCCCTCTCGCCGGTGCCGCGCGGGCGGCCTCCTCCCCAGCGTCATGAGCATAGGGGATCGCCCGCCCTTATCCAAGACGGGCGTGACGGCGGCATGACCCGGCCGGCCTTGCGCGCGCTGCGGCAGGCCCCTAGGCTGGCCGCAGCGGCCGTGGAGAGGCCAGGGAGGCGACGGTCGAAATGGTGTCAAGTATTTGGAATCAGGGAGAAAACCGGATGGGTGTGGAGGGCAAGGTGGTCCTGGTGACCGGGGCGAGTTCGGGAATCGGCAAAGCGACGGCGATCGCCTTCCTCAAGGCCGGCAGCCGGGTGATCCTCACCGGCCGGCGCGCGGAGCAACTCGAAGAGGCGGCAAGGACTGCCGGAGCGGTGCCGGAAACCTGCCTATGCTCTGCCGGAGACGTGACAAATCCTGACGATGTCGACGCACTCTACACGGCGATCGCCGACCGCTTCGGTCGCCTCGACGTCGTCTTCAACAACGCCGGAATCAGCCTGCCGTCGACGCTGATCGACGACCTTTCTGTCGACGACTGGCGGCGCGTCGTCGACGTCAACCTGACCGGCGCCTTCCTGGTCGCCCGCGGCGCCTTCGCGCTGATGCGCCGACAGGATCCGCAGGGCGGGCGGATCATTAACAACGGTTCGATCTCAGCCCATGCGCCACGCCCCGGCTCGGCCGCCTACACCGCGACCAAGCACGCCATCACCGGCCTGACGCGCACGCTGTCGCTTGACGGCCGAGCGTTCAACATCGCCTGCGGCCAGATCGACATCGGCAATGCGGCGTCCGAAATGACCGACCAGTTCCGCACGGGCATCCCCCAGGCCGACGGCTCGCTGCGGCCCGAACCGGTGATGGACGTCGCCCACGTCGCCTCCTCGGTGCTGCACATGGCCTCGCTGCCGCTGGACGCCAACGTCCAGTTCATGACCGTCATGGCCACCGCCATGCCGTTCATCGGGCGGGGGTAAGGCCGGGCACAGAGCCGCGGGCAGCGTCTCAGGCCTGCCAGCGGACGATCTCCAGCAGCACGCCGTCGAAGCTCGCTCCGGCAGCCGGGGCCGGCACGACGGCTGGCGAGCCGTAGAAGCTGTCGCCGGCAAGGGCGATGCGGATGTTGCCGGAATGGCTCGGCCAGCGGCTGCCCACCGCGCGGCTGTGGGTGAGAACGCCGTCGAGAAAAAGCCGGCGGGTTGCCTCGGCCTGCGACCACGCCATGGCGACGCTGGTCGGCCGGCTCGCCGTAGCCGGCCCCTGATCGACCAGGTCGACGAAATTGGGCGGAGAACCGGCGGGGGCCGCCGACCACATCAACGACCAGATGCGTCCGCCGCTGGTCAGCACCGACAGGCCGGTGCCGGAGCCACCTTCCTCGTAGACGACCCGCGTGTCGGTCGCACTGCCCGGCACGAAGCGCACCAGATGGGTGAGCGCAGTCGGGGTGCCGATGTTGATGTCCGGCGTATTGGCTACGGCAAGGCCGCTGCCGGCCGCGAACATCAGTCCGGCGCCATCGGCACTGCGGACGGGCAAGGGCGCGTCGACCAGGGCGCTGGCATGATGGCCGAGCCCGCTGCCGTCGCGCCACTGGGCGACCGCGCCACCGGGCGGCGGCGGGACGAGGCCTCCTTCCGCAGCCACGAGGCTCGCCGCGTTGCTGGCGCGCAACCAGAGCGTCAACGGCCCGGCCGCCGGCGGGAAGGCGCGCCGCGCCGCAAGCTGCTGGCCTGTGGGCTGGACAAGACCGATCCGCATCAGGCCAGCCCGACGATCTGGGTTGCCGTGGTGCCGGTGGCATGCACGCGTCGCGCCCGGATCGCATATTGCACGCCCGGCACCAGCGCCGGCAGCACGGCGGTGTCGCCCGCCAGCGTCGTCACCCGGACGTCGCCGGCGGTGCCGACCATGAGGCCACGCGTGGTCACGGCGAGATCGGCATCGTCGTCCGGGCCGATTTGGAACAACCGCGCCGGCGGGCTGTCGAGGCCGGTCGCTCGGGTATGGGGGTCGGTCATGGCCTGAGTTCCCTTACTGTCGGATTTCAGTGAGGGACAAGTCTAGGGGGCTACGGCGAAGGCGGGGATAACCGCACCGGACGGCGGCTAGAGATCCCCGGCGGCGCGCGCGACGATGCCCTCGCGGGTCGTCTGCAGAAAGCGCACGCCATCGGCGTCGAGCACGGCGCAGGTCAGCCGGTTGGTCATGTAGGCGCCGGTGTCGATATTGATCCGGTTGGGCTTCAGATCGATGGTGTCCTGAGGGGTATGGCCGTGCACCACGACGGCGCCGAAATCGCCCGGATAGTCGAGGAATTCCTGACGGATCCACAACAGGTCGGTCTCGACCTGCGCATCGAGCGTCACCCCCGGCTTCACCCCGGCATGGACGAAGGCATAGCCCCCGATGCGATGCAGGGCCGGCAGGGCGCGCAGAAAGCGCAGGTGAGACACCGGCAGGGCCGCGCGCAGGGCCGCGCGCAACCGCTCGGGATCGGCCTGATCGGCCCGTGCTGGCAGATCGATGCCGTAGGATATCAGCGTCTCGCCGCCGCCGAACTGGCGCCACTGGGCAAAGAGCCCCGGGTCAGCGAGGAAGCTCAGCAGCGCGTGCTCGTGGTTGCCCATCAGGCAGATGCGCTCGCGCCCGCCCGCCGCCGGCCGGCTCAGCCAGTCGACCACGCGGGCGCTGTCCGGGCCCCGATCGACATAGTCGCCGAGATAGACCTCGACGACCCGGGCAACAGGACGCGCAGCAAGGTCGGCCTCGATCGCGCCAGCGAGGCGCCACAGCAGGTCGAACCGACCGTGGATGTCGCCGACGGCATAGACGCGCGTGCCCTCCGGCAGCAGCGGGCCGGACGTTCTGGCCTGCAGGTCGTCGAGCAATCGTCGGAACCGGCGAAGGATCATGCAGCCTCTCTGTTGCCTGAGGTCTCTCGCGTCCGGCCTCCCGCGTCAATCCTCTGACGCACGGCCTGACCGGAACGAGTGATGAAGGCCTCCTGTCGGATATGGCATCGCCGCCCGACAAAGTGGAGTCGCCCGTGCACGAGGCCGATCCGGTTGCCGCCGCCCGGCAGGATTGCGGGTCCGACAAGGGCGCGGGAGACCGAATCGCGCGTTCCCTGGCGTCCGCCAGGCGCCGGAGTACGGTTCGCATCGTCCGTCGCGCCCCGCGGGCCGGACCCGCACGCCTCGTCTTCGTGCCCTTATTTTGGGCAAACCGGCATCGGGGCGCAGCATTCACGTGCAGGGTGTTGCCCATATGCTACGGTCAGCAGGGATTCTTGGTAAATGCCGGGTTTCCGCCGTTTTCCAAGCGAGCCGAACGTGGTACCTGCTTGTTAAAGTTGTCATTGCGGGCAGCGACCATCGCCCGCGAAATCGATTTGCGATCGGGGCTGCGATCATGGATATTCCGTTTTTCCGTATTTTGCTGATGTGCTCGACGGCGATGGTCGCCGGCTGCGAGACCCTGCCGCGCTCCGGACCGGACCACGGAGCGATACAGGCGCAGGCGACCGACAGTATCGTCGAGAAGACCGGCGATGCCCAGCGCAGCGCCATGGCCTACGCCTTTCTCGATCTGACCCCGCACGTGCTCAGCTATGTCAAGGATCCCGGCATCGGCTCGCTCAACCGCAGCTTCGGCGGCGGACGGGGCGGCGCTCCGGAGATCCTGGTCGGCGTCGGCGACGTCATCCAGGTGACTATCTTCGAAAGCGCCGCCGGCGGCCTGTTCATCCCGGCCGATGCCGGCAGCCGCCCCGGCAATTTCGTCAACCTGCCTCAGCAGACGGTCGACAAGCGCGGCTACATCTCCGTGCCCTATGCCGGCCAGATCCTTGCCGCCGGCCGCTCGCTGCCGCAGATCCAGACCGAGATCGAGGCGAAGCTCGCCAATCGCGCGATCGAACCGCAGGCCGTGGTCGCCTTCATCGAGCGCAACGCCACGTCGGCCGCCGTGGTCGGCGAGGTCAACGCGCCGAACAAGCTCGACATCAACGAAAGCGGCGACCGCATCCTCGACCTGATCTCCCGCGCCGGCGGCCTCAAGTACCCGGGCTACGAATCCTTCATCACCCTGCAGCGCGGCGGCCGCAGCGCGAAGGTCTATTTCAACGCCATCATCGCCAACCCGCAGGAAAACATCTACGTGGCGCCGGGCGACACGCTCTATGTCGATCGCGAGCAGCGCTCCTTCCAGGCGTTCGGCGCGTCGGGCCTGAGCGGCGAGTTCAAGTTCGACCAGGAAGAACTGACCCTCGCACAGGGTGTCGGCAAGGCCGGCGGCCTGCTCGACAGCCGCGCCGACCCGGGCCAGGTCTTCGTCTATCGCCTGGAGTCGCGCACGGCGCTGGAGGAGATGGGCATCGACTCGACCCGTTTCGACCCCTCCGCCAAGCAGATCCCGACCATCTACCGGACCAACTTCCGCGATCCGTCGGGGTATTTCCTGGCCCAGAAGTTCAAGCTGCGCAGCGAGGACATCGTCTACATCTCCAACGCCGACTCGGTCGAGCTGGTCAAGTTCCTGACCGTGCTGAACTCGGTGACCTCGACGGTGTCCGGCGTGTCCGGCGATGCGCGCTTCACGCGCAACCATGCGGTGTCTCTGTCCAAGGGCTTCAACGTCACGCTCGACGAGTAAGCGCAGCGGCCGGGCTGCCGCGGCAGCAGGGCCGCACAGCCGACGCAGGCGGGCGCGTGCGACGGGCATGCGCATGCGCCCGTGGCGGGGTGTGCCTTAACCCTCTTGCTGGGATCAAGCGCGCCTCTGAACAGCCTGTATTGTGCCGGAGCCCGAAAAGTTGTAATTATTAACGAACGGTTTTCGAATGGAGTTCAGTTCTATGCTTAAGGATATTGCATTCGGACGTCGGAACCGCTTCCTCGGCGGCGTTGCGGCTCTCGCGGTCGTCACCTCCCTGATGGCTGCCCCTGCCGCTCTTGCCGACTCCTGCTTCGTGCCGCCGGCCAAGCTTTCGGATGAGGCGATCAGCGCCTTCCTCGGTAATCCGGACGGGCTGCTGTCGGCCAATCCGGTCGGCGGCTACAGCCTGACGACCCAGGTGCGCAGCCTCGCAGGCTCCGACACGGATGCCATTTCGGCTCTGGTCGCGCTGGCCGGCAAGGCGAACCCGGAACAGGTCGCGGCGATCGCGGCCGGCCTCGCCCAGGCGGCGACGGCCTGCGTGGCGACGCGCCCCGACATCGCCGAGATGATCCAGCTCGCAGTGGCCGAGAGCGGCCTCAACGCTTTGGTCGTCGCCTTCGCCGCCTCCACGGGCAACACACAGACCGCCGCGGTCGGTGCCGTCGGCGGCACCGGTGGTGCGGGCGGTGGCGGTGCCGGCGGTATCGGCGGCGGCGGTGCGGGCGGTGGCGCCGGCGGCGGTGGCGGCAGCGGCGGCGATTCCACGGCGACGAACAGCGGCTTCTCGCTTGCTACCAACGGCGGCGGAGGCGGCGGTGGTTCGACCGTCGAACGGCGACCCGTTAGCCCCCGGTGACCGCGCAGCGGCCGTCGGTGACAGAGCAGTGATCTGATGAGACACTCATCGAGCGGCCCGTGCCGCTCTTTGTTTTTGAGGCTCCGAATTCATGCTTAACAGACCGGTAGGATCGCCGAGCTTTCCGCCGTCCCGTTCGTACGAGGCGCAATCCGAGCCGCTGGACGAGTTGACGATCGATCTCGACCGCCTGTTGGGCGCGGCCAAACGCCAGGTCAGGGTGATCCTTGCCGCCTGCGGCATCGGCCTGCTGCTCGGCGTGGGCTATCTGCTGACCAGCCAGCCGCTCTATACCGCGACAACGCAGCTCCTGATCGACGACCAGCAGGTCCGTTTCGGCGAAACGGAATCCGGCCTGAACGTGCGTTTCGACGCGGCCAAGATCGACAGCCAGGTCGAGCTGATCAAGTCGGAGCGGATCGCCCTGTCGGTGATCGACAAGCTCGGCCTCATGGACGACCCGGCCTTCATGGAGTCGGGCGCCTCGATCCTCGGCAAGGGCGTCGGCGCCATCAAGGCGCTGTTCGACTTCAACCGCTGGCTCGGGATCGAGACCGAACTGAGCGAGGACGAGAAGCTCGCGCGCCAGCGCCAGGCACTTGCCATCATCGAGGACAACCTGCAGGTCTCCCGCTCCGGTCTCACCTATGTCCTGAGCATCAGCTATACCGCACCGGTACCGCGCGACGCGGCGCGCATCGCCAATGCCTTCGGCGAGGCCTACCTGCTCGACCAGCTCGAGGCGAAATACGACGCCACGCGCCGGGCCAGTACCTGGCTGCAATCGCGCATCCAGGAACTGAAGGAACAGTCGCTGACGACCGACCTGGCCGTGCAGCGCTTCCGGGCCGAGAACAACCTGATCATGGCGGACGGCACCCTACTCGGCGACCAGCAGCTTGCCGACATGAACAGCCAGCTGATCCTGGCGCGCGCGGCGACCGCCCAAGCCGAGGCGAAATACAGCCGCATCGCCGACATCATCACCCGCGGCCAGATGGACGCCGCGGTGACCGAGGCGCTCAACAACCCGGTCATCGCCGACCTCCGCTCGAAGTATCTGGAGGCCTCCAAGCGTTATGCCGAGATCAGCCAGAACCTGGGCGCTAGTCACATCCAGGCGGTCAAGTTCCGCAACGACATGACCGAATACCAGAAGGTCATCTTCGACGAACTCGGCCGCATCGCCGAAAGCTACCAGAGCGAGCTCGCGATCGCCAGGTCGCGCGAGAAATCGATCCAGGACAGCCTCGCCACGATGGTCGGGGAAAGCGCGGGGACCAACGAGACCCTGGTCGCCCTGCGCGAGCTGGAGCGGGAGGCCGAGACCTACCGCAACCTCTACCAGACCTTCATGCAGCGCTACCAGGAGACGGTGCAGCAACAGTCCTTCCCGGTCACCGAGGCGCGGATCATCACCGAGGCGATGCCGCCCGAGAAGCCGAGCCATCCCAGGAAGGCCCTGGTGCTCGCCCTGTCGCTGGTGCTCGGCGGCATGGCCGGGGTCGGCGCCGGCGCCCTGCGCGAGTTCCGCGACCGCGGCTTCCGCACCGGCGAGCAGGTGCGCGAACGGCTCGGCCTCGAATTTCTCGGCCTGCTGCCGATCCTGCCGCATCGCATCCTCAAGCCGTCCGGCAACCTGACCGCCGGCGGCAACACGACCCGCTTCATCCAGCCGACCGATGCGGTGATGCGCCAGACCCTGGACGCCCCTTTGTCGGGCTTCTCGGAGACCCTGCGCGCCGCCAAGATCGCCGCCGACCTGATGGTCGGCGACAAGAAGGTGAAGATCCTCGGCACCGTGTCGATCTTCCCCGGCGAGGGCAAGTCGACCGTGTCGAAGAACTTCGCTTCGCTGCTCGCCAATCTCGGCGCCAGGACGTTGCTGATCGACTGCGACCTGCGCAATCCCGGCCTAACGCGCTCGGTGGCGGCCAAGGCGGAAAGCGGGCTGATGGAGGTGCTGCTCGACGAACAGTCGCTCAAGGGCGCGCTTCTGGTCGAACCGGACTCGAAGCTGTTCGTGCTGCCGGCCGTCGTCAAGCAGCGGATCTCGCACACGAGCGAGCTGCTGGCGTCGCCGGCGATGCGCAAGCTGCTGAAGGACGCCAGCGAGAGCTTCGACTACATCATCGTCGACCTGCCGCCGCTCGCTCCCGTCGTCGACGTGCGGGCGATCACCGATCAGATCGATGCCTTCCTGCTGGTCGTCGAATGGGGCAAGACCGCCCGCCAGACCGTCCGCGCGACGCTGGCGCACGACGAGCGCCTGCGGGAAAAATGCCTCGGCGTGGTGCTGAACAAGGTCGATACGCAGGCGCAGAAGATGTACGAGAAGTACAACTCGGAAGGCTATCAGTACTCTGCCTATTCCAGGTATTACTCCGAGTAGCCGCGGGAGCTGGTTGTTGCGTCGCTTCGTGTTCGCGTTATCCGGGCTGGCATTCTCCGTCGCGGGGGCATGGCTGTTCGGGATGGACGTCGCCGCGCGTCAGGTGCTGTTCACGGGCGAGCGCCTGGCCAGCGGCCTCACACTGCTGAGCGAGGAAGCGGAGCGGGTCGCGGCCTATCGGAGCAATGCCGACCTGCCGTGCCGGCGCGACGTCCAGGAAGCCGCGCTGACCGTATCTCTGGCGCTGCTTGACCACAGGCGCAAGGACGCCGCCGCAGGAGGCAAACTCGATGCCGCCTACGCGCAGGTTCAGCAGGGCGTCGCCCGGACGCTGAGCTGTTTCCCGCTGTCGGGCAACGCCTGGATGCGGTCGGCCATGGCCTCCATGTTGATGGAAGGACCGGTCGACCGGGTGTTTTCCCAGGCTGAAATGTCCCAGTTGACGATGCCACGGGAAGCCTGGATCCTGTCCGTGCGCATCCCCTTCCTGGTCGCCCTTGCCCAGACCGCGCGTCCGGAGGCCCGCGACCTGCTCGGCCGCGACCTCGACACGCTGTTGCGCTACGCGCCGCTCGGCCAGGTGCAGAGCGTCTACGAGACCCTCGGGGTCCATGGCCGGAAGCTCATGCGCGAGCGTCTCGAGGCGGACAACCGGGAGATCATCGCGGCCCTCGACCGCCATCGCCTCGTTCGCCTCGACCAGATGCTGGAGATCGCCTTGATGAGCGACCGCTGCGCGCGCTATTTCAGGCGCCTGGGGGCCTGCGTGGGAGAGCGGTGATGGCGTCGCCCCTGGTCCTGCGGTTGCGATCGGGCATCCTGACCGGCCTGCGCTGGTCGCTGCTCGCCGTGATCCTCGCCCTCCTCCTCGTCAAGGGCGGCACGCCCTGGCCGGCCGTCGAGGCGGCCGCGATCCCGCTCGGGCTGATCTTCGCCCTCAGCCTGCTGGAGGCGCCGCGCAACGCGGACATCGGCCGGTTCATGGCCCTGGCGTTCGGCTTCGCGACCCTGCTCGCCCTCTATGTCGGCTTCCAGGCCCTGCCCCTGCCCGGCGGCCTGCTTGCCAATCCGATCTGGTCGGCGCCCGGGGAGCGGCTCGGACTGGATATCGCCGGCTCGGTCTCGGTGGTGCCGGGGCAATCGCCGTGGAGCCTGCTGCGCCTGCTGATGCCGTTCGTCGTCTTCCTGACGGCGCTGGCCCTGTTCCAGTACGAAAAGGACACCGTCCTGCTGTGGAAATGCATTGCGGGTCTGGGGACGGCCTTCGCGCTCTACGGCATCCTGCAGCTCCTGCTGTTTCCGAGCTGGCTGCTGTTCGAAGAGAAACGGTTCTACACCAGCAATCTCAGCGGCACGCTGGTCAACCGCAACAGTGCCGCGACTCTCCTGGGTCTGACGTTCCTGGCCACACTTGCCCTGTTCCGCAGGGAGATCCGCCGCGGCAGGCAGTCGTCCGGGCCCGACGTCAAACGCTACCAGATCGGGCCGTTCAGGCCGACGCGCGAAGCCCTCGTCTGGGCCGGGGCAGGCGTTCTACAGGTCCTCGCCATCGGCATGACCGCCTCGCGCGGCGGCTTGCTGTCGACTGCGGCCGCCACTGTCCTCGCCGTGCCCCTGCTCGATTTCCGCCTGTTTCGCGACCGGATCCGCAACCGCTTCGTCATCGCGGCCGTGGTCGGCCTGCTGGTCCTGCTGGTCGCCGAAGTGTTCGCCGGCCGTACCCTGTTCCGCCTGGAGGCGGGGGAAAGCGAGGGCCGCCTGTGCGCCTTCCGCTCGACCGTCGAGGCGGCGATGACCAACCTGCCCTTCGGCACCGGGCTCGGCTCGTTCCAGGACGTGTTCCCGAGCTTCCGCGATCCGGCCTGCTTCATCACGGGGACCTGGGAGTTGGCCCACAACTCCTATCTCGAAAACCTCCTCGAACTCGGCCTGCCCTACGTCGTCTTCCTCGTCGCCGGGCTCGTGGCTGTCGTGAGCGCCCTCCGGACGGGTCTTGCCGGGCGGCGCGAGTATCGGCCCTTCGTCGTCGCCGGACTTGCCGGGACGCTCCTGGTCACGGTGCACGCCACCGTCGACTTTTCCCTTCAGATCCCCGCCGTCACCGCCCTTTACGCCCTGATGCTGGCCAGTGCGATTGCCGTTGCCCTCGGGCGCGGCAGGGTGCCGCGCTGACTCTTCCGCGGTTGCGCATTGGCGCGAGCGCCGCGTCATGGTAGGGCTTTGAGGACAGCGCCGCTCTCGCCAGCGCGCAATGCACCGCCCCGATGGGGCGCACAGGTCGGGTCCCATCCGGAATGAGGTCGAACAGGTTCGTTCCCCCGGTCGCAGGTGCCTTGTACAGATCCGTCAGCCGAAGGCTCGGGCGGACCGCGACCCGGGTCTATCTCGTCCTGTTCGTCGTGGTTGCCGCCGGCAATGCCGTGTCCTTCGCCTTTCACGACCGGCTGAAATCAGACCTTGGCGCCGTGTCGCGGCACGTCGCGGCGCTTTGGTCTCGGGAACCGGCGCCCGAACCCGCCGCCCGACTCAAGCCACGCTACGAGGCGCCGCCACAGCGGCTGACCGCGCCCCCCCTCCCGCCGTTCGCCCGTTTCGAGCCCCAGCTCGCCCTGGAGCCGCCCTATGCGGTCACCGCCGCCGATGCCTTCACGGCGGGAGACGTGCGGATCCGCCTCGCCTTTATCGACGGCCTTGCCGCCGCCGACCTGTGCCTCAATGTGGGCCTGACCAGGTTTCCCTGCGGCCTGATGGGGCGCGCCTCGATGCAGAACCTCGTGTCGAACGCCCCGCTGACCTGCCGGCCGGTGTTCTACGACGAAGGAGACCTCCGCCATGCCTGCACCCTGCAGGGGACGGACATCGCAGCCCATCAGGTCGCGGCCGGCTTTGCCAGACCCGACCATCTCGGCCGGCTGCACCTCGACCGGTTGGCGGAGGCGGCCGCCGCCTCGCGGCGCGGCGCGTGGAACGGCAACTGGGCGGTGCTGAGCGAAGACGCCATGCGCCGGGACGAGACGCTGCTGCACCGGCTGGATGCGCTGAAGACCAGCCATCGGCCGACGGCGCCGGATGCGCCGGCGGATGCGGCAAACGACCCGCTTGGAAACGACGCCCAATGATGGTATTCAGCAGGCAATCGGCGGCTTGAACGCTGGTTAATGAAGAGTTTATTCAATAGCTCGCATTTATCGAAAAGCATAACTCCTCCAAGAACTTCGATTTCAGATGTTTTGTGTAGTGTCTCATCAGTTCCTGGAAGGGGAGTGGTGAGATGCGAAGCAAAGCGGTACTTTTTGCCCTGGCTCTGGGGCTTGTCGTCGCTCCGGTGCAGGGCGCGTTCGCCTTCGGCATCGGCAGCGGCCTCGGATCGGTCAAGCGACTGGTCGAACCGAAGTTCATTTCCGACCGCGGCGCCACCCTGGCGCCCATGGGGCACGTCGTGTTCTGCTCCCGAAACCCGGAGGAATGCCGGGTGCGCGGTGTCGCGGTGGTGAAGCTGACCGAGGCGCGCTCGAACGAGTTGCGCCGCGTCAACGCGCAGATCAACCGCCAGATCCGCGCCGTCAACGACAAGGGCGACGGCCTCGGCGACACCTGGTCGATCGCGGTCACGAAGGGTGATTGCGAGGACTTTGCGCTGACCAAGCGCCGCGAACTGATCCGGCTCGGCTGGCCGTCGCGCGCCCTGCGCATCGCGGTCGCCCGCACGCCGTGGGGCGAGGGCCACGCGGTGCTCGTCGTGCGCACCAGCGACGGAGACCTGGTGCTCGACAACCGGACGTCGCGCATCGTGCCTTGGCACAAGACCGATCTGACCTGGCTGAAGATCCAGTCGCAGGCCAACGCCCGGCAGTGGCGGGCGATCTGAGACGGCTGTCCGGCCGCCTGGGCGGCGGCCATCGACGGCGAACGGCCGAAGGCAGGGCGTTGTCCCTGCCTTGAGGTTGCGACACACCCGCAGCCTCTCCGGTGTCATTCTGGCCAAGCGTGAGCCGCGAGCCGGAACCGGAGAGCCGCGATATCGATGGTCTCGATGAAGGAGACCGAGAGGCCCCGGCTCGCCGATCCCGCATCTGCGCTTCGCTGCCTGCGGGATGACGCGTTTGGAGGTTTTGCCGGCAGGCCGAAGGCAGGTCTCGTCCCCGCCTGTCGTCGTTTGCCCGGCCAGCCGCGTTTCCGCCTTGACCTTGCCCCGCATCGCGCGTTGGATGGCAGGATCCCAGGCTGCAACCGGCGACGGGTTCGATGCGCGCGATCCGAAGGACATGTCTTGCGGGCCTCGGCGGGCTTGCGTTCTCCCTGGCCGGACCTCTGGTTGCTGCCTTTGACGCGGGCGCCGAAGGTGCGGGTCCGGCCGGGCAGCCAGGCACCGGCGTGCTGTGGACGACCAAGCCGGTGCGGATCGATCCGAAGCGGCAGGAGTTGCCGCGTGCCCCCGACCGCGTCTCCCCCTATCCCGACACGATGTACGTGCCGCCTTCGGTGCGCGTGCCCAACAGCGTCACCTTCCAGGTCAAGGGGACCGTCTACCGCCTCGCCGTGCTTGAGCCGGTGCCGCCGCAGATGGTCTGCCGCGAGGCCTCCGGCCAGCGCTGGGCCTGCGGCCTGCGCGCGCGCATGAACCTGCGCGCCATGATCGCCGGCAAGCAGATCGCCTGCCGGCGCATCGGGGTGGCGGCCGACGACGGCCGGCCGCCCGAGGCAGCGCCGAAGGCCGATCCCGGCCCCGTGCTTGTCGACTGCGTGCGTGGCGTCGACCGCATTGCCCTCGACCTGCTGCGCTCGGGTTCGGCGGTTGCCGCACGAGACCTCGGCGGCGATCTGGGAGATCTTGCTGCCGATCTGGCCACCGCCGAGGCCTTCGCCCGCGACCTCCGGGCCGGAATCTGGTCCGACGCCGCCACCGCTGCACGCTGAAAGGCGGCAGGTCTGCTCGCACGCTTGGAGGTCACCCCCGAGCGAGCAGTGCGAGACCCGGGGTCCACGCGTTGCCAGAGCGGCGGCGTTCCACACGCACCGCCGCCCTCCGCATTCGCCGCTGCGGCAGGCCGATCCGCGAGTGGGCCCCGGATCTCCGCTGCGCTGCGTCCGGGGTGACGCGGAGAGGGCACGGGCATGCCGTCAGGCGCGGAGGTCGAGGCCGGAGGTCGGGCGCGGAGGTCAGAGCCGGTTGCGGGCCGTGAGCGATTGTTCCCAGGCGAGCGCGTGGCGGACGATGGTCTCGAGGTCGTCGTGGTGCGGGACCCAGCCGAGTTCGCGGCGCACGCGCTCGCTGGCGGCGACCACCCTGGGCGAGTCGCCGGCCCGGCGCGGTGCGATACGCACGGCGAAATCGATCCCCGACACGGCCTTGACCGCGTCGATCACCTGGCGCACCGAGTAGCCCTCGCCGTAGCCGCAGTTCATCACCAGGCTGTCCCCGCCCGTGCGCAGGCGTGACAGCGCGAGGCGATGCGCCTCGACCAGGTCGGAAACGTGGATGTAGTCGCGCACGCCGGTGCCGTCGGGCGTGGCGTAGTCGGTGCCGAAGATCGCCATCTCGTCGCGCTTGCCGAGTGCGGTCTCGCAGGCGACCTTGATCAGGTGGGTGGCGTTCTTCGTCGCCTGGCCCGTGCGGCCTTCCGGATCTGCGCCGGCAACGTTGAAATAGCGCAGCGCCGTGTAGCGGAAAGCATGGGCGGCGGCGACGTCGCGCAGCATCAGCTCGGTCATCAGCTTCGACGTGCCGTAGGGCGACAGCGGCGCCAGCGGCGCGTCCTCGTCGACCGGCACGCTGACCGGATCGCCGTAGACGGCAGCCGTCGAGGAGAAGATGAACGTGCCGACGCCCTTGTTGACACAGGCCTCGATCAGGCTGCGCGAGGCGGCAGTGTTGTTGCGGTAGTATTTCAGCGGGTCGGCGACCGATTCCGGCACGATGATCGAGCCGGCGAAATGGATCACGGCGTCGATGCCATGCGCCTCGATGACCGCCTCTATCGTCGCCAGATCACCGACATCCGCGGTGACCAGCGGCACCTCTTCGGGCACCAGCCAGTCGAAGCCGGTCGAGAAATTGTCGACCACGACCGGCGTCTCGCCGGCGTCGAGGAGCGAGCGCACCATGTGGCTGCCGATGTAGCCTGCGCCGCCGGTGACCAGAACCGCCATGACACCTCCCGAAAACCGATGGATCCTGAAAAAGCCTGCTGCAAAACGTTCCGGCCCCGGTGCGGCCCCGGCAGTCGGAGTTTTCCGGGATCGGCTCGCGCTTGTCCAGTCCGTCCTCGGTCGTCCCGGGCGTCAGCCGTCCTGAGCCTCGGGCTCCCGGCACACGTCGATCCAGGTCGCGCCGGTCAGCTCCGCCATCCGCTGCGGCGCGATGCGCACCGCGGCATTGACCGCGCCGGCGGCCGGGATGACCACGTCGAAGGCCTTGAGCGACATGTCGCAATAGACCTTCAGCGGCCGGGCCAGGCCGAACGGGCACACGCCGCCGACGGGATGGCCGGTGATCTCCTCCACCACGTCGAGGCCGAGCATCTTGACCTTGGCGCCGAAGGCGGCCTTGGCCTTCCTGTTGTCGAGCCGCGCGTCGCCGCGCGCGACCACCAGCACGATCTCGTCGCCGGCCTGCAGCGACAGCGTCTTGGCGATCTGGGCCGGCGCCACGCCATGGGCGTCGGCGGCCTCCTGCACCGTGGCGGTGCTGGCGTCCTTTTCGATGATGGCGATGTCGGGCGCCTTGTCGGCGAAGAACTGGCGGACGGTGTCGATGCCCATGCCTGCGGAGCCTCCCTGTGGAGCGGCGAAAGATCGGAAACCGGCCGGACCGGCGTGTCCGGCCGAAGGACTGGAAGTCATGGCGAACGACTAAAGGCAGGAGGGCGTCGCCGCAAGCTCTTCCGCCGTCACGAAGCGCGCGCCCGCACGTCCCTGAAGCGACACCCGACCGATCGTGGTCGGGTGTCGTCGGCCAGCGTGAGCGGAAGGGGGAGGCCATGGCGCCCGTGATCATCTATGGAGCAGCGGTCCAGGAAGCGCGCAACCGGCTCCGGTCGGCGCAGATCTCGACCATGGTCGACGCTCTGAACAGCCTGCTGTTCCTGCCCGGCACCGAGTTTCCCTCCGCCTTCGCCGGCGCCTTCTCGACCTGGGTCGGCTCGCTGCAGGCGGTGCCGAACAACGCCAGGGCCAATGCGGCGCTGGCGGCGGCGAAGGTGCGGGCGAAGCAGTTCGCCGACGCCACCACCATCTACGACATCTTCGCCATCGGCGACGTGCTGCGCTATCTCGGCGAATTCTTCGAGTTCGGCGGCGATCCGACCGTCGACGACTTCCGCAAGGGCCTGCGCAACCAGATCGCCTTCAACGAGGCCAACCGGGCGCGCCGGCCGGTGCCGGACGTCCTGACCGCGGAACTGCCCGACCTCGGCATCTTCAAGAACCGCCTGCTCGACCGCTCCGTGGTCAAGTACATGGAGCGATTCTACGGCCCCTATCTCGGTGCCGACATTTCCGGCACGACCACGGACGCGCTCGACGTACTTGCCTACTACATCGAGTCGCTGAGCCAGCAGCCGATCGGCAAGGCGACCCTGCAGGCGGGCGCGGCGAGCGAGATCTCGCTCGGCTACGAACTGGTGCCGATCGCCACCATGGTGCTGCAATACCATCACAGCCTGGTCGAATGCGGGCTGGCGCTGGCGCTGCCGAGCGTCTCCGCCTCGCCGGGTGCGGCGGCGACCGCCGCCGAACTCGATGCCTTCAACCCCTACGACTTCGGCACGCTGACCAATCAGGGCACGAGCGAGGCCGTGCAGAAGGTCGTGGCCGGCGGCAACGCCACCCTTGATCTCGACCTCGCCGGCACCGGACTCGTCGTGCTGCGCGACGCCATCGACATCGAGCGCAGTCCCTATGCCGATGTCGAGATCGGCCTGCTGGTGTCCAACCCGCGCACCAACCCGCTGTTCCAGCTGCAGCAGACCTATCGCACCTTCTCGGAAAAGCGCGTCGACCAGATGCTCTCGGGCGACTGGATCTACCAGAAGTCCGACCCGAGCCTCGCCGCCATCGCCGAGAACAAGTTCGACGACCTGGCCATCGACTTCGACGACCTGATCAAGATGAACTCGCTCGACCTGAAGGCGAGCGGCCATGCCCATGGGCTGCTCGACCCGGCGCTGGCGGCAGCCGGCGGCGGGCTCCATGCCGTCGCCAGGGAGGCCGAGCCGAAGGCCGGCGACAAGGACGCCGAGGCGCTGTCGAAGCACCTGGCCGGCGTCGATCCGGAGGTGCTGCGCAAGGCGCTGGCGCTGGCCTCGTCGCTGCACCTGTGACGGCTTAGGAACTGCACGTGGATCAGCCGACATGATGGGCCGGACGAAAGGACGGCGGCAGCGCCACGCGCGCCGCCTCGCCGGCGATCTCGGCGGCGAGCGCATCCGCGACCAGATGCGCGATGGCGAAGCCGATCTTGAAGCCGCCGGTCGCCGCGAAGACCTGCCGGCATCCCGGCAGCAGGCCGACGAGCGGATCGCGCGCCGCCGGCTTCGGCCGGATGCCGGCCCAGGCCTCCAGCAGGGCGCATCCCTCCAGCGCCGGACAGAAGGCGCGGGCACGGGAAAGCAGCGCCGCGGTCTGCGCCGGATCGGGACGGGGATCGGACAGGTCGGCGTCCGCCGTCGAGCCGACCGCCACCGTGCCGTCGTCGTGGGGGACGACATAGAGCCCGTCGCAATAGACAGCCGGCATGGCTTCCAGCCCGCCGCCTTCGAGCAGCAGCGCCTGACCCTTCTCGCCCGCGCCGATGCCCCGCCCGTCAAGCGCCTCGCTCAGGGTCTCGCTCCGGCTCTCGCTCAGGGCCTCGATGGCGGCGAAGGCCCGGTAGCCGTTCGCCAGCGCCAGACTGCGGGCGGCCAGCGTCGTCCCGTCGGCGAGGCGGACGCGGCCGGCCGCCTCGTCGAAGCCGGCGAAGGCCCGGCCGACGAGGATCTCGGCGCGCGCGCCGACCGAGGCGGCGAGCGCGGCGAGGTAGCAGCGCGGCGAGACGCGCGCGGCCAGCGTCTCGACGACGACGCCGAAGGGGGCCGTCTCGGGCGCAAGCCAGCGGGCGTGGGCGCCGGCCTCCTCGACGCGATAGGCGTATCCGGTTTCGTCGGTGCGCCAGCGCAGGCGGCTTTCCTCGGCGCGCTCCAGATGATGCGCCCGCCGGTCGGCGGTGGCGATCGGCATCACCCGGCCGCAGCGGCGATAGCCGGTGGCGAGCCCGGTTTCCGCCTCCAGCGCGGCGACGTGGCCGGCAAGGGTCGTCAGCGCCTCGAACTGGAACGCCTTCTTGGCGTTCCAGCGCGCCGGCATGTGCGGCATCAGCGCGCCGAGCACGCCGCCGCTCGCCCCCGCGCCGACGGCCCGTTCCTCGATGACGACGACGGACAGGCCCCGGGCGACGGCCGCGCGGGCGAGCGACAGGCCGAAGACGCCGGCGCCGACGACGGCGAGATCACGGGGCTTGGTCACCAGCGGACGGTCCTTTAAGAAGCGGCGGGGATGCGGCAGCAAGGGTTCTAGAGCCATGGACAGGCCTGCGCAAAGGGAAATGCCGCCAGGCGCGGGCAACGGCACGGGCAACGGCACGGGCAACGGCCTTGCGCCCGACCTCGACTGGCTTGAGGGCGGCGTGCCCTTCGCGCCGGCCTACGGCGACAGCTATTTCTCGCGCGCCGGCGGGCCGCAGGGCGGGCTGGCGGAAAGCCGGCACGTGTTCCTCGCCGGCACCGGCCTGCCCGAACGCTTTCTCGGGCGCGGCACCTTCACCGTGGCCGAACTCGGCTTCGGCACCGGCCTGAATTTCCTCGCCACGCTGGCCGCGCTGGCCGAGTCGCTAGCCGAGGCCCCGGGGGCGCCGGCCGGGCCGCGGCTGACCTATGTCGGCTTCGAGCGCCATCCGCTGAGCCGCGCCCAGATGGCGCGCGCGCTCGCCCCCTTCGCAGACCTGGCGGCGTTCGCCGACGCCCTGCTCAGCCGCTGGGCGCCGGCGGCCGGCTGGCAGCGGATCGAGATGGCCGGCGCCGAACTGTGGCTCGCCGTCGGCGACGCCAACGCGCTGGTGCCGGAGCTCGCCCGGCGGGCGGGCCTTGGCCCGGTCGACGCCTGGTATCTCGACGGCTTCAGCCCGGCGCGCAATCCCGAGCTGTGGAGCGGCGATCTGCTGCGTGCCGTCTTCGCCGCCACCGCGCCGGGCGGCCGCTTCGCCACCTACGCGGCCGCCGGCCGGGTGCGCCGCGCGCTTGAGGCCGCCGGCTTCAGGGTCGAGCGGCGCAAGGGCTTCGCCGCCAAGCGCGAGATGCTGGCCGGCACGAAGCTGGACAGTTCTAAAAACCTCGCCATTTCAGTGAGATTTTGATTCAATGCCTCCGTTGGAACAGGAGAATGATGCGGGATGCGGGGCCAGCCAGGATTTTTCGATATCGACGAACGGTTGAAGCGTCTGAGCGACCTCGGCGATCAACTCGAGGCCTTTGCCGGAGCGGTTGATTTCGAGATTTTCCGGGCCGATCTGGTGAAGGCGCTGGCCTATTCGGATGGATCCCAAGGCGGCCGACCGCCCTTCGACCCCGTGATGATGTTCAAGGTGCTGGTCATCCAGGCCGCCAATAGCCTGTCGGATGAACGGACCGAGTTCCTGATCAGCGACCGATTGTCTTTCATGCGCTTTCTCGGGCTTGGGCTTTCGGATCGCGTTCCGGATGCGCGGACGATCTGGCTGTTCCGGGAGAAGCTCACCAAAGCCGATGCGATCCAAGCCTTGTTCGACCGGTTCGACGCCGCGCTGCGGGCCTCGGGCTACATCGCCATGGGCGGGCAGATTGTGGATGCCAGCCTGATCGCCGCGCCGAAGCAGCGCAATACCGAGGATGAGAAGAACGATCTCAAGGAGGGGCGTATCCCGGAAGAATGGAAGGCCAAGCCGGCCAAACTCCGGCAAAAGGATCGGGATGCCAGATGGACCGTCAAGTTCTCGAAGGCGAAGGAGCGGCCTGATGGAACCAAGCCGCCGGTTGATATCGCGATCCCGGCCTTCGGGTATCAAAACCACATCTCGATCGACCGGCGGTTCGGCCTGATCCGGAAGTGGCAGGCCACGGACGCCGCGGCGTATGAGGGCGCACGTCTGCGTGAGGGGCTGCTCGACAAGTCCAACACAGCCAGCCACGTCTGGGCAGATACGGCGTATCGGTCCAAGGCCAACGAGATGTTCATGGACGAGAACGGCTTCGTCTCATGCGTTCATCGGAAAAAGCCGAAGGGGCGGCCAATGCCGCGTCGGACAGCGATCGCCAACGGCCGCAAATCGAAAATCCGCAGCCATGTCGAGCATGTCTTTGCCGAGCAGAAATCGAGAATGAGCCTCGTGATCCGCACGATCGGCATTGCTCGCGCCACGCTGAAAATCGGCATGGCCAACATCGTCTATAACGTGAAACGGCTGATCTGCCTCGAAAAGGCGGCGATGGCATAGCGGGATCGGCCGAGGCGTCGGGTCGACAGCCGAAATCTGTCGTCTTCGCGCCGATCATGAGCCTGCTTCACAACTCTGCCGGGGAAATGCTGGTGTCAAAATCGGCAAGGGTCGAGTTGATAGAACCGTCCAGCTGCCATAAGCCCCCTGCCCGCGCCGGCGCGCGGCGCGGCGCCGGCTCAGCGGCGGGCGAGCACCGCGTCGTAGAGGTCGGCCGTGCGCTCGGCCATCCTCGTCACCGAGAACCGCTCCTCGACCACGCGCCGTGCGGCGGCGCCGAGGCGGGCGCGCAGGGCCGGGTCGGCGAGCCGGCGGATCGCGGCCGCGCCGGCGGCGGCATTCTCGGTCGCAAACAGCAGGCCGCTGACCTCGCCGGCGACCACGTCGCGGTTGCCGACGACATCGGTGGCGACCACCGGCAGGCCCTCCGACATGGCCTCCAGCACGGCCATCGGCATGCCTTCCCAGCGCGAGGTCGACAGGAAGGCGTGGGCGGCGCGAAAGGCCGCGCGCGGGGCCGTACTCGGACCGGCGAGATCGACACAGTCGGCGAGCCCGCGCCGCGCCACGGCCTCCCGGCAGGCGGCAAGCCGCTCGCCGGTTCCCAGCACCGTGATGCGGAACGCCGGCATGGCCGGATCGGCCTTCAGCGCGGCGGCGATATCGAGGATCAGTTCCGGGTTCTTCTGCACGTCGTAGCGGTTGACCGCCACCAGGCGCAACGGCCCGGCCGGCGGCTCGGACGCGCGCAGCGGCGGCGTTTCGACGCCGTTCTCGACGACATGGAGCTTCGAACGCGGCAGGAAGCCGGCGCGCAGAATCTGGTCGCGCTCGCCCTGCGACACGCAGACGGCGGCGGCCGTGGCGCGGCCGAGCAGGGCCTCCAGGCCGAGATAGGCCAGCCGCTTCGCGGCGCCATAGTCGCCGACATGCAGGCCGTGGAAGGTGTGCACGCAGGGCCGGCCGGTCAGCACCGCCAGCAGGCGGCCGTAGAGCCCGGCGCCCTTGCCGTGGCAGTGGATCAGCGCGACGTCGCGCGCGCGCACCTCGCGGGCGAGCCGGCGCAAGGCGGCGAGCGAGAAGGCCCGATGCGGCACGTCGACGATGCGGCCGGCGCCGAGCAGGTCGGTAAAGCGCTGCCGGTAGGGCCGGTCGTCGGGACAGGCGACATGGGCCTCAAAGCGGCCGGGCAGATGGGCGAGGAGCTGGTACAGGTGTTCCGGCCCGCCGCCGATATCCGCCCGGACGGTGATCTCGAGGAGGGAAGGCACAGTCTCGCTCTACCCTGTCGCTTTTCGATGAGGAACACTTGCCAGTCGGAGCAGTAAGGCAAGCGCAGCAAAATACAGCGGGGCTGCGCTCCAACTTGCATTGGCCCCCCCGGTTACCATTCTCATCATGAAGGCGACGGTCAAGGCGAGACCGAAAGCAGAATAAAAACCTCCACGTTTTGCGAAAATATAACCAAACCTGACGAGAACAAGTGTCCAAAATAAAATGAATAATACGAACCCTATTATACCAACCTCAATCCACGTTGACAGGTACGAATTATCAATATATGCTCCGAAGTTTTCTTGAAATGATTTATACCCAACTCCAAAGAAAGGTACATCCCAGAGCCTATTGTACAGATTACCCCACGTATCAAATCTTACAGTTGTGAAAAATTTACTGTCATCCATGATGTTGAACATGTCCAAACGTCTAATTGCAGCATATAGCCCGGGCGGCAAGCTTCGAACATCAAGGAAAAGAGCAGACAATAGAAGGGCCGGAATCAAAATAAATAATCCGACAACACCCAAAAGCGCCCTTCTTAGGTTCGTCATAAAATAAACCATAGAAAAAACTACTAACATCAACAAAGCTCCACGCGACGACGAAACAATAATTGCCGCAAATGAAGCCAGAAAAGACGTCATAATAATTATATATGAGCCGCCACACAACTTCCTATAAAGCATTCCTGAGAATAAAAGAAAAGCTGCAACGAGTCCATATGAGGCCGGATTGCCGACAATACCTCCTGCACGCATCGCCGCTCCATAGCCGCTGCCGAGCCACAACACGTGCTGACTGTCGCGCACTTCGATGCCCAGCGCATACAACCCCAACCCTAGGACGACAGCGAAATACGAACTGAAGAACATCGCCTTCACCAAACGCTGGTCATTGGCAAGGAACCTTAGATCCAGATGCTCTATAAGAATAAACGGCATAAAAATGAAAAGTAACCGGAGAGCAAGTGCCAAATTCGAGAGACCTACGCCCGGCTCGGAAGACGCAGCGACCGAAAAAAAGGCCATGCAGATATAACCAACATAAAAGGCTGTATAGTACGTAACCTTTTTCGAGCTAAATATTAATAATAACACTATTGAAAGAGAGCCTATAAAATCTACCGCTGATACAGAATTACCCCCAACCCTAAAATACAAAACTGGAGAACACATCAAATATAAGAAGATCAACCAAAAGAATAGATTATCCTTGATCCGCGATCCTGAAACCCTCTCCAACCGAGAAGAGAAAATCTCGCCAGAGAAGGAGGTCATTTGGCGCCTGTCCACATGGATAGATTTCTACCAATTTCATCCTCAAGGAGCTTGATATCCTCCAAAAAATAATTCGAGATCTCTTGTTTTAAATTTTCACTTACAGGCTTTCTAAGTGATTTTTTGTTCAAATAATTCTTTACTATTTTTATATATTTATAATTATTCCTAATTAAATACATGCGCAGTGATCGCATCGGCCGCTCCAAGATAGCCGGCGGATGTAAAATAAATCTTGAGATTAGGGGGATCCGCGCCGAATGCGCGGCATTTACTGGCTCGAATTCATCCCGCCCATCGTCTTGAAGGCCAAGAAATTCAAGTACATCAGTGTATACACGCCTCGAATCAGCTTGAAAATCTTCATAGAAGATATATTTTATGTTATTCTTCAAGACATGGGACTTGATGAACCGAACCTGCTCGCCAAACCGGGCTATTTTTCTATACAGGACGTCATCTCTACCGATCGACGCATTCGGCATTGACCTTCCCTGCTCGCGCTCGCTTTGCAATGCCCATGCCTTAGTGAAGTCGGTCTCAGTTTCATTTTGATTATAGCATTGCTCCATGTGGAACGCCTGCACAACGTCAACCGGATTTCGCAGCATCACGATAAATTTCGCATCCGGTGAGAACTCAAGAATTCTGGGAACCGCGACCTTCGAACGAAGATATGCCGTACTGCCTTCCGCTACGATCTTGTGTCGACGGGGATCAGCCTCCTTGAACAGCAACAGATACTCTTCCAGTGTGCGTGGCCTGAGTTCGTGTTTGGCTGCCGGCAGATCCTGACACCAGAAAAGAGGTTCCTTGGGAACCGAGAAGTATACCTCCGGGTGCGATGCCAAGTAACTTGCCAAGGCGGTCGTTCCGCACTTCGGGGCACCGATTATGAATGTGTTAGGAAGCATCGAGCCAGTGCCTCAGATCTTTTCCGGTGACTTTTTCAAGCAGCTTAACGTCCTCGCAAAAGCCGCTCGCCAAATCTCTCCGCATTTCCTCGGACAGAGGCTTACGCGCCTTTCTCGTGACAAGGACCTTTTTTATCATATACTCCCATGACAACGGAAAATTTCGTCTGATCAATTGCTTTAGGGAGCGAATAACTGGTCTGATAACCTTTGGAGGGTTCTGATAAAGCCTGGAAAGAGCTTGAAACCGGTTGAAATGTGCGCCACCCTTTATCTTAAAGTCGGTTCGGCCGTCATCTTCCAGATCGAGGAAATCCAGCACTTTCAGATAAGTTCCACGAGCATCCGAGGCCATGTCCTCCGTGAACAAAACCAGCAGGTCATCACGCTTCACGTGTTCCAGAACAGATGCGAGTTGAGATCCGAAACTGGCCACTTGCTGGTATTGTAGTTCTTTCGGTTCGTCGCACCCTGACGGAATTGAGTGCCCTTGGAGCCGACGAGACTGAAGCTTCCATGCGATCTCGAAGTCTTCTTCGTCTTCGAAATGATTGAAGACCTTCTCCATATGGTAAGCATAAGCTGCCTCGATCGGATTCCTCAAAATAACTATGAACTTGGCTTTCGGGTTAAATTCAACGATCCTCCGCACAGCAACTTTTGAAAACAGGTAACGTGTCGAGGCATCAAGAACGACTTTCTTGCCTTCAGCGGATGAGTATATATTCAGATAGTCATTCAAAGATCTAACTAGCGCTACGGTTCCGCTCTGCGCGAGATCGGAACTCCAGTAGGACGGTTCCTTGGGATAGCCGAGGAAGACGTCCGGGTGTTCGGACAGATAATGAGCGAGCGACGTGGTGCCGCATTTCGGCCCGCCGATCAGGAAGGTGTTGGGGCGCGGCGCCGCCATCGCTCAGGCCCTCTCCTCAAGCCAGGACGAAAACCCCCGGTCGAAAGTTTCGTCCAGCCATGCGACATGCGGGGCCGCGAGGGCGCGGATCTCCGCACGCAGGCGGCCGTCGACCTCAGGCTTGTCGCGCAGTTTCCTGTAGAGCAGCGCCTGAACCAGCGGATTGTACTTTACCGCCGAGATCAGCCTCTGGCCGCCATGCCGCTTGAGCCGCTTGGACGCGCGGCTCGCCAGCCGCGACAGCCACCCGATGCGCGCCTTGCTGGCGACATTGACCGGCTTGAGCACCTCTTCGGGAAGCGTGTACGGCGCGGCACCGAGAAAACGGACCAGGTCGTCGAACATCGCCTGCGGCCGGCCGGCGAGATCGTCGAAGCGGTAGACATGGATGTTTTCGATGCCGAACCGCGTCACGAAGGGCTCGATCATGTCCCGATAGCGCAGGGCGCCGTGGCTTCTGCCCTCCCGATGCCAGGCTGCAAAGTCGCCGTCGAACTGGCCGCTGCGTTTGCTGAACAGGTAGTCGGAGAGACAATAGTCGACCGGCTCGCGCAGCCCGACGACGATCCTGACCCTGCCGAGATCCTGCGCGATCCTCTCGGCCACGCGCGGGTCGCGCAGATAGCGGTGGGAGATTTCGCCCACGATGCTGCCCTCGGGCGCGTCGGAAAAGAACGAGGCGTACCAGCCGAGACCCTTGTCATGGTTGAGATCGAAGAAGTTCGTCTCCTTGACCGGCGTCACGTAGATCCCGGGATGGGCGTTCAGGGCCTGCAGCAACCAGGTCGTGCCAGCCTTGCCCGTCCCGACATAGATGAAATCCGGCAATCGCATTTCGGGAAATTCCTCGAAAATTTTAGGGCTTGTAAAGAAAGCTCAAGATGGACGGGTCGACCTTGCAGCGGGTCCGCGATCGCAGGATGCAGCTTGCGTTCCAGGCACATTGGCTGAAGGTCAGGGCGATCGCCGCGCCGAGCGGGCCGAGGAGCAGGCTCAGGGGCGCCAGCGCCGCGATGGCGATGCCGTTCACGACGGTCACGATCCTGAGATAATAGCGTTCGTCGCCGGTCATCTCCATCAGCTGCGACGTCGATCCGGACAGGGCGTTGACCAGGTACCCCACCGACAGAACGATCAGCACCCAGTAATAGGCTGCGTAGCCCGTGCCGAACAGCTCCAGCAGCCGGTCGCCGGCGAGGACGAAGACGAGGAAGACGGCCAGCGTCGGCAGGGTCAGCCCGACCGAGACATGGGCGCACAGGCGCTGGAGGTCGTCGCGGTCGCCGCGATGATAGGTGCGCGCGATCATCGGCGCGGCGATCATGTTCGCCGCCATCAGGAACAGGTTGAGCAGCATCGACAGGCGCAGGGCGGCGAAGAACGGTCCGGTCGCCTCCGGGGTGAGGACGAGCCCCAGCACGACGACGGCGAGGTTCGGCGCGGCGGTGCGGATGAAGCTGCTGGCCCACAGCCCCCACATGGCATGCCGCCAGGTCGGGCGGTCGGACGTATCGGCGGGGCCCGCGAACAGGGCTGCGGGGCGGGTGACCGGATGGGCGAGGGCCTGGCCGGCGACAACGGCGGCGAGCACGCCGGCGGTGAGCCAGAGCCCGCCCGCCGCGTCCAGCTTCGGCAGCAGCCCGAGCGCGGCACCGAGCGCCAGCAGGATGACGCCGGCGCGCCACAGGATGTCGCGCGGTCCGAGCGACAGCAGCATGCCGCCGAAGGCGCGCAAGACATGCGCCTGGTATTCGGCAAGGCCGAGGACCAGCGTGAAGACGCCGGCGGCGACCAGGTAGCCGCGCGCCGCCAGCCCCGGCCAGAGCAGCCCCGTCACCACGGTGGCGAGCCCGAGGAGGCCGCAGCCGAGCGCAACCAGCCGGTAGCCGTCGCGCACCACGCCGGCAAGCTTCTGCCGGTCGCCGTCATGGTCGTAGACCGGGGCGAAGCGCAGCACCAGCATGCGCTGGCCGAAGCTGCCGGCGACGGCGAGCAGGGTCGCCAGCGAGAAGCCGAAGCCGAAGCGGCCGAAATCCTCCGCGCTCATCGCGCGGGCGAGGACCAGGAACATCAGGAACGACAGGCCGGCGGCGCCGACCTTGATGACCAGCGCGGCGAGCCCGCCGCGGGCGAGCTTCCTGGCCAGGTCGTCGCCGAGCAGGCGGTCGAGCAGGCGGCGGGTGCGGGTCATGGCGGCGGCAATCACGGCAGGTCCGCCTCCGCGCTGCGGCGCGCGCCGCCAAGGCCGAGGCGGCCGGCGAGGCTCGTCGCGGCCAGCGCGTCGAGCACGCCCTGGCGGAAATGCGCCTCGTCGAAGCGGCGCGCATGGGCGACGAGGACGGCCGGATCGAAGGCGGCCGCGCCGGCCGCCTCGAAGCGCTCGATCGCGCCGATCAGCCCCTCGACGCTCTGGTCGGGGAACAGCAGGCCGGTCTTGCCGTCGACGACCGTGTCCAGCGCCCCGCCCCTGGCGTAGGCGATGACCGGGCGGCCCGAGGCCATGACCTCGACCGGCACGATGCCGAAATCCTCCTCGCCCGGAAACACCAGGGCGCGGCAGCGGGCCATGTGATGCTTCAGGGTTTCGAAGGGGACCTTGCCGAGGAAGGTGATGGTGTCCTTCGCGGTCCGCTTCAGCGCCGCGACCGCCTTGTCCGGGCCACCGATGACGACGAGCTTGCGGCCGGTGCGATTGAACGCCTCGATGACGATGTCGGGGCGCTTGTAGGAGACCAGTTCGCCCGCCCACAGGTAGTGGTCGCCGATCTCGCCGGGCGGCACCGGCGCGAAGTCGTCGACGGCGACCGGCGGATGCACGATGCGCGCGCTCCGGCGCCAGTATTTCTCGATCCGGTTGGCGACGTGATGCGAGTTGGCAAGAAAGGCGTCGACACGCGCCGCCGAGGTGACGTCCCACTGGCGCAGGCGATGGGCGAGCAGCGGCATCGCCAGCCGGGTCAGACGTCCGGCGCCGGCCTTGTAGATGTGATACTGGTCCCACAGATAGCGCATCGGCGAGTGGCAGTAGCACAAGTGCGGCACGCCAGGCGGCACGATCACGCCCTTGGCCGGTCCCGCCTCGCTGGAAATGACCAGATCGTAGCCGGCGAGGTCCAGTTCCTCGAGCGCCAGCGGCATCAGCGGCAGGTAGTTCTGGTAGAGCTTGTGCGCCCTGGGCAGGCGCGAGACGAAGGTGGTGCGGATGTCGTGGCGGGCGATGGTGTCGCTGATCTGCGCGCGATCGACGACATGGGTGTAGATGTCGGCGCCCGGGAACATCCGGCACAGGGCCTCGACGACGCGCTCACCGCCGCGCATGCCGACCAGCCAGTAATGGACGATGGCGACCTTCAGCCCCTGTCCGCCCGCCACGGGAGCGCTCGACGCGACCGGCGCCGCTTCCTGCCGGGCGGCGGTCACGAGAACCGCCCCTGGGGCGCTGCCGCCTTCCACTCCGCGATGGCCTTGTCCAGGTCGGTCTCGTAGCGGTAGCCGACGTCGACCAGCGTCTGCGGCACGATGTTGGTGGAGACCACCAGCTTGCGGATGCGTTCGCGGTTGATGCCGTTCCTGACGCCAAGCGCGTCGAGCAGCTCGAACGGCAGGCTGGCGAGGTTGAGCAGCGCGAGCGGCACGGTGCCGCGCGGGCGCGGCAGGCCGCCGACGCGGCCGAAGCTGTCGCAGATCTGCTCGATCGTGTAGGGGGTCGGATAGCAGAAGTTGTAGAGCGTGAAAGGCTCGTTGCGGCTCAGCATGAAATCCATGGAGCGCACCAGTTCGCCGACATAGCCGCAGGCCTTGACCGTGTCCTTGCGGCCGGGGAAGAAGAACATGCCCTTCTTCAGCGCGCCGGCCAGGCGGGTGAAGTTGCCCTTCTCGCCGGTGCCGAAGATGACCGCCGGGCGTACGATGACCAGCTGGCGCGCCGGATCGGCCTCCTGCCAGCGCTGATGCACCCGCTCGCCGAGCAGCTTGGACCAGCCGTAGGCGGACTTCGGCGTCGGCTCGGTCGCCTCCGATTTCGCCGTCTCCTCGGGACCGTAGACGGCGATCGAACTGGTGAACAGCAGCCGGCCGGCGCCGGCTTGCGCGGCATAGGCGCAGATGTTGACCGCGCCAGTCACGTTGGTCTCGTAATATTCGTGGGTGTCGTGGCCGGGCGTGCGGTGCACGGCGGCGAGGTTATAGACCTCGTCGACACCGGGGCACAGATCGGCCGGGATCTTGTCGCGCACGTCGATGCGCCGGTAGCTCACGCCCTCGACCGCGCGCTCCGGCTCGGCGATGTCGGCGCTGACCAGGAGGTCGTAGGCGCCGCTCCGGCCCAGTTCGGTCAGAAGATGGGTGCCGATAAAGCCGGCCCCCCCGAAGACAACCGCCCGTCTCATGAAAATCGCCCCATTCGCAATCGATCGGCAGGCACCCGAAATGCCGTGCGGTGCCCCCCTTGCCCGTCGATCCTACAGAGGCTTACCGCATTGCACCAGCGCGCGTTCACATCTTGGTAAACATGACGTCGGCGCTCAGGTTGCAGGATCTCGAAACCACGCGCGTCACACCGCGCGCATCAGGCCCGACAGCGGTCGCAGCGCCCCGGTGTCCGGGAAGACCGTCTCGGCAAGGGTCCGCTCGCCGAGACCCAGGTGCTCGTGGAGCAGCCCCTTGAACAGGGCGCGGACATCGAGCGTCGGCTGCAGGTCGCGACCCTCGTACAATGCCCGGTCCGACAGGCCCGGCCAGTCGGCCAGCACCCGGCCGCCGTCGACCGCGCCGCCGGCGAGGATCGCCACGGTGCCGACGCCGTGGTCGGTGCCCGAGCCGTTGAGCCGCACGGTACGGCCGAATTCGGTCATGACCAGGATCGCCGTCTGGTCCCAGACCGGCGCCAGGCTTTCCACCAGATCGGCGAGCACGGCATCGAGCCGCGCCAGCTGGCCGACGAAGCGCGGGTCGAAGGGCTCGCCGTCGACATGGGTATCCCAGCCGACGAGATCCATGGCGCCGAGACGCGGCCCGGCCGGGTCGCGCAGCAGGCGGCCGACGGCGGCGGCGGTCATGCGCGCAGCCGCGTCCGCGCCCTTCCTCGCGCCGATGTCGGCTTCCATCGCCTTTTCCATCGCCGCCTCGCCGCCGGTGATCTCGTCGAGCTTCAGCGCGCCTTCGAAGGTTCTGAGCAGGGCCGGATCGGTGTGGCGATAGAGATCGAGCAGGCGCATGCGGATGTCGTCGCCCGCGGGGGCGAAGCCCGGCGGCATCCAGGACAAGACCTGTGCCTCGCCGCGCAGCAGCAGCGGCACCTGGGCGCCGACCGCCAGGCCGCGCAGCGGCGGCAGCGCCTCGCCGCGCGGCAGGGCGGCGAGCGCCCGGTTGAGCCAGCCCGAGCGCGATTGGCCGGCGCCGGCAAGGCCGGATTCAAGCACGTCCTGGGCGTCGAAATGCGACCGCTTCCAGTAGGGCGTCGACACGGCATGGGCGATCAGCGCCTCGCCGGCCCGGAACAGCCGCGCCAGCGTCGGCAGCGCCGGATGCAGGACGAAGAAGCCGTCGAGCGGCAGGCCGCGGGCCGGGTCGTCGGCCGACAGCACGGCCTCGCCGCGCAGCCGGCGATAGTCCGGATCGCCGAGCGGGGCGACCGCGCCGAGGCCGTCCATGCCGCCGCGCAGATTGACGACCAGCAGGCGCGGATCGCGTCCCGGTGCGGCCGCGGCGAGACGCGGCTGGAAGGCCCAGGTGACCAGGGCGGCGGTGCCGGCCAGGACCTGGCGCCGCGAATAGTCGCACAGTCCCATGTCGCCTATCTCCTCTGAAAGCCGGGGCTCATCACCAGCATGACGAAAGCCTGCCGGCGCGATTCGGCGCGACGCAGCGCCAGCCGCGTGTCGGGATCGTAGGCCGCGCCCAGAATGTCGCGGCCGTAGGCGTCCATGTCATCGGGCAGGTCGACGATCCCGGCCATCATCTCGGCCCAGTCGAGCCGTTCCAGCAGCGCACCCGGCGCGAGCCAGGCCTCGGCCTCGTCGGGCCAGCCGGCCGGCGACGGCGGCACCCAGGTCGGCTGGCCGAACACCTCCAGCATGCGCAGGATCTGCCGATCCTTGGGGACGGCGCCGGAGGCGCGCAGGGTGGCGACCAGGAAGTCGTAGGGCGCGGTCAGCACCGGCCGCTCCGGCCGCCACAGCTCGGGGGCTGCGACCAGCGCCCGGGTCAAGGCGCCCAGATCGCCGCCGGAGCCGAGATAGACGCCGGCGAGCCGGTCGACAAGGTCGCCCGCCGGCACGCGCCCCAGGAAATGGCGCACCAGCTTGACTGACAGGAAGCGGGCGGTCGAGGGATGATGCGCCAGGTCGCGCAGCACGGCGAGGCCCTTGGCCTCGCCCGCCTGGCCGTAGACGCGGCCGAGCACTGTCGGTGCGCCGGGCTCGTGGCGCGCCGGCCTGAAGAGAAAGGCGCCGGGCCTGTCGCCCTTCGCTCCCTCGAAGCCCCAGCCGGTCAGCACGCGGGCGAAGTCGGTGACGTCCGCCTGGGAGTAGCCGCCGTCGACGCCGAGCGTGTGGAGCTCGAGGATCTCGCGGGCGAGGTTCTCGTTGAGGCTCTTGCCGGTCCTCTGCCCGGCCCTGGAATTGGGACCGACCGAGCGGTCGTTGTCGAGATAGCTCAGCATCGCCGGGTGGCGCATGGCGGCGACCAGCATGTCCTCGAAGCGGCCGAGCACGTGCGGGCGGATCACCTCGCGCTCGAACTGGCCGGCGAGCAGGCGGACAACCTGCCCCGCGTTGGCGGCGATGCACAGGTGATTGGACCAGAAGGCGACGAGGCGCTCGAGAAGCGGGCGGGCGGTCGCGGTCGCGCGCCGGATCCGGGCAAGAACCTCTGCGCGGTAGATCTCCTGCAGCGGGTTCGGACCCAGTTGCTCGCGCTCCGCCTCGCCCCGTTCGGCGCCCTTGAGCTGCGTCGACGCGCGGAACGCCTTGCGTTCGTCGCGATAATCGAAGAACCGGCGCATGACGGCGCTGCGGTCGGGCAGGTCGGCGTCGTCGAGTAGTGCTGCGTCGGGATGCTCGAGTTCGGCGAGCACGCTGGCGCGCGGATCGGTTGCCCGAGCGGCGATCTCGCCCGGTTGGGCACCGTAGCCGAAGCGCCTGGTCGCCACAACGGCATCCATGTCCCTGCTTGCGTCGTCCCTGCTCGAGTCCGTGGTCATGACACGTGCCCCTCACAAAACGGATGGATGGAGGCGTCTCGATCGAGTGCCGGGCCGGACGGAGTGGCCGGGCCGGGTCAAAAATCAATGGTTACGGCACCCCGGATGCGGCGCCGGAACTGGTTAACAATGTATCTTTTTCTAAGGCTTTTTCGCGGCAGGCGAAAGCCTCTTTTGGGGGGACACCCCCTGCCGGTCTGGCGCAGGGCCGGACCGGCAGGGGGTGTCCCCTTCTGGTGATTTTGTCATGCGATGATGGTTTGAGCCTTGAGGTAGGCGATGACGTCGTCGGCGACGGCTTCGGGGTCGCGGCCGACGGTGTTCAGGACGAGTTCGGCGGCCTCGGGGGGCTCGTAGGGGCTGTCGATGCCGGTGAAGTTGGCGATCTCGCCGCGGTCGGCCTTGGCGTAGAGGCCCTTGGGGTCGCGCCTCCTGCATTCGGCGATCGGGGTGTCGACGAAGATCTCGACGAAGGCGCCGTCGGGCAGCAGCGCGCGTGCCATCTGCCGCTCGGAGCGGAACGGCGAGATGAAGGACACCAGCGTGATCAGCCCGGCGTCGGCGAACAGCCTGGCCACCTCGGCGACCCGGCGGATGTTCTCGACCCGGTCGGCGTCGGTGAAGCCGAGGTCGCGGTTGAGGCCGTGGCGGATGTTGTCGCCGTCGAGCGTGTAGGTGTGCCGGCCCTCGGCGTGCAGCTTCTTCTCCACGATCGAGGCGACGGTCGACTTGCCCGAGCCCGACAGGCCGGTGAACCACAGCACCGCCGGCTTCTGGCCGAGCGCCTCGGCGCGCGCCTGCCTGTCGACGTCGAGCGCCTGCCAGTGGATGTTGCTCGCCCGTCTGAGCGCGAACCACACCATGCCCGCCCCCACCGTGGCGTTGGTCAGCCGGTCGATCAGGATGAAGGCGCCGGTCGTCCGGTTGGCCTCGTAGGGGTCGAAGGCGACCGGCGCGGCGAGGCCCAAGTTGCAGAAGGCGATCTCGTTCAGCCCCAGCGTCTTGGCCGCCACGTGCTCGAACGAGGTGACGTTGATCTTGTGCTTGATCTCCGTCACCGTCGCCGTCACCGTCTTGGTGCCGATCTTCATCAGGTACGAGCGGCCCGGCAGCAGCGCCTCCTCGGCCATCCAGATGACATGCGCCGCCATCTGGTCGGCGACGTCGGGACGCGCCTCGGGCGCGCACAGCACGTCACCGCGCGAGATGTCGATCTCGTCGGCGAGCGTCACCGTCACCGCCTGGCCGGCGCCCGCCGCGCGCGCCTCGCCCGCCGGCGTCAGGATGCGCGCCACCGTCGAGCCCTTGCCCGAGCCGGCGACCACCAGCGGGTCGCCGACCGCGATGCGGCCGCCCGCGATCGTGCCGGAAAAGCCGCGGAAGTCGAGGTTCGGCCGGTTCACCCACTGCACCGGCAGGCGGAACGGCCGCTCGCCGGCGTCGCTGCCGACGTCGACCGTCTCCAGGTGCTCCAGCAGCGTCGGCCCGCCGTACCAGGCCATCGCCTCGCTGCGCGCCGTGACGTTGTCGCCGTAGCGCGCCGACAGCGGGATCGCCACCAGGCTCTCGAAGTCGAAGCCGGCCGCGAAGCTGCGGAAGTCGGCCTCGATCGCCTCGAAGCGCGCCCGGTCGAAGCCGACCAGGTCGATCTTGTTGACCGCCAGCACCACGTGGCGGATGCCCAGAAGCGAGGCGATGAAGGCGTGCCGGCGCGTCTGCACCATCAGCCCGTGGCGCGCGTCGACCAGCAGCACGGCGAGATCCGCCGTCGACGCCCCGGTCGCCATGTTGCGCGTGTACTGCTCGTGGCCCGGCGTGTCGGCGACGATGAACTTGCGCTTGTCGGTGGCGAAGAAGCGGTAGGCGACGTCGATGGTGATGCCCTGCTCGCGCTCCGCCTCAAGCCCGTCGACCAGCAGCGCCAGGTCGATGTCGTCGCCGACCGTGCCGTGGCGGCGCGACTCCTTCTCGAGTGCGGCCAACTGGTCCTCGAAGATCAGCTTGGTGTCGTACAAAAGCCGGCCGATCAGCGTCGACTTGCCGTCGTCGACCGAGCCGCAGGTCAAAAACCGCAGCTGGTCCTTGCCCTCCTGCGCCCGGATGTAGTCGGCCACCGCCGCCGGCGCCGCCAGGGTGTCGGCAAGGGTCTCGGCCACGGTCTCGGCCACGGTCGCGGCCACGGTCTCGGTCTCGGCCATCAGAAATACCCCTCGCGCTTCTTCTTCTCCATCGAGGCGCCCTCGTCGTGGTCGATCAGCCGGCCCGAGCGCTCCGAGGTGCGCGCGATCAGCATCTCGCGCACGATCGCCGCCAGGCTGTCGGCCTCCGACTCGATCGCCCCGGTCAGCGGGTAGCAGCCGAGCGTGCGGAAGCGCACCATGCGCTCCTCCACCACCTCGCCCGGCTGGAGCGTCAGCCGCGCGTCGTCGACCATGATCAGCATGCCGTCGCGCCGCACCACCGGCCGGCGCGCCGCAAAATACAGCGGCACCATCGGGATGTTCTCGGTCAGGATGTATTGCCAGATGTCCAGCTCGGTCCAGTTCGACAGCGGGAACGCCCGGATCGACTCGCCCTTCGCGATGCGCGCGTTGTACAGGTTCCAAAGCTCCGGGCGCTGCGTCTTCGGGTCCCAGCCGTGATTGGCGGTCCTGAACGAGAACACCCGCTCCTTGGCCCGGCTCTTCTCCTCGTCGCGCCGCGCCCCGCCAAAGGCCGCGTCGAAGCCGTACTTGCTCAGCGCCTGCTTCAGCGCCTCCGTCTTCATCACATGCGTGTGCACCGAAGACCCGTGCTCGAACGGGTTGATCCCCGCCGCCAGCCCCTCCGGGTTGGTGTGCACGATCAGGTCCAGACCCAGACGCCGCGCCGTCTCGTCGCGGAACGAAATCATCTCCTTGAACTTCCACGTCGTGTCGACATGCAACAGCGGAAACGGCGGCTTGCCCGGCGCGAACGCCTTCATCGCAAGATGAAGCATCACCCCAGAATCCTTGCCGATCGAATACAGCATCACCGGATTGCGGAACTCCGCCGCAACCTCACGGAGAATGTGAATGCTCTCCGCCTCAAGACGGCGAAGATTGCTCAAACGATCAGACATGCCTGACCCTTCCAAACCGATAGTGACTGTCTTCTGCCCGGCCGGCGGCCGAGCCGGTCCGCCCTCACGCCACCAGGTCGATGAGGTCCTGGTCGCCGATGGCGATGAAATGGCGATTGACGAGGTCGTCGCGCCCCGGCACCGGCGGCAGCCGGTAGGCGAGTTCCTCGCGCGTGCCGGCCGCAAGCGCCCGCCCGCCGGCGGCGCGCAGCACGGCATGGCCGGCGGCGATGTCCCACTGCATGGTCGGCGACAGGCGCGGATAGACGTCCGCGCGACCGGCCGCCACCCAGCACAGCTTCAGCGACGAGCCGACCGACAGCAGTTCGGCGACCGGCAGCCGGTCGATCAGCGCGCTGGTCTCCTCGGACAGGTGCGAGCGGCTGGCGAGCACGCCGAGGCCGCCTTCCGGCCGGCGCCGAACGGCGATCGGCCGGCGCTCGACGACCGCCGCACCGGCGACGCGCCCGGACCAGGCGCCGGTCGCATCGCCCCAGTAGATCTCGCCGAGGGCGGGCGCCAGCACGACGCCGAGCACCGGCACGCCGTCCTCGACCAGGGCGATGTTGACGGTGAACTCGCCGTTGCGCTTGATGAACTCGCGCGTGCCGTCGAGCGGATCGACCAGGAAATACGGGCCGGACACCGGCGGAATGTCGCCGGCGGCGACCGCCTCCTCCGCGACCACCGGAACTTCCGGCGCAAGCGCGGCGAGACCGGCAAGGATCACCTTCTCGGCCGCCTCGTCTGCCTCGGTGACCGGCGAGCCGTCGGCCTTGGCTTCGGATCGGGCCGCGCCGGCGGTTTCGTAGACCGCCAGGATGGCCGTGCCGGCCTCGAGCGCGAGCGCGATCAGTGCCTCGGTCATGGCCAACGGCGATGCGCCCTCGCGCAGCTGGTTCAGCGATAGGATACTCAAAACAGTCCCTCTCGAAATATGAAACTACTTGGCCTGCCGAAACGAATGCTTGCGGCCGTCAAACAAGTCTCGCAGGCCGTCTTCAAATGCGTGCGGCAGTCTTGACGCAGTGCACAATCGCTGTCAAGGCGCCGCACAGCAACCAAGTCGCCCGGCGCGGCGGATTTTTAAAACACTGTTAATCCTGACGACCGGATTCGAAAACCGAACCCGGACGCATCCGGAGCGTCCACGGGCAGCCCCGACCGCGCATGCCGTGCCGCAGCGCGGATTCACGTTAACGGCAATAAGGCGCTTCTGCGACCCATTCATGGCGATTTTTGCCCATTGTCGCATTTGCAGTGCGCCGCAACATGTGTTACCAAATCCTTAAGCGGGCCGTACCGCTTTGACATTACTTTGATTAAAACGTTTTCGCATGACGCGTGCGAGGGACCAATGGTGGCCGGCAAGGCCAGACCGGGCCTAGTGTCGATTGGGGGCGTCAGGGTATGGTGCATGAGTATGTCGTAACGCAGCCGGCCTCGGAGACCGGGCGCGACCGGCGTAAACGGACCCTGTTCGGACGGTTCGCCGTCAACCGCCAGGCGCCAGGCGCTCTTGCCGCAGCCGCGCCGAGCGCATCCGAGGCATCCGAGGCATCCTATCGCCGTCCGCTGACAATCGGACGCAGCGTCGCGGGCAGCGCGCCCAAGGCGCCGCGCCTTCGGCCGGCGGTCAAACGAACCGTCGACATCGCCGGCAGCAGCGCCGGACTCGTCCTGCTCAGTCCGCTGCTGCTCGGCATCGCCGTCGCGGTCAAGGCCAGCAGCCGCGGTCCGGTGATCTTCCGCCAGGCCCGCTACGGCCTCGACGGCAAGCTGTTCTACACGCTGAAATTCCGCTCCATGTACGTCGATCGCCAGGACGCGTCGGGCGTCGCCCAGACGCGCAAGAACGATCCGCGCGTGACGCCGGTCGGCCGGTTCCTGCGCCAGTCGAACTTCGACGAACTGCCGCAGCTGTGGAACGTGCTGAAGGGCGACATGTCGCTGGTCGGGCCGCGGCCGCACGTGCCGGGGATGCTCGCCGCCGGCGTGCCCTACGAACAGTTCGACAGCGCCTACATGGACCGTCACAAGGTCAAGCCGGGCATTACGGGGCTTGCCCAGGTCAACGGCTTTCGCGGCGAAACGACGGAAGACTATGCTGCCCGGATGCGGCTCCACTACGACCTGCAATATGTCGCGGGCTATTCCAACCGGCTCGACCTGAAGATCCTGTTCCGCACCTTCTGGCAGGAATTTCTCGGCGGGAGCGGCTACTAGTCCCAGCTGCCCAAATCCAGCTGTCAGCCCAAGCGGCCGATCCGTCTGGGCGCGCGCCTTGGGCGTCTCAGGCGTTCGCGTCTCAGGCGTTCGGACGGGATCGGACCCGCCGATCGAGACAGACGCTCAGCCAGACGCTCAGACCGGGAACCGGCGACGGGCGGCCAAGGGCGTGGGGGCGGTGCGCGGCCGCTCGGGCTCGGCGTGACGGGACGAGCGCATCACCACGACCACCGTCATGACCATCAGCGTCAGCGGCCAAGCCAGCGACGTGACGACCGCCAGCAGCAACGTGACCGGCGAACTGCGGCCTGTATCGACCAGTTCGGCGCAGGAAAAGATCATGAACACGACGGCCACCACGCCATAGAGCGCAACGAGCAGAACACCCGCAACAAGGGCTGCTGTCATCGGTCGGCCTCCGTCGCATGACATGCGTCAATTCGCGTTAACGTTAGCATCAACCACGGCGATGGGAAAGCCGTCTCCGCACACGAACCACAGGCATTCGGCCACAGGCATTCGGCCAAGCGCCCGCGCGCCCTTCACTGACGCTGCGGCAGCCGCTTCGTATGTGCCGGTTCGTATATTCCGGTGTCCGCTTGTCCGCGGACCTGCCGACCCTCAAGGCGCTATCCGAGGCGTTATCCGGGGCGCTATCCGAACAGGGCCCTGCCGGCGAGGTAGAGGATGGTGCCGGAGACGCCGATCGCCCCCCAGAACAGCAGGTTCTTGACGACCAGCATCCGCAAGCGGCCGTGGCTGGCCGAGCGTCCCTGCCTCCAGCCGGCATCGGCCATCGGCAGCGAGGCCGATTTCTCCAGGTTCGAACAGGAGGTTACGCGATACATGGAACCCGACCAATTCCTTGAGAAAACATGGGTTCATCGATATCAGGCAAAGCCTAACAACTGTTAAACCTTTTCGCTTCAATGCGAAGCATCGCCCGATTTCGGTCCTGCGGACGGCCTGCCGGCAGGATGGCGCGGCGCCTGCTCCGCCGCCAGCAGTCGGGAACCGATGGGAAGATGTGGATTGGCTGGGGCGGGAGGATTCGAACCTCCGCATGGCGGTACCAAAAACCGCTGCCTTACCGCTTGGCTACGCCCCAATCCGGCCGGGCGCCTGTGCGTCGGCCATGGGCACGCTGTATAGCGGGGCCTCCGGCGCCGCGCAAGCCGTCGCGCGCCCCCGCGCCCCGGCGGCAGAGGGGGCGCCGGGCGGAGCCGTGGCGCCGCGACGCGGGCCCGACATCGGTTCTCCACAGGCCGCCCGAGGCGGGCCGCCAGGGATTTGCCGGAGCGGCGCCAAAACCGCCCGGAAGGATACAATGCGGGCTTGCGGGCCTGACCAAGCGGTGCTAATAGACGCGCCCATCGACGATGCAAAGCGCCTCGTCGCTCCCGCCCGGCGGCCTCGACGCCGGAACTCACTGGATCGGAGTGTAGCGCAGTCTGGTAGCGCACCTCGTTCGGGACGAGGGGGTCGCAGGTTCAAATCCTGCCACTCCGACCATCCAGTTTCCCCGATTTGCCCGCTGCACGGGCCACGGCAGGAGGCGCGCTTTCAGGCCCAGCCCCGGCGGTTGAGCGCGGCGGCTTCCGGTCCAGTCCGCCTGGTGCCGCTGCCGGATCAGACGGACGGCGTCAGCGCCCCATCTCCATGACCTGCAGCATGCGGCCCTCGTCCTCGATCAGGTCGGCGATGGTGGTTTCCTCCAGAACCGCGAAGAAACTCCCCAGCGCGCGTTCGAGGGCCTGCTTGAAGACACAGACGTCGTAGATCAGGCAACGGGCCTTGACGCCGTCCTTGAAGCACCGGGTCAGATGAAAGTCGGTCTCGAACATCCGCACGATTTCGGCGAGGGTGATCTCATGCGCCGACCGGACGAGCCAGACGCCGCCGGAGCGGCCGGGCGAGGAGCCGATATAGCCGCCCCTGCGCAGGTCCTGGATCGCGGCGACCACCTGGGATCGGTGGCCGAGATACCGGTCGACGATCTCGTCGACCGAAAGCTTCGCCCCCTTGTGCAACGCAAGAAAAAGAAGAAGCCGGACCGCTATGTCAGTACGCTCTGTGAAACGCATACTCCATCCCAAAAAATCTGCACTCTGTGAAATAATAACCAGCGTGACGTAACTATCGCAATCTATATTTAGGCAACTGAAATAAACAAACAGTCTAAACATATATTGCTTATATATATTTTAATTAGAAATTTTTACGGGAATGACTTCAATGCTATCGTCAATTCACTGATTCCATTCGGGACGAGACCTCAGCATATGAAAGTGTCGGAATGGCGAGAAATCTCGGATTTCATCGAATTCGCCGGCCTGTCGGCTGAGGACATCCGGCTCAGCCAGAAGGCGTGGGGAGTCGTCAGACCGCACATGCGCGCGATCCTCGAGGAGTTCTATGCGACCCGGATCGTCAACAACGCGAGCCTTTCGATTCCGGCCTTCGACTCTTCCGCCCTGATTACCAAGCAGCTGGACTACTGGGACGACCTGTTCGCGGGCTCGCTGGACACGGTCTATATCGCGCAGACGCGGCGGATCGCCATCCGTCATCGCGAATTCCAGGTCCCGATGGCCTATTACATCCTGTCGTATCTGTGGTTCCTGAACGCCTTCGAGCGGGTACTCGAAACGCGCATGACTGACCCGGACCACCTCCGCCACACCCTTGCCTCGGTACGCAAGCTGGTCTTCATCGACCTTAACCTGGCCGGCTCCGCCTATCAGGCCACCCTGGTCGACTGAGCCGGAGCCGACGCGCGGCTCCTGCCGGCGGGCGCTCATGCGGCGTTCATGCTGTCCAGGAAGCGGGTCAATTCCGTATCCAGCGTACGCGACTGCCCGGAGAGCGACCTGGTCGACGACAGGACGTGCCGGGAGACCTCGGCGGCCTCGCCCGAGGCGACCGTGATGTCGCCGACGGAACGGGTCACGAAGGTCGTGCCGGTCGACGCCTCGGTGACGTTTCGACTGATCTCGCCGGTCGCCGCCTCCTGCTGCTCCACCGCCGCCGAGATCGTCGCGGAGATCGCATTCATCTTCTCGATCGTCTCGTTGACGCTGCGGATGGCGCTCGCCGAGCGGTTGGTCGCGGCCTGGATTCCGTCGATCTGGGCGGCGATCTCGGCGGTCGCCTTGGCGGTCTGCCCGGCCAGTTCCTTGACCTCGCCGGCGACCACTGCAAAGCCGCGACCGGCCTCGCCGGCACGTGCCGCCTCGATCGTGGCATTGAGCGCCAGCAGGTTTGTCTTCTCGGCGATCTCGTTGATCAGGCTGACGATTTCGCCGACCCGGCCGGCGGCGGCGGTGAGTCCGCCGACGATCTCCATCGCCTTGGCGCTCTCCTTCACCGCCATGTCGGAAATGGCATAGGATTCGTTGACCTGGCGGCCGATCTCGCGCACCGACACCGACAGTTCCTCCGTCGCCGCGGCGACGGTCTGGACATTGGCGGAAGCCTCCAGCGATGACGCCTCGACCTCGGCAGCGCGCGTGCGGGAGCGCTCCGAAGCCCGGGTCAGCCGTTCCGAAGCCCCTTCGAGCTCCTGCGCGGCCGCAGCGACGCCAGCGGCAATCTCGCCGATCGAGGTGCGGAACGATGCGGCGAGCCGCTCCAGCGTCTCGCGCCGATCCCGCTTGCCAGCGTCGATGTAGACCGAGATCGCGCAGTCCATGTCCAGCATGGCGGCACGCAGGATTGCCGTCTGCAGCAAGCCGCGCTCGCGCTGCCTGCGCCGCGAGGGGAAGAACGAGGTGTCGCAGGCGAGCAGGCGCTCGGTGATGCCGCCGAGCAGGAAGCTGTAGGCGCCGATGTACCAGCGCGGCTCCAGGCCAAGCTTGTTGTGCACCTCGCCGATGCGGGCCACGGAAGCGAAATAGGGAGCGTCGAAGCGCCCTTCCAGGATCACCGACCAGTGTCTGAGCTGCATCGCCTTGGCATGGCCGACATGGGCGGGGTCGCGGAAGAATCGCGCCGTTTCCGGATAGCGTGCGACATGCCGGTAGAAGTCGGTCAGGACCGCCTCGATGACCTGCAGGATGCCTGCCCTGTTGGCTCGAAGCACCGCGCCAAGCTGCTCGTCCAGTCCAAGGAATTCCGTCCTGCTCGTTTCGGGTGAAGCCATCTCGAAGCCCTCCGCATCAAGCTTCCGCCGTGCGAGATCCTTGGCTTTAATCGATAAGAAAGAATTTATTCATACAGTTTGTAACATTGGGAAAATTACTTATTCATCATGCAGCGGCCGACCAGTCGTCGACCGGCTGCGCCAGCCAAAACGCAATTATTGCGAGTAAACACCTGATTTCTCGCGTTATTTTGACGACAGGAAAAGACCCGCGGCAGGACAATTCGCGCCCCTCGCCCTCACAGCCGATGCCATGAAATTTTTTCGCGGATTTGCGGCGCGGCGCCGGAAGTCGGTCGAGAGGTCAAATCGACCAGTTCAACGGCATCTCCGCGCGTGACACTGAAACGTGCGCGGCGAAGGCGTGCGGGGCCATCGGACGGGCATAGAGAAAGCCCTGCGCGTGGCTACAGCCGATCGCGGACAGGAATTCCGATGCGGCACCGGTTTCGACCCCCTCCGCCACCGTATTCATGCCAAGGCTTCTCGACAGGTCGACGATCGCCTTGACGACCACGGTGTTCTCCGGCTTCGCCCCCAGCCCGGATATGAACGAGCGGTCGATCTTGATGCTGTCGATCGGGAAGTCGCGTAGGTGGGTCAGCGAGGCGAAACCAGTGCCGAAATCGTCCAGCGCGATCGACACGCCGGCCTCGCTGAGAATGCTCAGCGCGCGGGCGACGCTCCTGGAATCCTCGTTGAGCAGGACGCTCTCGGTCACCTCCACGCAAAGCGATTCGGCCGGAATGCCACGCGCTGCCAGTGCGTCGACGAACCGCCGCGCAAATCCCTTGGTCTGGAACCAGAAGCGCGAGGCATTGAGGCTGACGACCCCGGTCTCGATGCCGGCAGCCTGCCAGCCGGCGAGATCGGAAAGAACCCGCTCGAACACCGCCTCGTCCAATTGCCGCACGCATTCCGGATCGGCGAAAGCCGGCCAGAACTGCTCCGGACCGAGCAGGCCGCCATCGCCCGTCTGGAGACGCACCAGCGCCTCGGCGCCGACATAGGCGCCTGAGTGCAGGCAAATGAGCGGCTGGTAGTGGGCAACGACCCTATCGGTGCGCAGGGCTGCACGCACCGTGTCGATGGCCTGGCGGCGGGCGTCGAAGACGCTGCTGTATTCGGGACAGAATACACCCGCCGCGCCACGCCCCGACCGCTTGACCGTGTAGAGCGCGATGTCGGCGCATCTGAGCAGGGCGTCGGGCGTGTCCGCATCCGCCGGCGCCCGTGCGATCCCGATCGAGCCGGCGACATGCAGCACCTCCTCCTGGAACAGGATCGGCGCGCGCAGCCGCGCCAGGACGGCTTCTGCCCTGGCGAGAAGATCCTGGCCCTCGCCGGCTGCCGGCATCAGCACGGCGAACTCGTCGCCGCCGAGACGCGCGCAGAAGGCGTCCTGTCCGAACTCGCTGCGAAGTCGCGCCGCCGTCTCGCGGATCACCGCGTCGCCGGCCTGATGACCGAAGCTGTCGTTGATGTCCTTGAAGCCGTCGAGGTCGAGCAACAGAAGCGCCAGATCGCGCGGCGCGCCCGTCTGCGCGCCCAGTGCCGCCTCGAACGCGCCGGCAAGCGCCTGCTGGAACCAGGTCCGGTTGGCCAGTCCCGACAGCGGATCGACATGGGCAGCCTGCCAGAGCTGGCGCTGCGCCTCGTGCTGGTCGGTGATGTCCTGCATGACGCCGATCAGCTGCCGTCGGCCCGCCACCGCATCGTCGATCTCGGCGGAAAAGCGCATCCGGCGCTGGCGGCCGGCGAAGGAGACGAAATCGCCCTCGAACTGGATGCGGCCCGTCTCGTGGAGCGCCTTGGGGAGCGTCTGCAGGATCCGGTTGCGCTCATGGTCGGGAAAGCAGCCAAGCGCCTCGTCGAGGGACGGCGGCGTACCGACAGGCAAGTCGTGCAGGGCGAACACCTGCTCCGACCAGGTCACCTCGCGGCTGTCGAGGTCCACTCGCCAGGCGCCGATCCGCGCCATCTGCTCGATCTGGCGCAACAGTCGCGCCTTGGTCTCGGCGGCACGTGCCTGCTCCTCGGCCCGCCGTGCGGCCTCTTCCGCGCGCAAGCGGCTTTCCTGCGCCTTCAACAACCCTTCGACCGCCTTGGCAAGATGGCCGAGCCACCGGACCTGATCGGGACCGAACGTCCGAGGCACGACGTCGGCGACTGCAACGGTGCCGAGGTTGTGGCGGCCGTCGAGAGAGAACGGATACCCGGCGTAGAAGCGCAGGCCCGGCTCGCCGACCACCTGCGGATTGTCCCGGAAGCGGGCATCGCGGGCGGCGTCGGGAATGACAAGACAGTCGTCCTGCAGGATGGCATGAGCGCAGAAGGCGATCTCGCGCGGACCGTATTCGGCGTCGATGCCGTGGCGCGCCTTGAACCACTGGTGGTTCGCATCGACGAAGGAGATGACCGCGATGGGACAGGCGAACATCTCCGCCGCCAGACGGACGATGGCGTCGTATTCGGGCTCCCTGCCGGTGCCGAGCACATCAAGGGAGTACAACGCACCGAGGCGCGCGCTCTCGTCCCTGGCCAACGGCACGTTCATCAGTATTCCCTTCCACCCGGTCCCGCGCCATTCAACCCCAACTCCCGTTTCCAAATCGTAATCGTCTGAGCTGCTGATTTTATCGATTTGAATCGCTCAATATTGCATCAAAAGCCAGTCAACAGATCAAGGCGCCCGCGACTCCGAAAACCTTCGGAACTACGCAGCCTTCGAGCGCGAATACGTAATAATCCGTACATACCGGCCGGCGCTTCGCATCCCTGTCGCGGCACAAGACTTGCCGGCAGCCGCGGGACGGTCATCAGACACCGCTCAGCGGACCCTGCCCGGAGCCTCGCTCCATTCCGCGACGACAGGACACGCGAACCCGCCGAGGCCAGGGCGCCGACGAAGCCCTGCTTCCGGTCGCAGGCACCGGAATCCTCCGGCGTGGCGAACGCAGGCTCTGCGTCCGCGAAGGACTCCGCCGTGTCCCGAACACCGCCGGCATGGACACCGCCGGCATGGGCCTCGTCGCCCGGCCCGCGCCGGGTCCGGGCCCGGTTCTGGCGGCGGCGCCTTGCCTCAGACGTCCGACAGTTCCTTTTCGTGCATCCAGGCGGCGTGCCTGGGCGCCTTCTTGGTCTTGGACCATTCCTCCAGCATGTCCCATTTCACCGCGTCGAGCTTCTTCAGCATCGCGTCCTCATCCGGGTCCGGGCAGGCCAGTTCGATGCGGTGGCCGTTGGGGTCGAAGAAGTAGATCGAATGGAAGATGGAATGGTCGGTGACGCCGAGCACCTGGATGCCGTTCTTCTCCAGGTTGTCCTTGAATTGCAGCAACGTGTCGCGATCCTTCACCTTGAAGGCGATGTGCTGCACCCATACCGGCGTGTTCGGGTCGCGTCCCATCTCCGGCTTGGTCGGCAGCTCGAAGAAGGCGAGCACGTTGCCGTCGCCCGCATCCAGGAAGATGTGCATGTACGGATCCGGCTCATGGGTCGAGGGCACGTGGTCCTCGGCGATCGCCAGGATGAAGTCCATGTTGAGGTTCTTAGTGTACCACTCGACGGTCTCCTTCGCGTCCTTGCAGCGATAGGCGACGTGATGGATCTTCTCGATCTTCATAGGGCAGTCCTCCGTGGTCGCCGGCATCATGCCGGTCAGGAACGATCCGCGCGCCGGCCGGCCGCCGCGGCGAGCGCCTGGCCGAGCACCTGGCGGTCGCCGATCTGGTTGGCGAGGATCAGGATGAGGCGGGCATTCAGAGCATCGCTCTCCGCCTTGGTGAGCCCCTCGTGGGCGGCAAGAAGGTCGGCGTAGAAGTCGTCGGCAGCGACGATGTTGGCCGTGGTGATCAGGTCCGTCATGGTGTTCCTCCTCAGGCGCGGCGTCGGGCGCGGCCGGTGGCGACGTTGAGCGCGGCGCGCACCGCCTGCTCGTCGAAGGCGGTCCAGCGCGCCGCGACATGCTGGTCGGGGCGCATCAGGTAGACGGCGCCCGCCGCCTCGCCGAGATAGCGGGCCTTCAGCGCGCCGCTCGGATCATCGGCGGTCAACAGGGCCAGGCCGTCGATCGCGATGCCGCCCTCCTCCAGCGAGGCGGGAATCGGGACGTCGATGCCGACCAGCTGGAAGCGGCCGCCGAGCCGGTCGAGCAGCCAGCCGCCGGCGACCGGTGCGTCGATCGCGGGCGAGCCCGGCCGGCTGCGCGCCGGCAGGCCGGGTGCGTCCGGACCGTTGAGCGGCGAGCCGTCGTAGGTGCAGGGCACCGACAGGCGGCCGGAATTCACCAGCGGCCGGGCGAATTCGTAGGTCTCCGACAGATCCAGCACCGCGTCCCGGAAGATCCGGCTGATCTCGGACTTCGGCGTGATGAAGTCGGTCGAGCGCGACGAATTCAGGATGTTCTCGTCGGCGCCGTGGATGCGCTCGACGTCGTAGCTGTCGAGCAGGCTTTCCGACGCCTTGCCGTCGATCACCAGCTTCAGCTTCCAGATCAGGTTGTCGGTGTCCTGCAGGCCGGAGTTGGCGCCGCGCGCGCCGAACGGCGACACCTGGTGGGCGCTGTCGCCGGCGAAGATCACCCGGCCGTGGCGGAACTTCTCCATGCGCCGGCACTGGAAGGTGTAGATCGACACCCATTCCAGTTCGAATTCGACGTCGTCGCCCAGCATGGCCTTGAGGCGGGGAATGACGTTTTCCGGCCGCCTTTCCTTTTCCTTGTCGATGTCCCAGCCGAGCTGCAGGTCGATGCGCCAGACGTCGTCGGGCTGCTTGTGCAGCAGGGCGGACTGATTGCGGTTGAACGGCGGGTCGAACCAGAACCAGCGTTCGGTCGGGAAGTCGGCCTTCATGACGACATCGGCAATGAGGAAGTTGTCCTCGAACACCCGGCCGACGAAGTCGAGTCCCATCATCGCGCGCACCGGCGAGCCGGCGCCGTCGCAGGCGATCAGCCAGTCGGCCTCGAGCCGATAGGGCCCGTCGGGCGTGTCGACGGTGAGCGCGACGCCGTCGGCCTTGGGTGCCACGGTGACGACCTTGTTGCCGCCGCGGATCTCGACCGGCCGGCCCTCGGCCTTCAGCGCCAGCAGGCGCTCGACCAGGTAGAGCTCGAAGTAATACTGCTGCAGGTTGATGAAGGCCGGCCGCTTGTGGCCGTCCTCCGGCAGCAGGTTGAAGCTGTAGACCTGTCGCTCGTCGAAGAACACCTTGCCGGTGTTCCAGACCACCCCCTTGTCGACCATCGGATCGCCGCAGCCGAGCCGGTCGAGGATCTCCAGCGGCCGCTTGGCGAAGCAGATCGCCCGCGACCCCCAGCTGACCTTGTCGTTCTCGTCCAGCACCACGACGGGCACGTCGTGCTGGGCCAGGTCGATGGCGGCGGCGAGCCCGATGGGTCCGGCACCGATGACGACGACCGGATGGCGCACCGGCGCGGCGGCATCCTGGTCGGCGCTGCGGACATAGGGATAGAGCGGGGTTTCGAAGATCTTGGACATCAGGCCCTCGTCATGCCGTAGAGCGAAGTTGATTTGTGGGGCGTCGGAAAATGACCTAAATTCTGGCCAGAAAGGAGCATGGCCATGAACGAGCACAGCCGGCCGGAGAAGGCGAGCAAGGACGGGATCACCGTCTCGGTCGCCGAGGCCAAGGCCCGCTTCTCGGAGCTCCTGAAACGTGCCGCCGCCGGCGAGGAGATCCATGTCACGCGGCACGGCAAGCCGTATGTCCGGCTCGGCCCGGAAACGGAGGACAAGCCGAAGCGTCGGAGGATTGGCGCCTTCGCGCAGGTTCCGCTTCGGATGTCGGACGATTTTGATGTCCTCGGCCTCGAATGGACCGAATACCTCAAGTGAGCGATGCCTATCTGGTCGACACGCATGTTCTCTTGTGGTGGTGACACGACGACCCGCGGCTGCACCCGGATCATGCCGAGATCCTCGCCTCCGACGCTGTGGTCCATGTGAGCTTTGCCACCGTTTGGGAGATGGCGATAAAGGCAAGTCTGGGCAAGCTCGAAACCGTAGACGACGTCGCTGCCAGGCTGGCCGAGACCGGATTTGAAACCCCGCCCATCCTGGTGCCGCACATTGCGGCCGTCAGGCATCTCCCGCTTCATCACCGCGACCCGTTCGACCGCATGCTCATCGCCCAGGCCCGGGTCGAGGGCCTGACGATCCTCACCGTCGACCCGGCCTTTCGCGCCTATGATGTCGATGTGATCTGACATCGCTCTCCAACGCCCGCCCTCGCCGCGGGCCCCGGCCCGAGATCCGTTCATCTGTCCCCTCCGAACACGGCGCCCGCCTGCGGGTCGCGATCGAAATCGATGAAGAACTCGTCGAGCTGCGGCGGCGCCACCGGCGTCCCCGCCAGCATGGCGTGGACCTGGCCGCGGTGATGCACCTGGTGCTGGAAAAGATGCAGCAGCACCAGGTCGATGCGCTCGTGCCAGATCCCGCCCTCGCCGCGGTCGAAGGCGACGGTTCGCTCCAGATCCTGCGGCGCCAGCGCGTCGCAGAACGCGGTAAGGGCGGCGTCCTGCTCGGCCTGAGCCGGCTCCAGGTCGTCCACGCTGCCGTAGTCGGTGGCCAGAAACAGTTCCGCACCGCGCCCGCCGTGGCGCAGGCCGTCGAGGTAATAGCGGTCGACGGCCAGGATATGGTTCAGCGTCGCCTTGATCGAAGGAAAGAAGCCCGTGCGCGGTGCGACGAAATCCTCCTGGGTCAGCGCGGCGCAGGCCCCCAGCAGCTGCGCGTTGGCCCAGGCGTTGTTGCGAGCCATCGCGCCGAAATAGGAACAGGCCTGCGCCATCGCCTCACCCCTGCAGCGCGGTCCACATCTCGCGGTCGCGTTCCGCCGTCCACACCCGCGGCATGTCGATGCCCTGTGCCTCGTCGAAGGCACGCGCGACGTTGAACGGCAGGCAGTGCTCGTAGATGGCGAAGTCCTTGAACTTCGGATCGCAGGCCGCGCGCACCGCATCCCAGGCCTCCTTCAGCGTGCCGCCGCGCGCAGCCACGCGTGCCGCCGCCTGGTAGGTGCTGTCGACGAAGTCTCGGGTGCTCTCGATCGCCGCCTCGACCATGTCGCGCCCGATCAGCGCGTCGCCGCGGCCCGGCGCGATCGCATGCGGATCGAACGCCTTGATGGCGTCGAGCGTGTCGCCCCAGTCAGCGAAGTGGCCGTCGCCACAGTAGCAGGCGGAGTGGTACTCGACGATGTCGCCGGTGAACATCACCTCCTCGTCGGGCACGTAGGCGACGATGTCGCCGGCGGTGTGCGCCCGGCCGAGATGCATCAGGTCGACCCGGCGCTTGCCGAGATAGACCGTCATGCGCTCGGAGAAGGTGGTGGTCGGCCAGGTCAGGCCGGGAATGCTCTCGTGGCCCTCGAAAAGACGCGGGAAGCGGCCGAATTCGCTGTCCCAGTCCTCCTGGCCGCGTTCGGCGACCATGGCGCGGGCAACGTCGCCCATGATAACGGTCGGCGCCTTGTAGGCCGAGGCGCCGAGCACGCGAACTGCGTGGTAGTGGGTCAGCACCAGGTGGGTTATCGGCTTGTCGGTGACCGAGCGCACTTTCTCGATCACCTTGTTGGCGAGCCGCGGCGTCGCCTGCGCCTCGACGATCATCACGCTGTCGTCGCCGATGATGACGCCCGAGTTGGGATCGCCCTCGGCCGTGAAGGCCCACAGGTCGCGGCCGATCTCGGTGAAGGAAATGGTCTTCTCGGTCAGGTCGCCGGCGGAGGCGAATTGCTTGGTCATGGGTCTCTCCCGGTTGTCGGCGCGCCCGCGGCCGGTCCGTCGCGGGCGTCCGGTTGGTTCGTTCAGTTGGCCGCGATGGCGTCCATTTCCGCCTTCAGCGACAGCGTCTCGCCGTCCATCGACAGCAGGATGTCGTCGACCACCGGACGGCCGGCCTCGGTCACGACGCGGAAACGGGTCTCCGAATAGGCTTGGTACTCGACCTCGCTGCCGAAGCAGGTCAGGCCCTGGAAGCGCGCGACGACCACGGTCGCCGCGCCCTCGGTCGGCCCGGCCGCTATACTCAGGTCCTTGAGCGGGCAGCCGTCCTGGCCGTTGACGATGACGTCGTAGTCGAATGGCGTGCCCATTTCCTTGGAAAAGGGCACCTCGGCCGCCTTGCGGTAGCGGGCGACGAAATCGGCGCTGTAGAGCCGCGCCAGACGATCTTCGGAAAAGTAATCCTGATAGTCGCCGGGCGTTTCGGCCCAGTTGGCCTCGGCGGCGGTCATGATCTCGCGCACCGGCGCGGTCGCGTCGGCGGCAAACACTTGCACAGGCAGGAGGACAGGCAGCAGGAGGGTTGCGCAAGGCAGCCAGGACTTGTTCATGTCTTTCGACCTCTCGTTCGATACCGCCCGTCGGGGCGGTCGCGCCTGTCTAGCACCCTGCCCCGTCCCTGTCCCCGGCGCCGCCCCCTCCGTCTTGAGGGGCGCGGAGAGTGCCGGAAGCCCCCTCGCCGGGCCTAGGGGCGCTCGTACTTCTCCACCGTCTGCTCGATCGCGCCGAAGACGGAATGGCCGTCCCGGTCCAGCATCTCGATGCGCACCGTGTCGCCGAAGCGCATGAACGGCGTCTTCGGCGCGCCCTGCGTGATGGTCTCGACCATGCGCACCTCGGCGATGCAGGAATAGCCGACGCCGCCCTCGGCGACCGGCTTCCCCGGACCGCCGTCGAGCTTGTTGGAAACCGTGCCCGAGCCGACGATGGCGCCGGCGCCGAGCGGCCGGGTCTTCGCGGCATGAGCGATGATCGTCGGAAAGTCGAAGGTCATGTCGACGCCCGCATCCGCGCGCCCGAAGGCCTCGCCATTGAGGTCGACGCGCAGCGGCAGGTGAACCTTGCCGCCGTCCCAAGCGTCGCCCAGTTCGTCCGGCGTGACGGCCACCGGCGAGAAGGCCGACGACGGCTTGGACTGGAAGAAGCCGAAGCCCTTGGCCAGTTCCGCGGGGATCAGGCCGCGCAGCGACACGTCGTTGACCAGCATGATCAGCCGGATGGCCGCCTGCGCCTCGTCGCGGCTGGCGCCCATCGGCACGTCGTCGACGATCACCGCGACCTCGCCCTCCATGTCGATGCCCCAGGCCTCGTCGGCCATGCGGATCGGATCGCGGGGCGCGAGGAACGTGTCTGAGCCGCCCTGGTACATCAGCGGGTCGGTCCAGAACGTCTCCGGCATCTCCGCACCGCGCGCCTTGCGCACCAGTTCGACGTGGTTCACGTAGGCCGAGCCGTCCGCCCACTGGTAGGCGCGCGGCAGCGGCGACAAAGCGTTGTGCTCATGGAAGCGCATCGACGGCACGGCGTCGTGCTCCAGGCTTTCGGCCAGCACGACGAGCTTCGGCGCAGCATGCGCCCAGTCGTCGAGCGCGGTCTGCAGCGTCGGCGCGATGTGGGTCGCCTCCGTGCAGCGGGTCAGGCTCCTGTTGACGACGACCAGCCTGCCGTCGCGCGTGCCGTCCTTGAGCGTCGCGAGTTTCATCGTGTCTCCCTCGTGTCTTGTCGTGCCCCGCCGTGCAACAGGGCCGGCCGTCCGGGCTGGACCCGTATCACTTGGTGCCCGGCGTGCCGTCGAACTTCTTCTCCAGCCCCGCCCAGCAGTCGACATAGTCGTCCTGCAGCGGCGCCGTCTTGGCGGCGAACTCGGTCAGGTGCTGCGGGAAGCGGGTCTCGAACATGAAGGACATCGTGTTGTCCAGCTTCTCCGGCTTCAGGTCGGCGTTCGACGCGCCCTCGAAGGCGTTGCGGTCGGGGCCGTGCGGCAGCATGCAGTTGTGCAGGCTCATGCCGCCGGGCACGAAGCCCTGCGGCTTGGCGTCGTACTGGCCGTAGATGTTGCCCATCAGCTCCGACATGATGTTGCGATGATACCACGGCGGACGGAAGGTGTTCTCGGCCACCATCCAGCGCTCGCGGAACAGCACGAAATCGATGTTGGCGGTGCCCGGCACGCCGGACGGCGCGGTCAGCACGGTGAAGATCGACGGGTCGGGATGGTCGAACAGGATCGCGCCGACCGGGCAATAGGTGCGCAGGTCGTATTTCACCGGCGCGTAGTTGCCGTGCCAGGCGACGACGTCGAGGGGCGAGTGGCCGATCTCGCAGCGGTGGAACTGGCCGCACCACTTGACCGTCACCGTCGACGGCACCTCGCGGTCCTCGTACCAGGCGACCGGGGTCTTGAAGTCGCGCCGGTTGGCCATGCAGTTGGCGCCGATCGGACCGCGGCCGGGCAGCTCGAATTTCTGGCCGTAGTTCTCGCACACGAAGCCGCGCGCCGGGCCGTCGACGAGTTCGACCCGGTAGAGCAGGCCGCGCGGGATGATCGCGATCTCCTTCGGCTCCAGGTCGATCAGGCCGAGTTCGGTGCAGAAGCGCAGGCGGCCCTCCTGCGGCACGACCAGCAGCTCGCTGTCGGCGGAGAAGAAATACTCGTCCTCCATCGAGCGGGTGACCAGGTAGACGTGGCTCGCCATGCCGACCTGGGTGTTGACGTCGCCGGCAGTGGTCATGGTGCGCATGCCGGTGATCCAGGTCAGCGCCTCGCCCGAATGCGGCACCGGATCCCAGCGGTACTGGCCGAGCGAGACGACGTCCGGCAGCACGTGCGGCGCCGTCTTCCACAGCGGCACGTCGATCTTGGCGTAGCGGCCGGAATGCTTCACGGACGGGCGGAGGCGGTAGCACCAGGTGCGCTCGTTCTGGTGCGAGGGCGCCGTGAAGGCGGTGCCGGACAGTTGCTCGCCGTAGAGTCCGTAATTGCATTTCTGCGGGCTATTCATGCCCTGCGGCAGCGCGCCGGGCAGCGCCTCGGTCTCGAAGTCGTTGCCGAAGCCGGGCATGTACTGAAGCGCATTCTGGCTCATGGTGATCCCTCCTCGCTCACGGCCGGAAATTAGTTGCACATGTAACTTTTTCATCGACCGAGGTCAAGAGCTGCGGCCGTGAGTGCCGGGAGGCCGTGCCTGCCCCTCCTCTTGTCTCCGGCGCGACTCTACGCTACAAGTTTAGAACAAACCAGGAACAACGGAACAGACTCGGCCATGACCCCGCTTGCCGAAACCAGCCTGACCCGGATCGAGGTCGACGACGTCATGACCTATCTGCGCGCCGCGCTTGCCCGGGCGATCCGCATCCGCGAGAACGCACCGGCGGGCAGCTATCTCGACAGCGTGCTGACCCGCACCATCGAGGGGCTGGAGGTCGAAATCGCCCAGCTGCGCTACCTGCTCGCCGAGCCCGATCTGCCGCCCGCGCCGCCCGAGCCCGGCGCCGTGCCGTTCGAACTGCCACCGCCGCGCCTGCGCAAGGCGCGCTAAGCGAAGGCCTGCTCCATCTCCCGGCGGAAGCGGTAGGCATCGTCGGTCTCGTCGATCACCACGTCGTCCCAGGTCAGCATCTGCCCTTCGGCGACGTCGCGCGTCAGCGTCACGTGGTGAGCGAGTCCGAGCGGCAGGTGGCCGCGGGCAAGCGACACGCTCGCCGGGCACTGCTTGCCCCACACCGTGAAGCCGCCCTCCCCGTCCAGCATGTCGCCGGCCTTCATCGGCTTCTTGGCCGTCGCCACCACGTCGGAATGAAAGCCGACCGGCGCGCCCGTCGGCTCGCGGCGGAGTGCCGCCGAGGCGACCGACACGCCGAGTTCCATGCCGATCATGTGCGTCGGCCGGTAGAGCGCGGCGAAGCGACCGCTGTCATCTTCCAGCATGTGATATTCGGTGAAGCACTGGCGCGCGTAGTCGGTCTGCGCCTCGATCACGACATAGGTGCCCATGGCGAGATGGTGTGGCACGTCAGAGCCGTCGCGGGCGAGCGAGGACACCACTTCGGTCGTGCCCGTGCGGCTCAGCGTGCCGCCGTACTCCTTCGGCCGGCACACCGACGACAGTTCGAAGCGGCTCGCCGGCGGGAAACCGAGGCCGTCGTCCTGCGGGATCAGCCCGGTGGCGTTGCACACCGCCGTCATCTCGATACCCGACTTGGTGCCGTCGAGGAAGGAGTTGAACATCTTCAGGTTGATCTGCGAGGGATCCTTGAGCGCCAGGTAGCTCTGCAGCGTCTCCCACACGGTGTCGGGCGTCAGCTGGTGATAATGCGGCAGGTAGCGCGTGCCCTTGCCGGCGCAGACCACCTCGAAGCCGCAGGTGCGCGCCCAGTCGACATGCTCGGCGATCAGCGCCGGCTGGTCGCCCCAGGCGAGGCTGTAGACGAGGCCGGCGGCTTGCGCGCGGCAGGCGAGCAGCGGGCCGGCCAGCGCATCCGCCTCGACGTTGACCATGACGACGTGGCGGCCGTTCCGGATCGCCGCCAGGCAATGGCGGATGCCGGCGGCCGGATCGCCGGTCGCGTCGATCAGCACGTCGAGGCCATCGGCGGCGATCAGAGCCTCAGCGCTGTCGGTCAGGAACGTCCGCCCCGACCCCAGGGCATCGGAGAAGGAAGCCGTGTCGGTCTGCTCGTCCGGCCAGCCGGCGCGCCGCAGCGTCCCGCGCAGGCGGCGAATGTCGAGATCCGCGATGCCGAGCACATGGATGCCCGTGGTCAGCCGCGCCTGGGTCAGGTACATCGAACCGAACTTGCCTCCGCCGATCAGGCCGACGCGGACGGGGCGATCGTCTTCGGCGCGTTTGCCGAGCATGCGGGCAAGGTTCATGGCGTTTCCCCGGGTGGCGCCGACTCGGGCCGGTCGGCGACGTTTTCCTGCCTGCGATCGAAACCGGCGCACAAGGCTCTGTCAACGGGGCGGCGCCTCGGCTATGCGTAGGGATCGCAAACGCGGACGCGGCAGCACCATGTTCGATCAGATCTACGCGCGCCGGCTCAAGGCCGACATGGAAACCTGGGTCGCCAACGGCTGGGTCGCGCCGGAGGGAGCGACCCGCATCCTCGCCTCGCTGGCCGCCGGCGACGGCCGCTCGCGCCTGCCGATGGCGCTCGCCGGCATCGGCGTCGTCTGCATGGCGCTGGCGCTCGCCGCCTTCATCGCCGCCAACTGGGATGCCATCCCGCGCGCGCTCAAGCTCGCCGGCATCGCACTTGCCGTCCTGCTCTCCCATGGCGCCGCCGCCTGGGCCGCCGATGCCGGGCGCAGGGGCATCGCCGATCTCGCCACCGCCTTCGCCACGCTGGTCTTCGTCGGCGGGCTGGCGCTGGTCGGCCAGATCTTCCATCTGCCCCAGGACTGGGCCGGAGGCGCGCTGCTCGTCTGCCTCGGCGCCATCGCGGCGGCCTGGCTCGCCGGCTCGCGCGCCGCGCTGGTGGTCGCCGCCGTCGCCGCCATCCAGTGGCAGACGATGCGCAGCGAACTGGGCGCCGAAACCCTCGTCGAAGGGCTGATCGGCTTCGCCCTGCTGGCCGCCGTCCTCGCCCATCCGCTCGTCCATCCCGCACGGCTGTCGCGCTGGGCGGCGCTGTCGCTGCTCTATGTCACCTTCGGCCGCTGGATCGTCGAGGGCGCCGACCGGCTCGACGACGCCGCGCTGGCCGCCGCGCTGCTCGGCTTCGCCGCCCTGTCGGCGGCCCTGGTGGTGTTCGGCGCGCTGCTCGAGCGCCGGCCGCGGGACGGCCGCGCCTCCGTCTTCGCCGGACCGGGCCTGCTGCTGCTGGCGCGCTCGGCCCAGGAACTGGCGATGGCGGTGCTGCTGCTGGCGGTGGTCGTCGCCCTTGTCGGAATCTCCGAGATCGGCGAGGCCTCGCTCGGAACGGCGCTTGCCGCCCCCGCCGTCGCCCTGCTGCTGGTTGCCGCCGTGCTCGGTTCCGGCATGTTGCTCGCCGCCGGTGCGCGCGAGGCGCGCCATCGCCTGACCGTCGGCGCCGTCGCCGCCTGTCTCGCCGCCGTGCTCGTCTCGCTCGCCGCCCCGCAGGCGATGATCCCGGCCGCCGCGCTGGCGCTCGGCGCCACTGTCGCGGTCAGCATGGCCGGCATCCTCGCCCATGTCTCGGCCTGGACGCTCGGCGGCCACATCGCCCTGACCGTGGTCGTGCTGTGGCTGCTCAGCGTGACCATCGGCACCCTGCTCGGCCAGGCGGTATTCTTCCTCGTCGCCGGGCTGGTGCTGATCGCCATGGCCCTCGTCACCGCCCGCAGCCTGCGCCGCGCGGCCGCGCGCAGGCAGGAGGACGTATCGTGAGCACCTCCGTCCTCGCCTCGCCCTGGCTGCGCTGGGGCCTGCTGGCACTGGTCCAACTCGGCCTGATCGCCGTACCGCTGGCCGAGCGGCTGACCATCCACGCCACCGGGCAGGAGGTGACGCTGGAGGTGCGCCCGGTCGACCCGCGCGACCTGCTGCGCGGCGACTATGTCATCATCAACCTGGCGATCGCGCACCTGGACGGCGACCTGCCGGGCCTCGATCGACGCCTGGAGGCAGGCGCGCGGGTCCATGTCGTCCTGGAAGCCGACGCCAACGGCATCCACCAGCCGACGGCAGTGCTCGACGCGGCACCGGCCGACGGACGCCTGGCAATCGCCGGCACGGTGGACTACGGCCGCGAGGCCGGCGCACCGCTTGCCGTCGACTACGGCCTCGACGCCTTCTTCGTGCCCGAGGGCGAGGGCCGGGCGATCGAGGAGATCGCGCCGGAGCGGATGCACCTGGTCGCCGCCGTCACCCGCGGCGGACGGTCGACCCCGCTGCGGCTTCTGGTCGACGGCAAGGCGATCGAGTCCGCCACCGGCTTTTGACCGTGCCGCCCGCTGCGGCTATGACGGCGCGGCCGGCGCCTGCCGGCGGCCCCTGCCCGCTCCAGAGCCCACGAAAGAAAAACACGCCATGACCGATCCCGCGCTCGACACCTTGCTGCTGCCGCTCGAGGCCGGCAACCTGGCGCTGCCTGCGGAGGGCCGCGCGCTGTTCCTGCGCGCGCGGGCCGGCCCGGCGCTCGGCCTCTTCCCGCGCGACCGGCTCGTCTGCGAACAGACCTTCGCGCCCGACCGCGACGCGCTTCTCGCCGCTGGCTGCGAGGTCGTAGAGGCGGCGGAGGGACGCTTCGCGCTCGTCCTCGTGCTGCCGCCGCGCCAGAAACAGGAGGCCCGCGCCCTGCTGGCACGGGCCGTGGACCTCGCCACCGACGGCGGCGTCGTGGTCGCCTGCGTGCCCAACACCGAGGGCGCGCGCGCCTGCGAGGCCGACCTCGCCACCCTGGCCGGTCCCGTGGACAAGCTGTCCAAGCACAAGTGCCGCGTGTTCTGGGCGACGGTCACGGAGCGGACTGTCGACGCCGCCCTGCTCGCCGACTGGCGCGTCCTCGACGCGCCGCGCGCGATCCTGGACGGCCGCTTCGTCAGCCGACCGGGCGTGTTCTCGTGGGACCATGTCGACCCGGCCTCCGCCCTGCTCGCCGAGCGGCTGCCCGCGACGCTCGCGGGACGCGGCGCCGACCTCGGCGCCGGTTTCGGCTATCTCGCCGCCGTGGTGCTGGACACGTGCCCGAAGGTCGCCGCCCTCGATCTCTACGAGGCCGAAAAACGGGCGCTGGACCTCGCCCGGGAGAACCTCGAATCCGTGGCGGCCGGCCGGGCGCTCGGCTTCCACTGGCAGGACGTCACGCGCGGCCTCAAGGGTCCTTACGACTTCGTCGTCATGAACCCGCCGTTCCACCACGGCGGCAAGGCGGACCGGGCCGACATCGGCCAGGCCTTCATCCGCGCCGCGGCCGGCGGATTACGGCCCGGCGGGTCGCTGTGGATGGTCGCCAACCGGCACCTGCCCTACGAGCGCACGCTCGGCGAGCTCTATGCCAGCGTCGACATGGTCGCCGACGAGGGCGGCTACAAGGTGCTCCACGCGGTCAAGGCGAGGCGGCAGGGATGAGGCTGGTCCGGCTGCTCGCCAACCTCGGCTACGGCACCCGCAAGGAAGTCGCGCTGGCCATCCGCAACGGCTGGGTGACCGACCGCGCCGGGCGCCCGCTGACGGCGGACGCCAGGACGCCGCACGAGGACATCCTGTTCGACGACGAGCCGCTCGACCCCGCCCCGGGCATGGTGCTGCTGCTCAACAAGCCGGTCGGCTACACCTGCTCGACCAAGGACCGGGGTCGGCTGGTCTACGACCTCCTGCCGGATCGGTTCCGCCTCAGGAAGCCGGTGCTGTCCACCGTCGGCCGGCTCGACCGCGACACCTCCGGCGCGCTGCTGTTCACCGACGACGGCGTCCTGCTGCACCGGATCATCGCGCCTAAATCGGAAGTGCCCAAGGTCTACGAGGCCGAACTCGACCGGCCGCTCAAGGGCGACGAGGCGGCGCAGTTCGCCTCCGGAACGCTGATGCTCGACGGCGAGGACAAGCCGCTGAAGCCGGCCGAACTGGAGGTGCTCGGCGAGCGGCGCGCCCGCCTGACCCTGCACGAGGGTCGCTACCACCAGGTCCGCCGCATGTTCGCCGCCACCGGCAACCACGTCACCGCCCTTGCCCGCATCCGCATCGGCGCCCTGACGCTGGACGGCCTGGCGGAAGGCACGTGGCGGCTGCTGGATGAGCGCGACGTCGCGAAGATATTCGCCCCGCCCTCCGGCAATGTCCCGCCGCCGGCGACGTGAGCCGCATGGCCGGATCTCTACTGACGCAGCGACGAACCCCGGCTCGCCGCCTCACCCTTCCGCTTCTTCCTTCAACATCTCCAGTTCCAGCCACTGCTCCTCGGCCGCGTCCTTCTCTTCCGTCAGCTTGGTGATCTCGGCGGAGAGCCTCGCGAACCTATCCGGGTTCCTGGAATAGAGATCGGGATCGGCCATGTCGGCCTGCAGCTTTTCCAGCTGTGCGTCCAGCTTCTCGATGGTTTCGGGCAGGGTCTTCAGCAGATGCTGCTGGGTGAACGACAGCTTGGCTTTCGCTGGCGGTCTGGCGGCGGGCGCCGCGACATTCTTCGCGGGTTTCGAAGCGGCCTGCCTGTCCACCTTGCGGGCAGTGACGCCCTCGCCGCGCTGGGCGAGCATGTCGGAATAGCCGCCGGCGTATTCCGTCCACCGGCCGCCGCCTTCCGACACGATCACCGAGGTCGCGACGCGATCGAGGAAATCGCGGTCGTGGGACACGACCAGCGCCGTGCCGTCGTAGTCGCCGAGCAGGTCCTCGAGAAGGTCGAGGGTCTCCAGGTCGAGGTCGTTGGTCGGCTCGTCGAGCACCATCAGGTTCGACGGCGTGGCGAGCGCGCGGGCGAGCATCAGCCGCGCCCGCTCGCCGCCCGACAGCACGCCGACCGGCGTGCGCGCCTGTTCGGGCGCGAACAGGAAGTCCTTCATGTAGGACATGACGTGCTTGGTCTCGGCGCCGAGCACCACCGTGTCGCCGCGCCCGCCGGTCAGCACGCTGGCCAGCGTGTCGTCGGGATTGAGCTTCTCGCGCTTCTGGTCGAGGGTGACCATCTGCAGGTTGGCGCCGAGCCGGACGCTGCCCGTGTCGGGGGCGAGTTCGCCGATCAGCATCTTCAGCAGCGTCGTCTTGCCCGCGCCGTTGGGGCCGATCAGGCCGATGCGCTCGCCGCGCTGGATGCGGGTCGAGAAGCCGGACACGACCGGCCGGCCGTCGTAGGCCATGGCGATGTCCTTGGCCTCGATGACCAGCTTGCCGGAGGTCTCGCCCTCTGTCGCCGCCATCTTCGCGCTGCCCTGGGGGCCGCGGTGGGCGCGTTTCTGTTCGCGCAGCGCCGCCAGTTCGCGCACCCGGCGCATATTGCGCTTGCGCCGGGCGGTGACGCCGTAGCGCATCCAGTGCTCTTCCATCTTGATCTTCTGGGCGAGCTTCTGCTGGTCGCGCTCCTCCTGCTCGAACACCTCGTCGCGCCAGGCCTCGAAATGGGCGAAACCCTTGTCCAGGCGCCGCGACGTGCCGCGGTCGATCCACACCGTGGCGCGCGACAGGATCTCCAGGAAGCGTCGGTCGTGCGAGATCAGCACGATCGCCGACCTCAGTCCCCTGAGTTCGTCTTCCAGCCATTCGATCGCCGGCAGGTCGAGGTGGTTGGTCGGTTCGTCGAGCAGCAGGATGTCCGGCTCGGGCGCCAGCGTGCGCGCCAGCGCAGCCCGGCGCGCCTCGCCGCCGGACAGGGTTTCAGGCGCCTCCCTGCCGGTCAGGCCGAGCACGTCGAGCAGGTACTGGCCGCGATAGGGGTCGTCGCCCGGCGCCAGGCCGTCGTTGACATAGTCGAGCGTCGTCGCGAAACTCGACAGGTCAGGTTCCTGCGGCAGGTAGCGGATGGTCTTGCCCGGCTGCACGAAGCGCTCGCCCCGGTCCGGCTCGACCATGCCGGCGGCTATCTTGAGCAGCGTCGACTTGCCCGAGCCGTTGCGCCCGACCAGGCACAGGCGGTCGCCCTCGGAGACGGTGAGGTCGGCGCCAGTCAGCAGCGGCGTCGCGCCGAAGGTCAGGTGAATGTCGCGCAGGATCAGGAGCGGTGGGGCCATGGGGTCCGGACAAGGGTCAAGGAATGCACGAAGGTTCGCCGTCCTCCGGCAGCGGGCCGGTGGGTTTCCGGCGGGTTTCCGGCGCCCGTCAGGACGGTCTTCGCAGCCCTTTTAGCCCGCCTAGACGCCGATTTCATCCCTTTTGAGGAGGCGACAGCGGCTCATCCGGCGTTCCGGCCGAACACCCTCTGGTGGATAAGCGGGGCGAACAGCAGGATGTTCCCCGCGATGTGGTCGGTGACAAGTTGCCGACAGAGCTCCGGATCGCCGCTCTCCAGACCGCGGATGATCTCGGCATGAGGGTCGGTCTGCATGTCCTTCCAGAGGATATGTCCCCTGGTCCTGGAGATCGTGTAGCGGTGCAATTGCAGCAGCACCCGCGCCAGCAGCGGCTCCAGGTTGGGCAGGCCGGCGAGATCGAACACGCGCAGATGGAACACACGATCGATCTCGGTGAGCATGAACACGTCGCCGCTGTCGCGGAACCTGTGGTACTCGACGATTGAGCGGGTGAGGAAATCGCGGGAGTCGGGGTCGAGACGTCCGCAGGCCCGCGCGATTCCGGCGCATTCCAGATCGACGCGCAGACGGACCAGCAGTTCGGCCTCGTCGTCCGTCGTTCGCGTCACATAGGTGCCCTGATAGCCGTTGCGGCAGACCAGTCCGTCCTGCTCCAGACGCAGCAGCGCCTCGCGAACCGTGCCCTGGGAACAGCCGTGGTCCTGGGCCAGCGCCTGTTCGGTGACAATGCTGTCGCCGGAGAGCAGACCGAGAACGATCTTCCGCTTGAGGCAAGAATAGATCTGGGCCGACTTGCGTCCGCTCTCGATCGGAAAGACGGTGTGCAGGCTCGGGGCGGGGGCACTCATGATTGTGTGGCTCGACCTTTCGATGGCGGGCAATCCTTGCGGACGGATCTGCCCGCCGGCTCGGGAGAGGCAGTGCGCAGCCGGGGCAAATGCGGGGCGCGGGCGTGGGACGAAGGACCTGACCGATCTCCTACACAAGTCTTTCTTGCCGCTGAATACGTTATATACCCAATAGACCCGGTAATTCTTTCTTGTTGAGTAGTGTATACACGCTCCGAACCCACCTCGGCATGCCGAGCTACATGTTGAAACTTCAGCGCAAAGACGAACTTTTCGCTCCCCCAAACAGAACACGGAGCGGCTGGGGGAGATCTAATAAAATTTTCGCGAGCGGCGCGGCGCTACGCCTAAAGTCTACTCCGCTCCATGACCCTCAGCCAGTTTTCACTGGCAATTTTACGGATGAGCGGTTCGCCGTAGTCGGCACGCCGGAACGCGTCGATCAGGGTCGGCAGGCCGGACACGTCCTTCAGCGCCCCTGGGACGAGACAGCCGTCGAAATCCGACCCGAAGCCGACGTGATCCTCGCCCATCCGCGCAATCAGGTGGTCGGCATGGCGCACGATGGTCTCCAGCGGCGTGTCGGTGCTGTGCCGGCCGTCCTCGCGCAGGAAGGCGACATGGAAGTTGAGCCCGACCAGCCCGCCGCGCTCCGCGATCGCGTCAAGCTGCCGGTCGGTGAGATTGCGCGCACTGGGGCATAAGGCATGCGCGTTCGAATGGGACGCGATCAGCGGCCTGTCGGATATCTCCGCCACATCCCAAAATCCGCGCTCGGTGATGTGTGACAGGTCGATCAGGATTCCCATGGCATCGCAGCGCCGGATCAGCTCCCGCCCGAGGTCGGTCAATCCACCGCCCGTGTCCGGCGACGACGGAAACGCCATCGGCACGCCGTCGGCGAAGATGTTCTTCCGGCTCCAGACCGGACCGATCGACCGCAGCCCCGCGGCATGGAGGATATCGAGGGCCGCGAAGTTCGGGTCGATCGCCTCCGCGCCCTCGATGTGCAGCACCATCGCGAGTTGCCCCGCAGCCATGCAGGCGCGGATATCGGCGGACGAGCGGGCGATCCGGACCTCGCCTGCGGAGGCAGCCTCGATGCGCAGAGCGCGCGCCATCAGCCGCAGCGTGTAGTCGAGCGCCTCAGCCTGGGAGATTCCGGCGAAGGCACGCGGGTCGTCGGGACCGAGCGTGCGGGAGAAGTCCAGGTCGCGGACAGACGGCACGAACATCGCGAACAGGCCGCCGGCGAAGCCGCCGGCACGCGCCCGTGGCAGGTCGATGTGATCGTGATCGGCAAGCGCGAAGAACGACCGCTCCCTGGCCGTACCGGCGCGCATCTCGAGCCTGAGCAGGGTGTCGTTGTGACCGTCGAATACGGGCACGAGGGGAGCGGATGGGTCGGTCATCGGCACGAAGAGCCTCGAGGATGGGAGGGACGTCGGGGCCCTGCGGCCCGGCGAAACGCGGGGGACGCCAGTGTGTCACCGGCCGCAGCGCCCTGGCAAGCGGGCCAGGCGACGTGGCCTGTGGCCGGTTTGCTGCGCAGGCGTTCAATTGGCTGCGAGCGGCCGGTTCGGTGTTGCATTTTTAAGGATTCTCGGCGCTAGAGTGACACGAACCGGCACGATTCGGTTTGAGATTTGAACAGGTGGTTCGATGGCCGCGCCGACTGATACGACCATGCATTTTTCAGCACTCCCCATCTCCCGCCGCGCGCTTCTGGGCGGCGCGGGAGCGACGCTGGCTCTCACGCTGGCGGGCTGCAACACGGTCGGCCTGCACGACCAGCCGCCACTGCCGGACGAGCGCTTCGACTATGACCTTGCCTATGCGGCGCGCAAGGACGGCGACTTCGACATCCCGGCCATCAACTACAAGGCGTTCGACCGTCGTTACTGGCGTCAGGTGGTCGACTACGAGAACCGGGAAATACCGGGCACCATCGTCGTCGACCCGCAGAACAAGTTCCTCTACTGGATCCTGTCCCGCCGCAAGGCCCTGCGCTACGGCATCGGCGTCGGCAAGGCGGGCTTCGCCTGGTCGGGCGACGCGGTCATCCGCATGAAGCAGGAGTGGCCGGTCTGGCGGCCTCCCAAAGAGATGATCGCGCGCCGGCCGGAGCTGGCCAGATACGGCGACGACGGCATGGAAGGCGGGCCGAAGAACCCGCTCGGCGCCCGGGCGCTCTATCTGTGGCAGGGCAACGTCGACACGCTCTACCGGATCCACGGCACCAACGAGCCGTCGAGCATCGGCAAGAACGTCTCCAGCGGCTGCATCCGCATGTGGCACCAGGACGTGATCGATCTCTACGCACGCGTTCCGATGAACACCAAGGTGATCGTGCTCGGCGGCGACGGAACCACGCCGGCCTGACGGCGACGGGCCGAAGCCGGAACCGGAATCGGACCATGAAGGCGCCCGGCCCACCGCCGGGCGTGTTGCGTTGGACCCTGGGTCCTCACGCGCCGCCGAGCGGCGGAAGCGCGACGTCCGTCACGATCGCGCCGAAATGGCAGATGGCGGCCGCCAGCACGAAACCATGCCAGATCGCGTTCTGGAACGGCAGCGACTTCCAGGCATAGAACATGGTGCCGACGGAATAGAGCAGGCCGCCGGCGATCAGCAGCCAGAAGCCGAGGTTGGACGCATTGGTGATCAGCGGCTTGTAGGCGAACACGATCACCCAACCGAGCGCGAGACAGAGGGGCACGGTCAGCTTGTCGAAGCGCTTGAGCCGGATCAGCTTCAGCGTCGCCCCGATCAGGGCTCCGATCCAGACCACCGTCAGGACGACGCCGCCCGGCCAGCCGCCGATCACCATCGTCGCGAACGGGGTGTAGGTGCCGGCGATCATGAGAAAGATCGCGGCATGGTCCAGCCGGCGGAAGATGCTGTCATGGTTGTTCTTGGCCAGCACGTTGTAGAGCGCCGAGCAGACCAGCATCAGCATCAGGCAGGCGGCATAGATCATCACGCTCGCCACGCGGCCGGCCTCCGGGTTCGGAAACAGCAGGATCATCAGGGCAATCGTCGCCGCAAGGCCAAGGCCTATGCCGATCACATGCACGGCGCCGTCTGCGATCCGCTCGGCTGATGTCTGGTCTCTCATCGTCCCTCGAAGACTGAAAGGGGTGTAACGGAGACTCTGCCAGCTTGAAACGGACAGGACAACCTGTGCCGTCGCGTCACAGGGCAATGCCGGGATGGATCGCGCCGCCGGGTCACCGGTGGCGACCCGGCGCGCTCGCCGGCCTATGTGCTATGCAGGGTGGCGTCGATCATGCTTTTCTGCGGGCTACGAGGCAGCATGATCTGGCTGCCTCGCATACTGTTCGGATCGGCGCCATGACCACCAGAAACACCAGCTTCTTCCGCGAACTCCTGACCTCGATCGCCGAGCAAGGACGGCAGTTCCTAGACCCGCGCCGCAACCGCGAAAGCGGCGAGACGCCCGTGGTCGACCTGTGCGAGGCGCTCCTGTCCGGCCGCGGCGAGGCGTCGGGCGTGGCGCTCGCCGGCGACGTGCTGGCGGGCTACCGAATGCTCGCCCGTGCCGGACGGGCAGCCTTCTTCACGGCGCTCCTGACCCGCTTCGGGGCGGACATCGCCGAAGTCTCCGAGGTCGCCGATGCTTTGCGCATCGATCCGGGCAACCTGACCTTGCTGCGCCGCCTACACGACGTCTCGGAACCGCGCCGGCAGGAATTGATCCGACGCCTGAACCTGGCTCCCGGCGGCACCAGGGCCCTGGTCGACATGCGTGCCGACCTGCTGGATCATCTCGCAGAGCACCCGGACCTGCGCGAGGTCGACCGGGATTTCGAGCACCTGTTCTCGTCCTGGTTCAACCGGGGCTTCCTGGTCATGCAGCGCATCGACTGGTCGACGCCCGCCGCCATCCTGGAGAAGATCATCCGCTACGAGGCGGTGCACGAGATCCGCGACTGGGACGACCTGCGGCGGCGGATCGACGTCCAGGACCGGCGGCTCTATGCCTTCTTCCACCCGGCACTGGTCGACGATCCGCTGATCTTCGTCCAGGTGGCGCTGACCCGCGACATGCCGGCCGCGATCGCGCCGATTCTGGCGGAACAGCGCGACCAGTTGCGGGTCGACGAGGCCGCGACGGCGGTCTTCTACTCGATCACGAACTGCCAGAAGGGATTGCGGGGGATTTCCTTCGGCAACTTCCTGATCAAGCAGGTGGTCGAGGAACTGCGCCGCGCGCTGCCGGGCCTGAAGACATTCGTGACCCTGTCGCCGGTTCCCGGCTTCGCACGCTGGCTCGAAGGCCAGCTTGCCTCGGACGACAGCCCCGCGGCCGGGATGCTGTCGCAGGAAGCGCGGGCGCTGCTGGCCGCCCCATCGTGGCCGGAGCACGCGGACGCTTCATTGCGCGAGCCCCTGACCGCGCTCGGCGCCCATTACCTGCTGCGCGAGAAGGACGGTCGCGGACGGCCGATCGATCCGGTGGCGCGCTTCCACATCGGCAACGGCGCCCGGCTGGAACGCGTCAACTGGCGCGGCGATCTGTCCCCGAACGGGCTTGCCCAGGCGCATGGCCTGATGGTCAACTATCTTTATGATCTGAAGTACATCGAGAAGAATCACGAGGCCTTCGCGGCCACGGGTGCGGTTGCGGCAAGCTCCCAGGTGACGAAGCTGGCGCGCGCCATACCCGAGACGAGACAACCGGTGCCGATGGACACGAAATGACCAATCATCTCTACTCCGAGATCCGCTCGGCGATGCCGCATCGAGCCAAGACCTTCCTCGAAACGCCTGAGGGTAGGATCCTGACCTATGGCGATGTCGAGACCTTGTCCGGACAGGTCGCCAATGCGCTCGCCGCCCTCGGCGTCGCGCCGGGCGACCGGGTCGCCGCGCAGGTGGAAAAGACGCCGGAAGCCCTGATGCTCTATCTCGGCACCGTGCGTGCCGGTGCGGTGTTCCTGCCGCTCAACACCGCCTACACGCCGGCGGAAATGGACTATTTCATCACCGATGCCGAACCCGCCGTGGTGGTCTGCGGTCCCGACCGGAGGGCGGCGCTGGAAGCCTCCGCGGCCAGGGTCGGCGCGCGGGTCGAGACGCTCGACGCCGACGGGGAGGGCTCACTGCGTCGGGCGATCGACGACGCCGATCCGCAGTTCCCGGATGTCGCGCGGGACGCCGACGATCTGGCGGCTATCCTCTACACCTCGGGCACCACCGGGCGTTCCAAGGGCGCCATGCTCTCCCACGAGAACCTGACCTCCAATGCCCGCACACTGGTGAAATACTGGCACTTCTCGGCCGATGACGTGCTGCTGCACGCGCTGCCGATCTTCCACACCCACGGCCTGTTCGTCGCCACCAACACGCTTCTGCTCGCTGCCGGCTCGATGCTGTTCCTGCCCAGGTTCGATCTCGACGCCGTGCTCGAGCTCCTGCCGCGGGCGACCTCGATGATGGGCGTGCCGACCTTCTACACCCGGCTTCTCGGGTCGGCGGAGTTCACCCGCGACCTGGTCGCGCACATGCGGCTGTTCATTTCCGGATCGGCGCCGCTCTCCGCCGAAACGCACAAGGAATTCAGTGCCCGCACCGGCCATGCCATCCTCGAACGCTACGGCATGACCGAAACCAACATGAACACGTCCAACCCCTACGAGGGCGAGCGCCGCGCCGGCACGGTCGGTTTCCCGCTGCCGGGCGTCGGCGTCCGGATCGCAGATCCGCACACCGGGCGCGAACTGCCGGCCGGCGAGGTCGGCATCATCGAGGTCAAGGGGCCGAACGTGTTCCAGGGTTACTGGCGCATGCCGAAGAAGACGGAGGAGGAGTTCCGCACCGACGGCTATTTCGTCACCGGCGACATGGGTCTCGTCGACGAGCGGGGCTACGTCTCGATCGTCGGCCGGTCGAAGGACCTGATCATCTCCGGCGGCTTCAACATCTATCCGGCGGAGGTCGAGGCGCTGATCGACGAGATTCCTGGCGTGGCGGAAAGCGCGGTCATCGGCGTGCCGCATCCCGACTTCGGCGAGGGCGTGGTGGCGGTGGTGGCGCCGCGGCCGGGAGCGAGGCTCGACGAAGGCGCCGTGATCGGCGCACTTCAGGACCGGCTCGCCCGTTTCAAGCAGCCCAAGAGGGTCGTCGTCGTCGACAGCCTGCCGCGCAACACCATGGGCAAGATCCAGAAGAACGCCTTGCGCGAAACCTATGCCGATGTCCTGTCGGCTTGAACCAGATTTCCTGTGGCGAACCGGCCTTTTACCCGCCGCCCCGCCGGGTCGGCCTTGTGACCTTGGCAGCGAATCGCGGATTCTCCCGCGTCGTACGAGCGACGAGACGGACGAGGGTGTAGCGCGGACGCCTGGCCGGACGGACCAAGCCACGCGGACGCAGCGGAACTGGGAATGACGGTCAGCATCGATATCGGCGAAATGGCGGGCGGGGCACGGGCCGGGCTCGATCTGGAGGAACTGCTGGCAACGCGCCTCCTGGTGCAGGGCAACTCCGGATCCGGCAAGTCGCATCTGCTGCGCCGCCTGCTCGAACAGTCGGCGAGCTGGGTGCAGCAGGCGATCATCGATCCGGAGGGCGATTTCGTCAGCCTAGCCGACAGGTTCGGCCATGTCGTCGTCGATGCGGTCGGCACCGAACGCGACCTGCAGATGATCGCCGCGCGCGTGCGCCAGCACCGGGTGTCGGTCGTGCTCAACCTGGAAGGGCTCGACGCCGACCGGCAGATGAAAGCCGCCGCCGCCTTCCTCGACGGACTGTTCGAGGCCGACCGCGACCTCTGGTACCCGATGCTGGTCGTCGTCGACGAGGCTCAGCTGTTCGCACCGGCAGCCGCCGGCGAGGTCAGCGAGGAGGCCCGCCGGCGCTCGCTCGGGGCCATGACCAACCTGATGTGCCGCGGCCGCAAACGCGGCCTTGCCGGCATCATCGCCACCCAGCGTCTGGCGAAACTGGCCAAGAACGTCGCGGCGGAAGCCTCCAACTTCCTGATGGGGCGGACGTTTCTCGACATCGACATGGCGCGTGCGGCCGATCTGCTCGGCATGGAGCGGCGCCAGGCGGAAACGTTCCGCAACCTCGACCGCGGCCATTTCGTAGCCCTCGGCCCGGCGCTGTCGCGCCGTCCGGTACCGATCCGCATCGGGCCCGTCGAAACGGTCGGGCGCGGCGGCGGACCCAAGCTGACGCCGCTGCCCGAACAGCCGGCCGAAGACGCCAAGGACCTGATCTTCACGCCGTCCCCCGACGAGGCGGTGCGCATCCGCCCGCGCGCGCCCGAGCCTGTCTCGACCGCCGAGGTGCTCAGCAGGCTTTCGTCTGCCGGCACCGGCCGCACCGTCGCACCGGCGGAGCCCGAGCCGGAGATAGATTTGGCCGGGCGTGACGCCGCCATCGACGAAATCCTGGCCGAGATCCTGGCGGAACCGGAGGCCGCGTTCCAGCCGACCGCCGCGCTCTACCAGGACTTCCAGGTCCGCTGCCGCATCGCCAAGCTGCCCGGCGGCGTTCCGGATCTGGCAAGCTTCCGCGAAAAACTGTCGGTCGCCCGCGCCGGGGTCGACAGCGGCGAGATCGACACCACCGACTGGGAGCGGGCGGCGCTGATCGCCGGCGAACTGCCCGAGGACATGCGCGGCGTCTACCTGCTGCTGGCCAAGGCGGCGCTCGCCAAGGCGCCCTGCCCGCCGAACGCCGAGATCGCCAAGGCCTACGGCACGCGCTCGCCGGGACGCGCCCGCTGGCTGCTGGCGCATATGGAGGAACGGGGCTTCCTGGTCTGCGCCACGGACCTGCGTGGCAACCGCATCGTCACCCTGACCGACCTCGGCTGGCAGACCGCGCCCGGAGACGCCGAGGCCGCCTGAGGGCTGCGTCGGGTTCCGGCCAACGTGTCCTGCTTCCGTCCCGAATCTCTCCGGCCCGTGTCCGGAAACCATCCGACGCCGGTCAAGCCTGTGCGATGCCGGCAAGGATGTCCGCAAGACCCTTCGGGTCGGCGTCGAAGGGCGAGTGGCTGGTCGCCATGACGTGGACGCGGGTCGCATTGCCCATCGCCGCGTCCGTCAGCGCGATCATCTTCTTCTGCCCCGCCGGCGTCACCGCACGGTCCTGCGTGCAGTGGATGTAATGGCGCGGCACGGTGCCGAAGCGCTCGCGGGTCACCGACGAGGGCACGAGCGTCACCTGGGCCGGCTCGTCGCAGTGGAAGTGCGCGATCGCCTTGCCGAACATCTCCTCGCCGACGTCACCGGCGTAGGCCTCGCGCAGGCGCGCGCGGTAGTCCGGATCCTCGGAGCGGAAGTCGACGCGCATGGCGCCGATCGCCGGGGGATCGGCGAAGAACAGCCCCGGCACCAGCGCCTCCTTCATCGAGTCGTCCCGGATCATGGCGACCGGCGGCATGCCCGGCGGCAGCAGGAAGGCGCCGATGTAGACCGCCGCCGAGATCAGTTCCGGCACCCGTTCGACCACATGGGAGACGGTGGCACCGCCGAGCGAGTGGCCGGCGATGGCGACCTTTCCGCCGCATTTCTCCGCCGTCTCGCGCACCTTGCCGATGACGAAGTCGGTGCGCTCGTCCTGGGTGACGCCGGCGTTCGGCGACGGCTCGGCGGCAAAGGCCTGCCTGTCCAGCGGCCGGACAATGTAGGACGCCGGCAGCCTGGCGTTGACGCCCGCACCCGGCATGTCGAACACGGTGGTGACGATGCCGCGGTCGTGCAGGTGCGGCAGGACGTGGTCCCAGGTCTCGTGGTTGTGCCAGGCGCCGTGAACGAAAACCAAACCGGGCATGCGTGCGACCATGACGTCCTCCTCTGATGTCGGACGGACTGTAGCCGAGCCCGCCGGAACGGGAAAACGGAAACCACGCCGCACGCAAGGCGGCTTGATCGGCCCGGCCGCATCCTCTAGCACTTTGCCATGACCATCGCCCTGTTCTCGCCGCTCAGCCTGCGCTCCGTTACGCTGAAGAACCGCATCGCGGTCTCGCCCATGTGCCAGTATTCAGCCGGCGACGGCTTCGCCACCGACTGGCACCTCGTCCATCTCGGCAAGTTCGCGCAGGGCGGCGCCGGGCTTGTCTTCACCGAGGCGACCGCCGTCTCGCCGGACGGCCGCATCACCCACGGCGATCTCGGCATCTGGTCGGACGACCGCGCCGCCGCGCTCGCCCGCATCACCGCCTTCCTGCGCGCCCAGGGCGCGGTGCCGGCGATCCAGCTCGGCCACGCCGGGCGCAAGGCGTCGATGCAGCGGCCCTGGTTCGGCAACGCCGCGCTGAGCGAGGCGGACCGGGCGCGCGGCGACGTCGCCTGGGACATCGTCGCGCCTTCCGCCTTGCCCGTCGCCGACGGCTGGCTGACGCCGCGCGCAATGACGCCGGCCGACATCGCGCGCACCGTCGAGGACTTCGCCGCCGCGGCCCGGCGCGCCGCCTGGTGCGGCTTCGACGTCGCCGAGATCCACGCCGCCCACGGCTACCTGCTGGCGAGCTTCCTGTCGCCCGTGTCCAACCGGCGCACCGACGGCTACGGCGGCGATCGCGCCGGCCGCGCGCGCGCCCTGTTCGAGACGGTGGAGGCCGTGCGCGCCGCCTGGCCCGCGGACAAGCCGCTGTTCGTGCGCATCTCCGCCGTCGACGGGGCGCCCGACGGCTGGACCCTCGACGACAGCGTCTGGCTCGCCGGCGAACTCGCCCGGCTCGGCGTCGACGTGATCGACTGCTCCTCGGGCGGCATCTCGGGTCCCGCCACCGCCGGCCGCACGCCGCCGCCCGGCTTCCAGGTACCCTATGCGGCGCGCATCCGCGCCGAGACCGGCCTCCTGACCCAGGCCGTCGGCCTGATCACCGAGCCGGCGCAGGCCGCCGCCATCGTCGCCGAGGGCAAGGCCGACATCGTCGCGCTCGGCCGCGAGATCCTGTCCGATCCTAACTGGCCGCTCCATGCAGCGGACGCCCTCGGCGCCGAGTCCGCGTTCGAGTCCTGGCCGCAGCAGTACGGCTGGTGGCTCGCCAGGCGGCGCGCGACGACCGGGCGCCACTGAGAGAGCGAGGGCCAGAGCGCTTTCCAATCAAGCGGACCCGCTTGCTCGACAAGACTATGCTCTAGCGCCGTCCCGCCGCCGATCACTCCGTGTGCACGATCTCTCGGGTCTCGCGGAAGCGGATGTCCGGGTTCTTCTCGCCGACATAGTTCACTTCCCAGCCGCTCTTGAACAGGAACACCGGCTTGTCGTCGCGGTCGTTGGCGACCGACATGCGGTTGGCCTCGATGAACTTGGAAAGCTTCTGCGGATCGTCGCATTCGATCCAGCGCGCCGTGGTATAGGGCACGGTCTCGAAGCCGATCTCGGTGCCGTATTCCGCCTTCAGCCGGTCAACGACGACGTCGAGCTGCAGCATGCCGACGACGCCGACGATCCAGTTGGAGCCGAGGTCGGGCTTGAAGATCTGCACCAGTCCCTCCTCCGCGAGATCCTGCAGACCCTGGCGCATCTGCTTGACGCGCATGGTGTCGGACAGGCGCACGCGGCGCAGCACTTCCGGCGCGAAGGCCGGCAGGCCGGTGACGTGGATCTCCTCGCCTTCGGTCAGCGTGTCGCCGACGCGCAGCTGGCCGTGGTTGGGCACGCCGATGACGTCGCCCGGATAGGCTTCCTCGGCGATCTCGCGCTCCTCGGCGAAGAAGAAGATCGGCGCGGTGACGGCGATGGTCTTGCCGGCGCGCACGTGCTTGAGCTTCATGCCGCGCCGGAAGGTGCCCGAGCACAGGCGCACGAAGGCGATGCGGTCGCGGTGCTTGGGGTCCATGTTGGCCTGCACCTTGAAAACGAAGCCGGTGACGGCCTTTTCGTCCGGCATGATGCGGCGCCCGCCGGTGGCCGGCTGGGAATGGGGCGGCGGCGCATGGTCGGCGATGAAATCGAGCAGTTCCTCGACGCCGTAGTCGCGCAGGGCGGACCCGAAGAACACCGGCGTCAGGTGGCCTTCCAGGAAGGAATCCCGGTCGAAGGCGGCGTAGCCCTCGCTGCCCAGTTCGACGTTTTCGGTCAGTTCCTCCATGACGCGATCGAAGACCGTTCCGGTCAGGATCGGATCGTCGAGGCCGGAGACGTCCCTGGTCTGGCGGAACGGGCCGCCGCGCTCGCCCTCGCTGGTGTAGAACCGGTTCACCCGGGGATCGTAGACTCCGAAAAAGTCGGAGCCCATGCCGACCGGCCAGGTCTGCGGGCTGACGTCGAGCGCCAGCGCCTCCTGGATCTCGTCAAGGATCTCCAGCGCGTGCCGGCCCTCGCGGTCGATCTTGTTGACGAAGGTGATGATCGGGATGTCGCGGAGCCGGCACACCTCGAACAGCTTGCGTGTCTGCGTCTCGATGCCCTTGGCGGCGTCGATGACCATGATGGCCGCGTCGACGGCGGTCAGCGTGCGGTAGGTATCCTCGGAAAAGTCCTCGTGGCCGGGCGTGTCGAGCAGGTTGTAGACGATGCCGTTCCGCTCGAAGGTCATCACCGAGGACGACACCGAGATGCCGCGTTCCTGCTCGATCTTCATCCAGTCGGAGCGCGCGCGCCGCTGCTCGCCCCGCGCGCGCACCGCGCCGGCGGCCCGGATCGCGCCGCCCGACAGCAGCAGCTTCTCGGTCAGCGTCGTCTTGCCCGCGTCTGGATGCGAGATGATGGCGAAGGTGCGCCGCTTGAGATAGGGCGCGGCCGCGGCGCCGGCGGCGCGCGAGGGCGCTTCGAGGGTGGTCATGCTGCCTCCAGTTCCGGGCGCGCCGGCGCCTGCCGCATGCGGGCGCAGGCCGATCCGCGGAAGAGGTCCGGCGCGCGCGGCAGGCCGCGGCAGGCATGGGGTGGTTCCTTTTGGCCAAGGACATAGTCAGGATCGGTGCCGATTGCCAGCGGAGATTTGACTGCTGCCGCACCGGTGTTCCGGCCACCCTTGCGCCGGCGCACGCGCCGCGCCATCCTCGCACCGCCCGACAGCCGAAAGGTAGCCCCTCCCTTGACCTTGCGTGCGGCCGTGATCGCCGGCCTGCTCCTGTTCCCGCTCACCGCCGTCGTCCTGCTCGCCATGGGCCGCCCACCGCTCTGCCCCTGCGGCACGGTGCTGCTGTGGACGCCGGCGGACAACGTCGCGGAGAGTTCGCAGCACATTGCCGACTGGTACGCGCCCTCGCACGTGGTGCACGGGCTGCTGTTCTACTTCGGCCTGTGGCTGGTGCTGCGCAGCCGCCCGCGCCCCGAACTCGGCTTCTATGCGCTCGCCATCGAGGCGGCCTGGGAGATCCTGGAGAACACGCCGATCGTGATCGAGCGCTACCGCGAGGCGACGCTGGCCATGGGCTATGCCGGCGACAGCGTCATCAATTCGCTGTTCGACCTGGTCTGGACGGTTTTCGGCATCCTGATCGCCATGCGCGCGCCGGTGTGGTTGTCGGTCACCCTCGCTATCGCTCTGGAACTGGTCGCGCTGTGGGCGATCCGCGACAATCTCGCGCTCAACGTTCTGATGCTGCTGTGGCCGATCGAGGCGATCAAGGCCTGGCAGCTCGGCGCGCCGGGCTGAGGCGGCGCGCCCGAGCGTCGTCGACGATGTCAGGACGCCTTGCGGAACACGTCGTACCAGCGCCGCGGCCGGCGCACCTCGGCGCGTTCCAGCACCTCGGCGGCGAACATCTCTGCGTTCTCACGCGCCTTGTCGAGGTTGGTGACGGTCTTCGGGTCGAGGTTGGCCAGCCCGCCGCCGAATTCGAACATGTCGCGGTAGGCCGCGCGCTCGACGATGGGCGTCAGCAGCACGTCGATGCCGCTCACCGCCAGATGGTCCTGCACCGCTTTCAGCGCCCGCGTGGTGACCGCCGCATTGGTGCGCGTCAGCGCCACGCAGTGGCGGATGTCGTGGCGCACGACCTGCTCCAGCTTGGCGATCAGGCGGATGATCTTGGCGCCGCCACGGGCGTCCATACACGAGCCCTGGATCGGCACGACGACCAGGTCCGACACGCTGATCGCATTGGCGACCATCAGGTTCTCGGTGCCTTCCAGGTCGACGATGACATAGTCGACCTGCCGGGTGGCGTCCAGGATCTGGTCGGTGATGGTCGCCGGAGTCAGCTGGCTCTGCACCTCGATGTTGGGATGCCGGCCGGGCAGGTCGGACCAGGTCGAGATCCAGCGCTGCGGATCGGCGTCGAAGATGATGACTGTCTTTCCCCGTTCGGCGACTTCTGTCGCCAGCAACAGCGCCGCGGTGGTCTTTCCGGCTCCGCCTTTGGCGTTTGCGAAGGAAATTACGGGCATGGGCGTCTCTCCTGGATCGAAAACCGGCGGCGTTCTGCTTTCGGCCTTGTCGCAGGCGAGTGTCAGTAAATTATGGTTAACAAATCCATAATACCGATTTTTTCTATTTAGCATCCAATATTCACCGAAAAAACTACCTATGCTTTTTCTGAGATCATGTCACTTTTAACGATGCTCTTTTGACGAAATAGGGACAGTCCTGCGCCGCGCGCCGCCGGCTCAAGGTCCGTCCACGGCGGCAAGGCGAACGCGGTGCGTAACGCCGGCGCCGGCGCGCTGAGCGTTTGCGTCCGCCGGGGGGCTTTTGTAAGACTTTTGAGCCGACGATGCCCCGGTCCCAGCGAAAGGACGACGCGACATGCCCCTCCGCTTCCCGTCCGCCCTTGCGGTCCTTGCCGCGCTCGTGCTCGGCCTTGCCGGCGGCGGTCGGGCCGAGGCCAACGGCCTGCCGTCGTACAAGGACAGCCTGTTCGCCTATCCGAAGATCCTCGCCTCGCATTACGGCGGCGACTTCCTGGTGGTCGAATACGTCAAGCAGCGCGACCTGCACCAGCGCGACAAGGAGCCGGAGCGCGAGGTCTGGGGCAACTATGTCTCCTACCACCCGCGCAGTTCGCAGACCGACCTGGAGATCTCCGCCAACGGGCGCAAGGTGAAGTTCATGGCCGTCGGCAAGACCGGCGGCGGCGCGCGCATGGTGGTGATCTACATCCACGGCCAGGGCGGCAACCGCTTCCAGGGCATGAACGACGTCACCTTCGGCGGCAACTTCAACAGGATCAAGAACCTGATGTCGCGCAACGGCGGCGTCTACCTGTCGGCCGAGTTCGCCGATTTCGGCCCGCGCGGCACGGAGGACGTCAAGGCCCTGATCCGGACCTATGCGGCCAACTCGCCGGGCGCGCCGATCATGGTCGCCTGCGGCTCAATGGGCGGCATCCTGTGCTGGAACCTGCTCAAGGACGGCTCGGCCGCGCGCCTGCTGTCTGGCGTGCTGTTCTTCGGCTCGCCGAAGGACGAGGCGTTCCTGTCGAGCGCCACGCTGAGCGATCGCGCCCGTCACGTGCCGATCTATCTCGGCCACGGCAGTTCGGACGAGGTCTACGACTGGGAGGGGCAGGCGCGCTTCTTCGAGGCGATCAAGAAGCGCGCGCCGTCCTATCCGGTCAAGTTCACCCTGTTCGACACCGGCACCCACGGCACACCGATACGCATGACCGACTGGCGGCTGGTGCTGAACTGGATGCTGGCGCAGCGCTAGCGGCGGGGACGGCGGCCCCTGCCCGTTCAGCCCTGCAGCACGATGACGTCGCGCGGCGACAGGCTGACTTCGATGCTGCTGCCCACGGTCGGCGGCGGCTGGTCGACGCGATTGAACGTGTCGAGCGCCACCCTGGTGCCGGCGATGTCGATGCGAAGGCGGATGATCGAGCCCATGAAATGGACATCCTCGATGGTCGCCGGCAGGACCGCCTCGCAGCCGTCGTAACGGCCCAGATGCAGCGCCTCGGGCCTCAGCGCGATCGCGAGGCTGTCGCCGGCGCGTCCGTCGAGCCCGCCCCCGGGCAGGGTCAGCGGCACGCCGGCGAGGCTGACGACGCTACGGTCCGCGTCGTCGATGCGGGCCTGGAAGGTGTTGAGCGTGCCGACGAAATTGGCCACAAAACGGGTCGCCGGGCGGTTGTAGATCTCGAACGGCACGCCGACCTGCTCGGCCACACCGCCGTTCATGACCACGATCCGGTCCGACATCGACAGCGCCTCTTCCTGGTCGTGGGTGACGAAGATCGTCGTGATGCCGAGTTCGCGCTGGATCTCGCGGATCTCCGCGCGCAGGCTGACGCGGATCTTGGCGTCCAGCGCCGACAGCGGTTCGTCGAGCAGCAGCACGCGCGGGCGCGGCGCCAGGGCGCGCGCCAGCGCGACGCGCTGCTGCTGGCCGCCCGACAGCTGGAACGGATAGCGGCCGCCGAGATCGGGCAGACCGATCAGCTTGAGCATTTCGGCGACCCGGGCGTCGGTCTCGGCGCGCTTCATGCCCTTGACCTTGAGACCGAAGGCGACGTTCTGCGCGACCGTCAGGTTGGGGAACAGCGCATAGGCCTGGAACACCATGCCGATGTTGCGGGCATTGGCCTTGACCCTGGTGACGTCCTGATCGGCGATCTCGATCGCACCGGAACTCGGCGTCTCGAAGCCCGCCACCATGCGCAGCACGGTCGTCTTGCCGCAGCCCGACGGGCCGAGCAGCGAGACGAACTCGCCGGCCTCGACCGACAGGGAGAAGTCCTTGACGACGGTCAGCGCGCCGAACGACTTGCGGAGATTCTTGAGATCGAGAAAGGCCATCAGCGTTGGACCCGCATGTGTCTGGAGAACCGGGTGGCCAGCTGGATCAGCGCCATGCAGGCCCAGGTGATGGCGAAGGCGATCACCGCGAGCGCCGCCGGTTCGTAGGCGCGGTTGGCGCCCAGAAGTTGCATGAACGGCCCGAAGGCCGGGCGGTTCAGCAGCGCCGCCATGGTGAATTCGCCGATGACGATGGCGAAGGTCAGGAACGCGCCCGACAGGACCGCCACCATCACGTTGGGCAGGATGACGCGCGCGAGGATGGTCACCCAGCCTGCGCCGAGGCTCTGCGCGGCCTCGGTCAGGGTGGCGACGTCGATGGTGCGCAGGCCGGTGTCGACGGCGCGGTACATGTAGGGCAGCGCCAGCGTGGCATAGCCGAACATCAGCAGCAGGTTGGTACCGGTGACGCTGCCGGTCAGCGGCAGGAACGATGAGGTGTTGTAGAGCCGGATGTAGCCGAAGACGACGACGATGGCCGGGATCACCAGCGGCAGCAGGGTGATGAACTCGATCCACGGCCGGGCGGCCGGCAGCTTCAGGCGCACCCAGAAGGCGGTCGGCACGACCAGCAGCACGCCGAAGACGATGGTCGCCAACGCCATCACCACGGAATAGGTGAAGGTCGCCTGGAAGCGCGGATCGGCCAGCACGACGGCATAGGCGTCGAGCGAATAGACGCCGCGCCGCATCTTGAGGCTGAACTCGGTCATGCCGACCAGCGGCAGCGCGAAGAAGACGCAGCCGAGCAGGAGCGTCCCCCAGGCGAAGAAACGGGTCATTTGAGCCACCTTTCGCTGCGTACCCGCAGCCAGATGTAGAGGCCGTTGGCCAGGGCGGTGATCACGATCATGCCGAAGGCCAGGGCGTAGCCCAGATGCGGGTCGCCGAGCACGTCGCCGCGGATCTGCGCGAACAGCTTGATCGGCACGATGTTGAGCTGCGGCCCGGTCAGCGCGAAGGCCGTCGCGATCGCGCCGAAGGAATTGGCAAACAGCAGCGCGAAGGTACCGAGCAGCGAGGGGAACAGGATCGGCAGGGCGACCATGCGCCAGTACTGCGCGCCGGTGGCGCCGAGGATCGCGGCGGCCTCGCGCCATTCGCGCTTCAGCCCGTCGAGCGCCGGAGCGATGATGAGGATCATCAACGGGATCTGGAAGAACAGGTAGACGACCACGAGGCCCCAGAAGGACAGCAGGTTGAAGCCGAGGGCACGCAGGTTGATCCCGAACTCGGCGCGCAGCCAGACGGTCACGAGGCCGACCGGGCCGAGCGTGGCGAGAAAGGCGAAGGCCAGCGGCACGCCGGCGAAGTTCGATGCCACGCCGGAGAAGGTCATCAGCGGTCCGCGCACCTGCTGCGGCAGCTTGCCGAAGATGACGGCGGCGGCCATGGCGAAGCCGACCAGGCAGCCGAGCGCTGCGGTGATCAGGCTGAGCTGGATCGAGACCACATAGGACGAAATGATCGACGGCGTGTTCAGCCCGCGCAGGTTGTCGAGGGTGAAGCTGCCGTCGGGTGTCTGGAAGGCCCCGACGACGATCTTCATCGTCGGCAGGATCAGGAACAGCAGCGCGAACAGCGCAAACGGCAGAAGTCCCAGCCAGTTGAGATTGACGTGCCGCGACGTCCCTCGCGAATCCATGCTCATCGGGCGGTGTCCCTGTCGGCCGGCGGCGAAGGCTCCGCCGCATCTGGTCCGCGGCGGGCTCGACAGCCGGCACGGACGTTGCGGCTGCCCCGGCGTTCCGCCGGGGCAGCCGTTTCCAGTCCCCGGAGGGCCTTACTGCACGTTGGCGCCGACGACCGAGTCCCAACCGGAGACGACGGCGTTCTTGTTGGCGTCCTGCTCCTCGACGGTCGGGAAATAGGCCTTCTCGTACGGCTCCGCCGGCGGCAGCGCGTCGAGCAGGTCCTGCGGGACCTTGCCCTGCGCGACCATCGTGTTGAAGCGCGCGGTGTGGCAGTAGCCCTTGACGTAGCCGTTCTGGCCCTCGTCGGAGAAGATGTGCTCCATCCACAGCTTGGCGGCGTTGGGATGCGGCGCATAGGCGCTGATCGCCTGGACATAGACGCCGGCGAGCGTGCCCTTGGTCGGCACGGTGACCTCGACTGGCGGGTTGCCGGCGAGCGTGTCGCGGGCGGCCAGGGCGTTGTAGTCCCACATCACCATGATCGGCGTCGTGCCCTGGGCGAGGGTGCCGGCCTTGGCGATCACCGGAACGAAGTTGCCGGCGGCGTTGAGTTCTTTGAAGAACTGGAGGCCGGCCTCGCCCGAGGCCGTTCCGGCGGCGGCGCCGCGCGCCATGCCGGCGGAGAGAACGCCCAGGATGGCCTGGTTGGAGGCCCGCGGATCGCCGGCGAGCGCGACCTGGCCGGCGTACTCGGGCTTCAGCAGGTCTTCCCACTCGGTCGGGACGTTGTCGACCAGGTCCGTGTTCACGGCAAAGGACATCACGCCGTAATAGGCGCCGTAATAATAGCCGTCGGCGTCCTTCACGGCATCCGGGATCTCATCCCACACGGAGACCTTGTACGGCTGGACCAGGCCCTCGGCCTTGGACTGCGGGCCGAAGGACAGGCCGATGTCGATGACGTCGGGGGCCTGCGGGCCCTTGTTGTCCTTGTTGGCGCGGATCGCTTCCAGTTCGTCGGCCGACCCGGCGTCCGGGTTCAGCTCGTTGACGGTCAGGAACGGATACTTGGCCTTGAAGGAGGCGATGATGTCGCCATAGCCGCACCAGTCATGCGGCAGGGCGATGGTGGTCAGCATGCCTTCCGCCTTCGCGCCCTCGATGAGTTCTTCCATCGTCTGGGCCGAGGCGGCGGAAACGCTCAGCAGGGCAACGAGGCTGGTCGTCGCCACAAGGTTCAATCTGATGTTCATTCGCTTCTCCTGGGTTGGCCGATGTCCCCGCACCGGCTCGTGTTTATTCCGTTTGCGCGCGCCGCCGGCCAGATAGGTCGGCAATGCTGCCATTGGCCGGCACCGTCGAGGCAGGAGCCGACTGCAGGCCCTCCGCCACAAGCCGATCTGGCTCTCCCGGTCGGCCGGCCCCATGCAGGAGCAGCGGCGATGCCGGCAGACGTCGTCAGGCGCGAAACACCCACCCTCGCCTTTCTGGCGCCACGTCCTCGAGGCCTTCGACAACGAGACATGGAGCGGTCCGGGACAGGATACGACCGGTCCAGTACCGACAGCCGACGACACATCGATTGCAGTTTTGTGACAGTTTCTTGAATACCCCCCAACCGGCTTCTGGAGCCGGCTACGCTTCATAATAGCTTCATGTTCCGAACAGCATAGAGCTATCATTCACATAGATTCGACCGCTTTTTTCCACGTCCTGAGGTTTTCGGCCTTGTCATACGATGTCGCCGTCGTCGGCGCCGGGATTGTCGGCCTCGCGCATGCCCTTGCCGCCGCCCGCAAGGGTAGGAAGGTCGTCGTCATCGACCGCGACACACAGGCCAACGGCGCCTCGATCCGCAACTTCGGCTTCGTCACCGTCACCGGCCAGGAGGCCGGCGACTGCTGGCGGCTCGCCCGCCGCTCGCGGGAGATCTGGGGCGAGGTGGCCCCGGCCGCCGGCATCGAGATCCTGCAGCGCGGCCTGGTCGTGACCGCACGCCGGCCGGAATCCGAGGCGGTGATCGATGCCTTCCTGAAGACCGAGATGGGGGCGGAGTGCCGGCGGCTGACGCTCGACGAGGCGCAGGAGACGATCCCCGCCCTGCGCAGGGACGCGCTCAGCGGCGTCCTCCATTCGCCGCACGAGGTGCGGGTCGAGAGCAGGACGGCGATCCCGCGTCTCGCCGCCTGGCTGGCCGAGGCCCACGGCGTCGCGTTCCGCTGGTCGACGAGCGTGACGCGGGTGGCGACGCCGAGGGTCGAGACCTCGGCCGGCGTGCTCGAGGCCGAGACCGTGATCGTCTGTCCCGGCGACGATTTCGTCTCGCTGTTCCCCGACCGAATCGCGCCCTACCGGGCGACACGCTGCAAGCTGCAGATGATGCGCGTGCGCCCGGCCGCGCCGGTGGCCTTCGCCGCGCCGGTCATGTCCGATCTCGGGCTTGCCCGCTACAAGGGTTACGCCGACCTGCCCGAAGCCGCTGCGCTGAAGGCGCGTCTGGACAGTGACCAGGCCGAGCACCGCGCCAACGGCGTGCACCTGATCGTGGTGCAGTCGGCCGACGGCTCGCTGGTCGTCGGCGACAGCCATCACTACGACACCACCCCTGACCCCTTCGCGCCGGTCGCCGTGCGCGATCTCATCCTCGACGAGATGGACCAGGTGCTCGACCTGCCGGGCCGCACGATCGAGGAACACTGGGTCGGCACCTATGCCAGCGCCGCCGACCGCTGGCGCTTCACCGACGCGCCGGACGCGGCGACCCGCATCGTCGTCGTCACCGCCGGCTGCGGCGCCTCGACCGCCTTCGGCATCGGCGAGGAAACCGTTTCGGGCCTTTTCGGATAGGGACATCGTCATGGGCAGGTTCAAGGCAGTGGTGTTCGACTGGGCCGGCACCGTCATCGACTTCGGCTCCTTCGCGCCGATGGGCGTGTTCGTGAAGGCGTTCGGGCGCTTCGGCGTCGAGGCGACGATCGAGGAGGCGCGCGCGCCGATGGGCATGGCCAAGTGGGACCACATCAAGGCCATGATGACCGCCCCGGCGATGGCCGCCCGCTGGCAGGCCGTCCACGGCCACGCGCCGACCGACGCCGACGTCGACCGCGTCTACGCGGTGTTCGTGCCGATGAACGAGGAGGTCGTCGCCGACTATGCGACGCTGGTGCCGGGCGCCCGGGAGGCGATCGACGCCCTGCGCGCCAGGGGGCTGAAGATCGGCTCGACCACCGGCTACACGCGCTCGATCATGGCGCGGGTGCTGCCGGTCGCTGCCGCCCAGGGCTACGCGCCGGACAATCTCGTCTGCGCCGACGACCTGATCGAGGGCCGGCCGTCGCCGCTCGGCATGTACAGGTGCTTCGCCGATCTCGGCGTCTATCCGCCCTCGGCGGTGATCAAGGTCGACGACACGGAGCCCGGCATCGGCGAGGGGGTCGCGGCCGGCTGCGTCACGGTCGGCGTCACGCTGTCCGGCAATGCGGTCGGCAGGACGCCGGAACAGCTCGCCGCCCTGGGCGCCGAGGAGGTCGAGGCGCTGCGCACCAAGGCCGGCGCCCTGCTCAAGGCCGCCGGTGCGGATCACCTGATCGACACGGTCGCCGATCTGCCGGCGCTGATCGACCGCCTCGAGGCGCAAGGCTGAGCCCGCGGGAGGGGCCATGTCAAGGAAGCCAAACATCCTGCTCATCACCGCCGACCAGTGGCGCGGCAGCGCGCTCGGCGCCGTCGGCCACCCGGTGGTCAGGACCCCCAACGTCGACGCGCTGGCCGCCGAAGGCGTGCTGTTCGAGCGTCATTACGCGGGTGCCGCGCCCTGCTCGCCGGCGCGCGCAGGACTCTATACCGGCCTCTACCAGATGAACCACCGGGTGACGCGCAACGGCACGCCGATGGCCGCCTCGCTCGACAATGTCGCCAGGGCGGCGCGCCGGGCCGGCTACGACCCGACCCTGTTCGGCTATACCGACGTGTCTCCCGATCCGCGCGACCGCGCGCCAAAGGATCCGGACCTGACCAGCTACGAGGGCGTGCTGCCCGGCTTCACCGTGCGCCAGTTGCTGCCCGAGCACGAACGCCCCTGGATCTCCTGGCTCGAGGGCCGCGGCCACAGGATCGAGGATCCGGCACGGGTGCACGTGCCCGTCGGCCACGCGCCAGGCACCGTCACCGCTGATCCGCCGCTCTATTCCAGCGACGAGACGCAGACCGCCTTCCTGGCCGGCGAGTTCCTGCGCTGGATGGGCGAGCAGGACGGCACGCGGCCGTGGTTCGCGCATATCTCGTTCCTGCGCCCGCATCCGCCCTTCGTGGTGCCGGAACCCTACAACCGGATGTATGCGCCCGATCCGCACGGCTTCGTGCGTCGGCCGAGCCGCGAGGCGGAGGCGGCGGTGCACCCCTATCTCGCCTACGAGTTCGCCCGCGCCAAGGGCTCGTCGTTCCTGGCCGGCATGAAGGGCGACTGCGCCGAGTGGACCGCCGAGGATCATGGCGTCATCCGGGCGATCTATTTCGGCATGATCTCGGAGGTCGACGCCCAGCTCGGCCGCATCTTCGCCGCGATCCGTGCCGCCGGGGCCTGGGAGGACACGGTGATCGTGGTCACGTCCGACCACGCCGAGATGATGGGCGACCACTGGAGCTTCGGCAAGGGCGGCTGGTTCGACCAGAGCTACCACATCCCTCTGGTCGTCCGCGTGCCCGGCCGCAAGGCCGGCCATGGCCGCCGCGTCGCCGCCTTCACCGAGGCGAGCGACCTGTTCCCGACCCTGCTCGACCTGTGGGACGGGACGCCTCAGACCGCGCCGGACGGGCGCTCCCTCCTGCCCTTCCTCGATGGCGCAGCGCCGCCCGGCTGGCGCGATGCCGCGCACTGGGAGTTCGACTTCCGCGACATTTCCGGCAGCACGAGCGAGCGGCATTTCGGCCTTGCCTCGCGCGCCTGCAGCCTCGCCGTGATCCGCGACGAGGCGTTCAAGTATGTCCATTTCGCCGGCCTGCCGCCGCTCCTCTACGACCTGCGCAACGACCCCGGCGAACTGGTCGACCTGTCCGGCGATCCAGGCTACCTGCGCGTGCGCCTCGGCTACGCCGAGCGGCTGCTCGCCTGGAGGGCGCAGAGCCTCGACCAGACCCTTGCCTATTGCGAACTGACCGCCGACGGCCCCGTGTCGAAGCCCTTCCACGACTGACTGTCTGCATCGAGGCGAAGCCAAAGGGACGCCGATGCCTCCCTTGCGGGCTGCCGCCGTGCGCGGCGTTCGCTCCGGCTCGGGCACGCCGCTCAGGCGCGGTTCATGCCGGAGCGGTGCGCCCAGCCGGTCATGCGCATCTCCAGCCAGGCCATCAGCACGTACATGACGATGCCAAGCACGGCGAGCGCAACCAGGCCGGCCCACACAAGCGGCACGTTGAACTGCGACTGGGCGGCGAGCATCATGTGGCCGATGCCGGCGTTGGCGGCGACGGTCTCGGAGATCACCGAGCCGACGAAGGCGAGCGTGATCGCCACCTTCAGCGAGCCGAAGAAATAGGGCATCGAGCGCGGGATACCGACCTTGAGCATGATGTCGAGCTTCTTGGCGCCCAGCGCCCTCAGCACGTCCTCCATCTCCGGTTCCATGGTCGCAAGCCCGGTGGCGACATTGACCACGATCGGGAAGAAGGCGATCAGGAAGGCGGTGAGCACCGCCGGGATCGTGCCGATGCCGAACCAGATGACCAGGATCGGCACCACCGCCACCTTGGGCACTGAGTTGAAGCCGATCATCAGCGGATAGAGGCCGGCGTAGATCGCCCGGCTCCAGCCGATGGCGAGGCCGAGCAGCAGGCCGCCGACGACCGCCAGCAGGAAGCCGATCAGCGTGGTGAACAGCGTCTGCAGGGAGTTCTTCCAGATCGGCGACCAGTACTTGACGATCGCCGCCCAGATGTCGGTCGGGGCCGGCAGGATGTAGACGGGGAAGTCGAAGACGGCGACCGCCGCCTCCCAGACGACGAACAGGCCGACCGACCACAGCCAGGGGGCAGCCTTGATCCAGCGCTCGTTCATGCCGCCGCTCTCGCTTCCGCAATGTGTCCGCGCAGCTCGTGCACGATGTCGTTGAAGGCCGCCTCGTAGGTCAGGTCGATCGGCCGCGGGCGCGGGAAGTCGATCTCGCGCTCGACGATGACCTTGCCCGGCCGCGCGCTCATGACGAAGACCCGGTCGGCGAGGAACACCGCCTCGCGCAGGTCGTGGGTGACCAGGATGGTGGTGAAACCCTTCTCCGCGTGCAGGTCGCGCATGACCTGCCACAGTTCCTCGCGGGTGAAGGCGTCGAGCGCGCCGAACGGTTCGTCGAGCATCAGGAGTGCGGGGTCGTGCACCAGCGCGCGGCACAGGTTGGCGCGCTGCTGCATGCCGCCCGACAGCTGCCAGGGGAATTTCGCGCCGAAGCCCTTCAGCCCGACCACCGCGAGCAGGTCCTCGGCCTTGCGGACATAGGCGTCGCGCTCGCGCGACAGGCGCGCGCGATGCGGCTGGACGATCTCCAGCGGCAGCATGACGTTCTGCAGCGTCGTGCGCCAGGGCAGCATCGACGGGTTCTGGAACGCCATGCCGGCGATCGACACCGGGCCGGCGACCTCCTTGCCGGCGACCTCGACGGTGCCCTGCTGCGGCGTCATCAGGCCGGTCGCCAGCTTCATCAGGGTGGACTTGCCGCAGCCGGACGGGCCGACGACGGCGGCGAATTCGCCCTTCTTCACGGCCATGGTCAGGCCGTCGAGCGCCAGCGTCGCATCCGCGCTGGCGCCGTAGGAAAGGCGGACATTCCTGAGATCGACGAATCCGGTCAAAGGGAAAGCCTGTGTTCTGGAACGGAGAAACCCGTCCGGGCGTCCCGGAGGACGTCCGGACGGACGCGCGGGGATCGGGTTACTTGACCATCCGCTCTTCGACCGGCGGCAGGTAGCTCGGGTCGAAGACCTTCTCGGGCGCCGGCGGATTGGCGCTGACGCCCATGGAGATCTTCAGGAACTCCATGGTCTTGGCCAGCTTGTCCATGTCGACGCCGCCGAAGCCGTTGGCCTTGACGGCCGCCGTGGCCATGGAGTCGGTAACGGCCATCTCCAGACGCTCGGTCTCGACCGCCGCGTCCAGCACCTCGTTGCGCTTCATCACGTAGGGGATGGCCGCAGCCGGATCGGCGATGGCGTCGAGGTAGCCCTTCACCAGCGCCTTGACGAAGCCCTTGACCGCGTCCGGGTTGGCGGCGGCGAAGTCCGTGTTGACCATGACGACGTTGCCGTAGAGGTCGAGGCCGTGATCGCCCATCATCAGCGTGACGATGTCGTCCTCGGCAATGCCCTGGGCCTTCAGGTTGAGCACCGAGGAGAAGGAGAAACCGAAGATGGCCTGGACCTGGCCCTGGGCGAGCATCGGCTCGCGCACCGGGAAGCCGACGTTCTCGATGGTGATCTTGGAGGTGTCGAGGCCGGCGACCTCGGCGAAGGCCGGCCACTGGCCGAAGGCGGCATCCGGCGGCGGCGCGCCGAGCGTCTTGCCTTCCAGCGATTTCGGATCGTCGGTGATGCCGAGGCTCTTGCGGCCGATGATGGCGAAGGGCGGGCGCTCGTAGGCCATCATGACGGCCTTGACCTTGAGGTCCGGCTGCTCGTCCATCAGTTTGATCAGCGCATTGATGTCGCCGAAGCCCATCTGGTAGGCGCCGGTCGCAACGCGCGGGATCGATTCGCGCGAGCCCGCGCCGGTGTCGATGGTGACGTTGAGGCCCTCGGCCTCGAAGTAGCCCTTGTCCAGGGCGATGAAGAACGGCGCAGCCGGACCTTCGAATTTCCAGTCGAGCGTGAACTTGATGTCGGTCGCCGCCGCGGCGGTCGATGCCGACAGTCCGAGTGCAAGCGCAAAGCCGATGAGACGTCGCATGATGTTCCCTTCCGGTGTTGTATGGCCGGTGTTGTGTGGCCGGTGTCGTATGGCCTCTGATGACCGACACTGCCGCGCATTTGCGCAGTCGGCAAGACCGAAAGAGATGCGATTAAGATTTGTGCAACGCGCTGGTCATTCTTGAAGCGCGACCGCGCGACATACCTTTTTATCTTTTTATTTCAATATCTTGAAACAAGACTGGAAAACGCCGGTCCAGTTTCGAAAGGGAAAAGCGACTGCTGGCGTCGGACCCGAACGGCGTCAAATTGGGCAACCGCCCCGGCACACGGCATGACCGGGCTGCCGCTTGAGACCGTCGCCTGGACCCATGTGGTCGCCGCCTATGCCATGGCGGTGTTCGTGGTCGTGCACGTCTACATGGCCACCACCGGCGCCACGGTGACCGCCTATCTCAAGGCGATGATCACCGGCTACGAATGGGTCGAGGTCGACGACACGCGCTGAGCAGCCGACCAAGGAACGGCTTGTGCTCTGCCCGCGTCCTGCTAAGACAACGCGACCTTGTTGAGTGGACGGGAGAGAGATGAGCCGACCCCTCGTGATGATTGCCGGCGGCGGCATCGGTGGGCTTGCCACGGCCCTGACTCTGCATCAGATCGGCGTGCCCTGCGTGGTGTTCGAGAGCGTGCGGGAGATGCGCCCGCTCGGCGTCGGCATCAACCTGCAGCCGAACGCCGTGCGCGAGCTCTGCGATCTCGGCATCGGCACGGACGCCCTCGACCGGGTCGGCCTGCCGGCGAAGGAATGGGCGCTGGTCGGGCTGAACGGCAACGACATCTATTGCGAGCCGCGCGGCCTGCTCGCCGGCTACCGCTGGCCGCAATACGCCGTCCACCGCGGCCTGTTCCACGTGTTGCTCCACGACACGCTGGTCGCCCGCGCCGGCGCCGGGGCGGTCCGGCTCGGCTGCCGGGTAACCGGCTACGAGACCAACGCCGACGGCAACGTGACGGCGCTCATCGAGCGCGCTGACGGCTCGAGCGCGCGCGAGACGGGCACGCTGCTCATCGGCGCCGACGGCATCCATTCTGCCGTGCGCGCGCAGATGCATCCCGACCAGCCACCGATCCACTGGGGCGGCGCGATCATGTGGCGCGGCACCACGCAGGCGAGGCCGATCCGCACCGGCTCGTCCTTCGTCGGCCTCGGCACGCACCGCCAGCGCATGGTCATCTATCCGATCTCCCATCCCGATCCGGCGAGCGGCCTGGCGACGATCAACTGGATCGCCGAGGTCACCGTCGACGGTTCGGAAGGCTGGAAGGCGAGCGGCTGGTTCAGGCCGATCGCCATCGACGACTTCATCGCCCATTTCGAGGACTGGCGATGGGACTGGCTCGACGTGCCGGCGCTGCTGCGCGGCGCCGACGTTGCCTACGAGAACCCGATGATCGACCGCGACCCGGTGCCGACCTGGCGCGACGGGCCGGTGGCGCTGATGGGCGATGCGGCGCATGCCATGTATCCGACCGGTTCCAACGGCGCCAGCCAGGCGATCGTCGACGCCCGCGTGCTCGGCGCCTGCCTGGTCGAGCACGGCGTGACCGCCGAGGCGCTCGCCGCCTATGACGACAGGCTGTGCGGGCCGATCTCCCAGGTCATCCTGCGCAACCGCGGCGCCGGGCCGTTCGGCCTGCTCAACCTCGTCGACGAGCGCTGCGGCGGCGCCTTCGACGATATCGACGCCGTCATCCCGCCCGACGAGCGGGCCGCGTTCATGGCCGGCTACAAGGCGGCGGCCGGCTTCGCCATGGAGGCGCTCAACGCGGCTCCGCCGACGATCGCGCCGGGCGCCAGGGTCGCGGTGCCGGCCTGACCGGCCGGACGCCGCGGCATCGCAACATGGGCGGGCAGAAGGCCGGCGCCGGCCGGCCTCAGCGCAGCGTGCCGCCGGCGGCGACCAGCCGCAGCTTCTTCTCGACCTCGATGATCGCGAACAGCACCACGCCGACGCCGACGATCAGCAGCCCGTCGGCGAGCGGAACCGGCGCGGTGCCGAAGATGCGCTGCATGAGCGGCACGTAGGTGATGGCGAACTGGGCGAGCGTCACCGAGATCGCCATCGTCCAGATCATCGGCGTGCCGCGCAGGCCGGCCCAGGTCAGCGACGGCCCGTACAGGCTGCGGACAAAGAACAGGTAGAAGATCTCCATCACCACCAGCGTGTTCATCGCCATGGTGCGGGCGAGATCGAGCGGATAGCCGCGGTCGGTGGCATAGGCATAGACGCCGAACACGCCGCCGAAGAACAGGCCGGAGACCAGTACGATCTGCCAGGCCAGATGCGCGGTCAGGATCGGCTCGTGGCGCGGGCGCGGCGGCCGGCGCATGGTGTTTTCCTCGGTCGGCTCGAAGGCGAGCGCAAGCCCCAGCGTCACCGCTGTGACCAGGTTGATCCACAGGATCTGGATCGGCGTGATCGGCAGCGTCATGCCGAACAGCAGCGCCACGATGATGGTCATCGCCTCGCCGGCGTTGGTCGGCAACGTCCAGCTGATCACCTTCTTGATGTTGTCGTAGACCGTGCGGCCCTCGCGTACCGCCGCGGCGATGGAGGCGAAGTTGTCGTCGGCGAGCACCAGCTCGGCCGCCTCCTTGGCCGCCTCGCTGCCCTTGCGGCCCATGGCGATACCCGCATCGGCGCGCTTGAGCGCCGGGGCGTCGTTGACGCCGTCGCCGGTCATCGCCACCGTCAGCCCGTGCGACTGCAGCGCCATGACCAGGCGCAGCTTGTGCTCGGGGCTGGTGCGGGCGAAAATGTCGGTGTCGAGCACCGCCGCGGCGAGATCGGTCTCATCAAGGGCGTCGAGATCGGCCCCGGTCAGCACCTTGTCCGGGTTCTCCAGTCCGATCTGGCGTCCGATCGCGGCCGCCGTGCCGGCGTGGTCGCCGGTGATCATCTTGACACGGATGCCCGCCTCTCGGCATTCGGCGACCGCCGCGATCGCCTCGGGTCGCGGCGGATCGATCAGCCCGACCAGGCCGACGAGGATCAGGGAGCCCTCGACGTCGGAGAAGTCCAGGACGGTGTGATCGGCCTCGACCGGACGCACCGCAAAGGCCAGAACGCGCTGGCCGCGTGCCGCGATCGCCTCGGCGGTCTCGTACCAGTGGTCGTCGTCGAGCGCCTGTGTGCCGCCGTCGGCCGCCCGCTGCTCGGCGCACATCGCCAGGATGCGCTCCGGCGCGCCCTTGACGAAGGCGAAGGCGCGCCTCTCGTGGTCGTGGTTGAGCGTCGCCATGAAGCGGTGCTTGGCGTCGAAGGGAATGGCGTCCGTGCGGGCCCAGGCGTCGGCCTCGGCGCGCGGATCGAGGCCGACCTTGCCCGACAGCGCCAGCAGCGCGCCCTCCATCGGGTCGCCCTCGACGATCCAGCCGTCCTCCTTGAGGTGGAGTTCGGCATCGTTGCACAGGGCGGCGGCGCGCGCCAGTTCCTGCAGCAGGGCGTGGTCGCGGCCCTCGATCACCCGGTCGTTCAGCCGGATCGCGCCCTCGGGTGCATAGCCCTCGCCCTCCAGCACGAACAGGTCGCGATCGACGGCAACCGAGGCGACCATCATCTCGTTGCGGGTCAGCGTGCCGGTCTTGTCGGAACAGATCACCGACACCGAGCCCAGCGTCTCGATCGCCGGCAGGCGGCGCACGATGGCGTTGCGCCTGGCCATCGCCTGCACGCCGACCGCCAGGGTAATGGTCAGCACCGCCGGAAGGCCTTCCGGGATCGCCGCCACTGACAGGCCGACCACCGCCATGAACATGTCGGCGAACTCGTGATGCTCGACGAAATAACCGAACAGCAGCAGCACTGCGGCGACGATCAGGATCAGCACCGTCAGCCACTTGGCGAAGACGTCCATCTGGCGCACCAGCGGCGTCGTCAGCACCTCGACCTCCGACAGCAGGCTGCTGATGCGGCCGATCTCCGACTTCGCCCCCGTCGCCACCACGACGCCGCGGCCGATGCCGGCGGTCACCAGCGTGCCGCTGAAGGCCATCGCGCTGCGGTCGCCGAGCGGGGCATCCTCCGCGCCCGGCGCGGTCGCCTTCTCCACCGGCACCGATTCGCCGGTCAGGATCGCCTCCTGCACCTGCAAGCCGTGCACGCGCAGCAGCCGCATGTCGGCCGGCACCTTGTCACCCGCCTCCAGCAGCACGATGTCGCCGGGCACCAGATCCTGGCCGTCGACGCTGCGGCGGGTGCCGTCGCGCAGCACTGCGGCCTTGGGCGCCAGCATGCTGCGCAGCGATTCCATCGCCTTCTCGGCCCGCCCTTCCTGGATGAAGCCGATGATGGCATTGGCGATCACCACCGCCAGGATCACGCCGGTGTCAACGAAATGCTCCATCGCCGCAGTGATCACCGCGGAGGCGAGCAGGACGTAGATGAGGACATTGTGGAAATGCGCGAGGAAGCGCAGCACCACGTGGCGCTTCTTCGCCTCGGGCAGCCGGTTCGGCCCGTGCGCGCGCAGCCGCGCCTCCGCCTCCTCCTGGCTCAATCCGCTGGCGCTCGTCTCGAGCGCCGCAAGCACGTCGTCGGCGGGTTTTGCGTGATAGGCCTCGGCCATGTCGTCTCCGTGTCGGCTGGGCGGTGTCGGCTGGGCGGTGTCGGCCGGTCGGTCGGTCACGCGCGAGGCGCCGCAACCGCCCTGCGGCAGCCGCGATCACCGGCGCCCGGGCTGCCGGAAGGAGCGGCCCGTTCGCTTTCAGACATAGCAAGAGACCATGGCAAAACCAAATCGCCGGCCGGGATAAAACGACGCGGCCACGCATCGGCAGCAGTCAATACCGGCGCGCCAGCAATCGTCGGGCGTGCCCGTCCAGGTCGCGCAATCGGCTGCTGGTCGATTTCCAGTCTGTTTCTCAAGGAGATGGATGGTGCCCAGGGCCGGAATCGAACCAGCGACACGCGGATTTTCAATCCGCTGCTCTACCAACTGAGCTACCTGGGCCTGCTCGCGCGGTCGGGCGACCGCCGGAAGCCCGCGTCTTATAGAAAATCGCCCGGACCTTGTCCAGCGCCCCGGCAAAACTTTTCCCGCCCCGAAGCCGCCTTGGGGCCACCCTGCCGCCGCCCTGGCCGGCGGCCGATTTTCCCTTTCCGGCCAACGCCCTGCGCTCCCCACCGTTACCCCGGCCAAGCGCAGCGCAGAGCCGGGCCCCCCTCGCGGGGACCCATGCCGCAGTGGTGGAAGGGAGGACGCGCCACCGCACCAATGGGAGCGGCGCGGCGGCGCAGAGGCGGAAGGGGGCGAGGCCTACTGCACCTCGGTAATGCGACCGTCGGTGTAGGGCTGGTAGGCACCGGCGGCGGCGATCGCCTCGGCCACCACGTCCTCCAGGTTCGGACCGAAGTCGTAGGCGTTCATGCCCTCCTTGGCGAACACGGCATAGCCGTCGCCGCCGGCGCGCATGTAGTTGTTGGTGACCACGCCATAGACCTTGTCCGGATCGATCGGCACGAAGGCGTCGCCGTCCTGCACCTCGACGGTGATGATGCGGCCCTCGCCGGCCGGCCGGGCGCGGGTCCACTTGACGCGCAGGCCGGAGACCTGCGGGAAGCGGCCGGCCCCCTCCTCGACCCTGGAAACCCCGTTCTCCAGTGCCGCGACGATATCGGCGCCCTTGAGCTGGAACGTCGCCACGGTGTTCTGGAACGGCAGCACGGTCAGCACCTCGCCCATGGTCACCTCGCCGGCGTCGATGGAGGCGCGCAGGCCGCCGCCGTTCTGGATCGCGATCTGGATGCCCTGGCCCTTGACGCGCTCCAGCATGGCGTCGGCGACGAGGTTGCCCATCGGGCACTCGCCGGCCCGGCAGCTGTCGCGCGAGCCGTCGATGATCGCGTCTGCGCTGCCGATCACCTTGGCGCGGATCTCCTCCAGCGGCGCGGCGAGTTCGGCGACGCGCGCGGCGACCGCCGCATCCTGCTCGACAGAGGCGTCGAGCAGGATCGGATCGCCCTTGGCAGAGACCAGCGTGCCGGCGGCGTCGAAGGTCAGCTCGATCTCGCCGACATACTTGCTGTAGGCGTAGGCGTGGACGATCGGCACCTCGACGCCGTCCGGATTGCCGACCATGACCGGATAAGGCCCGGCGGCCTTGTCGTCGGTGTTCGACAGCAGGGTGTGCGAATGGCCGCCGACGATGGCGTCGATGCCGGGAACCGCGGCAGCGATCTCGCGGTCGCGCGGCAAGCCGACATGGGTCAGCGCGATGATCTTGTTGATGCCGGCCAGCTCGAAAGCGTCGACCACGCCCTTGAGATAGTCCTCGGAACGGATGAAGCGCACACCCTTGCCCGGCGACGAGGTCTCGCCGGTGTCCTCGGCGAGGGTCGAGACAATGGCGACCTTCTCGCCGCCGACCTCGAGCACGACGGCGCCGGGCACCTTGCCCTTGAGCAGCGGCTCGCCGATGACGTCGATGTTGCCGGACAGGACCGGGAAGTCGACCAGGCCGATGAAGTCGGCGAGCGTTGCCGGGCCGTCGTCGAATTCGTGGTTGCCGACCGCCATGGCGTCGTAGCCGATCATGGTCATGAACTCGGCTTCCGCCTTGCCCTTGTAGGAGGTGTAGAACAGCGAGCCCTGGAACTGGTCGCCGGCATCGAGCACGAGCACGTTCCGGCCCGCCTCGGTCAGCGCCTTGCGGCGCTCCTCGATCTTGGCCTTGACCCGGGCGACGCCGCCGAAGCATTCGCCCTTCTGGTCCTCCTCCGCGCTGCAGGCCGAATCGTACTTGTTCACCTGTTCGATCCGGCTGTGCAGATCGTTGGTGTGCAGGATCGTCAGCGAAAAGTCGGCCAAGGCCGGCGCGCAGACCGCGACGCTGGCGAAAAGGGCGGATGCTCCGAGAAACAGCTTTTTCATTGCTCGCCTCACCTCAAGAAAAACGACCCGCCATAGCCGGTCGGGACGGCTCAAGTCTGACACACGGATGCGACGGTTTTTCCGACGGTGCGAGGCGGCCGCTTCAAGCACCGCCCCCGTCAAGCACCGCCCCGTCGCAGAAGCCCGAAGGCGACCGTGCGAACCGGTCGCAGTCGGGGTGGGGATGCCGACCGGCGGCCGCGGTTCACGACAGAAGTATGGCAGCGAAAATTTTTTCGTCACAAGAGTTTTTTTTCACAGCCCCTGCCCAAGTTGCAGGCAGTCCGGGCGGCCCATGCGGAGCGCACGGATCGGGACAACTCATCGGCCGGTCATCGGCACATCTCAGGCCGGTTTTCGCAGGCAAGCAGGAGGAATGTCGGAGGGATGCCGGAGGGAGTCGTGAGGTGGTGAGGCGGCCGAACGACGGCAGGCCGACGCGGGCTTTGATCCAGTCTTCCGTCAGTCTTCGTCGGGCACCGCGTCATCCGTCTCGACAACGGGGATCGTATAGCTTTCAGACAGCCAGCGGTTCAGATCGATCTTCGCACAGCGATCACTGCAGAACGGATAGTGCTCCAGCGTCGACAACTTAGAGCAGATCGGGCACGGCCGCATTCGGCGTTTATCTTGTTCGCTATTTTTCTTTTCTCCGGCCATGGCGACAGGTTTTCCGTCAGGCCGGAATCTTCAGCGGATCCCGCCACAGGCGGCGCACGTCGTAGCCGGCGGAGGCGAGCAAGGTCGCCGTTTCGTACAGCGGCAGGCCGACGACATTGGGGTAGGAGCCGGCCAGCTTGACCACGAAACAGCCCGCAAGTCCTTGAATCGCATAGCCTCCCGCCTTGCCGCGCCATTCCCCGGAGGCGACGTAGTCGTCCATCTCGCGGCGCGACAGCTTCTTGAAGCGCACGCGCGTCTCGACCACCTTGTGCCGCACTGTCCCCGATCCGGGCAGCGCCACGGCAAGACCGGTATAGACACGATGTCCCCGCCCGGACAGCAGCGACAGGCAGGCCTCGGCCTGTTCCGTCAGCTCCGCCTTGGGCAGCACGCGGCTGCCGACGGCGACCACCGTGTCCGCGGCCAGCACCAGGGCGCGGGCGAGGTCGCTATCCGCGTCGGCGATGCGGCGCACCGTCACCGCCTTGGTGCGGGCGAGCCGGCTGGCGAGCGCGCGCGGCCTCTCGCCCTTCAGCGGCGTTTCCTCGATGTCCGCAGGGATGAGATGGTCCGGATCGATGCCGATCTGCTGCAACAGCGCCAAGCGGCGCGGGGAGCCCGAGGCCAGGATCAGCGGGGGCGTGTCGCTCATGATCGTTCCGTCCGTCCGGCGCCGAAACGCCCCTTATGCGGCGTTCGGGACAACGCGCTGGCCTACTTGAATCGATAGGTGATCCGGCCCTTCGTCAGGTCGTAGGGGGTCATCTCGACCAACACCCTGTCCCCGGCAAGCACCCGGATACGGTTCTTGCGCATGCGCCCTGCCGTATGGGCGATGATCTCGTGATCGTTTTCGAGTTTCACGCGAAAGGTCGCGTTGGGCAGCAGTTCGGTGACTACCCCCGGAAACTCAAGTACTTCTTCCTTGGCCATATGGTATCCCGGTCAAACCGTCTTGAGGTGGCGGGAACCTAACGGATCGCGCCCAGAAAGTGAACAGCGCAGTTGTCCCACGGGTCATGTTTCGCCCGTCAATCCGTGCCGACGCGCTCCTGCCAGCCATTTCACCCGCTCGGCGACGGTGTCCAGGCCAGGCGTTTCTTGATCCGTGCCATCAGCTGGTCGCGCACCTGGCGATAAGCGTTGAGGATCTGTTCCCGACTGCCGGTCGCCACGGTCGGATCGATGGTCGGCCAGTATTCGACTTCGACCGCTTCCGTACGGGTCAGCTCAAGCGCCCGGTGATGCGCTTCCGGCGCCAGGGTGATGATCAGATCGAAACCAGATTCGTCAAGATCTTCAAAGGTCTTCGGCTGGTGCGCGCTGGTGTCCATGCCGATCTCTGCCATCACCGCGTCAACGAACGGATCGCGTTCCCCCTGTCGTACCCCGGCCGAGCGGACATAGATCCGGTTGGCAAACAGGTGCCGGGTGATCGCTGCCGCCATCGGAGAACGCACCGCGTTCATGCCGCAGGCGAACAGAACCGCAGTCGGACGCGTGCCCGGCCCGGCCACAGCGGTCAGCCTTTCCAGTGCAGGGCGTAGACGAGGGTAAAGAGCCGGCGCGCCGTCGGCATGTCGACCGCGATCTTGCCATCCAGCCGCTCCATCAGGATGGTGGAGCCCTCGTTGTGGACCCCGCGCCGGCCCATGTCGATGGCCTCGATCTGGCTCGGCGTGGCGTGGCGAATCGCGTCGTAATAGCTCTGGCAGATCAGATCGTAATCCTTCACGATCTTGCGCAGCGGCGTCAGCGACAGCACGTGGGTCGCGACATGCTCGCCTGCTTCTGTGGTGATCTGGAACACCAGCTTCTTCTCGACCACCGAAAGGCGCAGGACGAAGCGGGCCGGCGGATGGCCGATCGGCTGGAACGCGTTCTCCTCGATCAGATCGTAGATCGCGACGGCCCGATCATGCTCGATATCCGGCGTGGCGCGGGCGATCGACATCTCGTCGAGCAAGACGTCGACCAGCTTGCCGCAGGCATCCTGCTTCGATTGGCGGCCGTCCTCGCCCATCCGTCCGGATCGTCCCTTGCTAAAGGTTCAGTCTGATCGCAACGGACCGGGCGTGACCGCCAAGTCCTTCGGCCTCGCCAAGGGCGATCGCCGCGGGACCAAGCGCCCGCAACGTCTCCGCCGAGCACTTAAGGATCGATGTCCGCTTGACAAAGTCAAGCACCGAAAGCCCCGAGGAAAACCGCGCCGAGCGCGCCGTCGGCAACACGTGGTTGGAGCCGCCGACATAGTCGCCGATCGCCTCCGGGGTGTAACGCCCGAGGAAGACGGCGCCGGCGTTGCGGACGCCGGCCAGCAGCGCCTCCGGATCGGCGACGGCGAGTTCCAGATGTTCCGGCGCGATGCGGTTGACCAGCGGCAGCGCCTCCTCCAGCGAGGCGACCAGGATGACCGCACCGAAATCGCGCCAGCTCGCGCCGGCGACCTCGCCGCGCGGCAGCGTCCGCAACTGGCGGTCGACCGCCTCTTCCACCGCCCGCGCCAGACCGACGTCGTCCGTGATCAGGATCGACTGTGCAACCGGATCGTGCTCAGCCTGGGCGAGCAGATCCGCCGCGAGCCAGTCCGGATCGTTCTCCGCATCAGCCACCACCAGGATCTCCGAGGGGCCCGCGATCATGTCGATGCCGACGGTACCGAAGACGCGCCGCTTGGCCGCCGCGACGAAGGCATTGCCTGGCCCGACGATCTTGCTGACCGGGGCGAGCGACTGCGTGCCATAGGCGAGCGCCGCGATCGCCTGGGCGCCGCCGATGCGATAGATCTCGGTGATCCCGGCCACCTTGGCCGCCGCAAGCACCAGCGGGTTGAGGACACCGTCCGGGCTCGGCACCACCATCGCGATGCGCTCGACGCCTGCGACAAGGGCCGGCACAGCATTCATCAGAACCGAACTCGGATAGCTGGCAAGGCCGCCCGGCACGTAGAGACCGACTGCCTCGATCGCCGTCCAACGCGAGCCGAGTTCGACGCCGATCGGATCCGTGTAGCGGTCGTCCTTCGGCATCTGTCGGGCATGATGGGCGTGAATGCGATCACGCGCGAAGCGCAGCGCGTCGAGCGTCTCGGCGGGAACCTGGCCGATGGCCGCATCGATCTCGTCCTGGCGCACGGTCAATTGCTCGAAGCCGGTGACCGAAACCCGATCGAAGCGGTTCGTGTAGTCGACGACCGCCGCGTCGCCACGCGCGCGCACATCGTCGAGAATGTCCCGTACGATCAGGTCGACGTCTTCGGATACCTCGCGCTTGCCGGCCAGCAACGCGGAAAAGCGGGGTTCGAAATCGGCCTGGTCACTCGACAGTCGGATGGCCACGCGCTCGTCTCCTATCAGGGCTCACGCAGACCGCTTGCCGGCCGCGCCGCCCGCTGTTCAATCCAGATCGTGATGCGGCTTGCGGGGCGTCGCCCAGGCCGCGCCGAGATCGGCGAGCTGGACCTCGATACATTCGACATCGAGGGCGATCACGCCGCCACCCGCGAAGTCGAGCCGGACTGTTCCCGCCGGCGCCTCGCCCGGCACGAACCGGACGGCAAGAAGCTCCAGCACGGCGTCCTTTGCTTCCTGGCGAACGTGGTTCGCCCTCATGCAGATGACGCGGGAGAAGGCCATCGCCGCCCGGCGGCGCTCATGGGTGCCGGCGCGTCTGTCGGCGGCCTTGTCCCAGACGAAGCGGTTCATAGCAACGATCGCCTTCTTCTCCCGCGGAAGATAGCGGATATCGCCGACGGTCAGGACCGCGTCCTGAACGTGCGCTGAGATCACGGCAAGGTCTTCTTCGTCGAGAGCGGCGAGCTTCAGCTGATCCATCGCTTTGCGGCAGTGTCCCCGGAATCGACCCGGGAACGAGGGCTTCCCCTCGTCCCCGAGGGTGTGACCTAGCGGTTCTCGCCGGCTTTGACAATCGGGTTGCGGCGAAAAACCGCCCGTTGGTCAGGCCGAGATCCGCTCGATCTGGGCGCCGCACCGGCCAAGCTTTTCCTCCAGCCGTTCGAAGCCGCGATCGAGGTGGTAGACGCGGCTGACCGTGGTCTCGCCCTCGGCGGCAAGCCCGGCGATGACCAGGGAGACGGAGGCGCGCAGGTCGGTGGCCATCACCGGTGCCCCGCGCAGGGCCGGCACGCCCTCGACGATCGCCGTATGGCCATCGATGCGGATGCGGGCACCGAGGCGCGCCAGTTCCTGGACGTGCATGAAGCGGTTCTCGAAGATCGTCTCCGTGATGCGGCTGTGGCCGTGGGCCCGGGTCATCAGGGCCATGAACTGGGCCTGCAGATCGGTCGGGAAGCCCGGATAGGGCTCGGTCGTCACGTCGACCGAGGCGATGCCGTTGCCGTTGCGATAGATCCGCAGCCCGGAATTGGTCTCGGTGATCTCGGCACCGGTCTGCCGCAACACGTCGAGCGCGGCCTCCAGAAGGTCGCCGCGCGCGCCCTCCAGCACGACATCTCCGCCGGTCATGGCCACGGCCATGGCGTAGGTTCCGGTCTCGATCCGGTCGGGGATGACCGAATGGCGATGGCCGGACAGGCGCTCGACGCCCTGGATGCGGATTGTGCCGGTGCCCGCGCCCTCGATGCGGGCACCCATGCCGACAAGGCAGTCGGCGAGGTCCACGACCTCCGGTTCGCGCGCCGCGTTGACCAGTTCCGTCTCGCCACGCGCAAGTGCGGCCGCCATCATCAGGGTATGGGTCGCGCCGACCGAGACCTTCGGGAAGGTCACGCGCCCGCCCCTCAAGCCGTTCGGCGCCTGCGCCACCACATAGCCGGAGTCGATGTCGATGTCGGCGCCAAGCGCCTTCAGCCCCTCGATGAAGAAGTCGACCGGCCGGGTGCCGATGGCGCAGCCGCCTGGGAGCGAAACCCGGGCCCGCCCCATGCGCGCGACCAGCGGCCCGACCACCCAGAAACTCGCGCGCATCTTCGACACCAGCTCGTAGGGCGCCGTGGTGTCGACGACCTCGCGGGCGCGCAGATGCACCGTCTGGCCGGTCAGCTGGTCCTGGCCGAGACGCTTGCCGTCGACGGAATAGTCGACGCCGTGGTTGGTCAGGATGTGGGTGAGCTGGGCGACGTCGCGCAGGCGCGGCACGTTTTCGAGCGTCAGGGTCTCGTCGGTAAGCAGGGACGCGATCATCAGCGGCAGGGCGGCGTTCTTGGCGCCGGAGATCGGAATCGCACCGTTGAGCTGCGTGCCGCCGACGATCTTGATGCTGTCCATGAAACCACCCTGACTTGTTGCTGGCAGACTTCCGAAACAGCCTGCGGTCCGCCTCTACACCGTGACAATGGCGGACGCAAGGCAACCGGCCCGGCCGGTTCCGGCTCCTAGGCCTTGGCGCCGTCCTTCGCCTCGACGCCTTGCTCCGCCTGCGCTTGCGCTCGCATCCGCGCGGCCTGCTTGCGCCGCTTGAGGTTGGCGCGCAGGGCCTCGGCAAGACGCTCTTCGCGCCCGGCCGCGGCTTGGTCCTTTCCGGTGTCCTTTTCCTTCATTCCTTCAGCTTTATCCCAGCCACGCCGCAGCTCCAAGCCGGTTGAGCAGATGGTAGCCTGCGCTGTCCACAAAGGCGCACGAAAATCAGGCCGATAAGCGCTTGCGCGGGGCGATCAAGTGTGGCACAAGCCGACCCGTTCGCGGGCGCAGCCACTGCCCCGGGGCGACTATGCCGGTGTGCAGGACATGTGGACCCTGCACGGGAAACGGCCTTGCGCCGTCAGGCATGACATGCTGCCGTAGCTCAGGGGTAGAGCACTCCCTTGGTAAGGGAGAGGTCGAGAGTTCAAATCTCTCCGGCAGCACCAGCTAAAATATTGATTTCCTGATCGAATTCTTCGGACAACTCGGCTTGCCGACTTATGGACATGGCCGGCGCGCATGCCGCTGCCGGCAAGACTTCCGAAACCCGACACCGGCCATCCTCCACTCCGCGTCGCGATGGATGGGCCCGCGAAGGCCACCAGGGCCGAGGCCTCGATGCTGCCCCGGCGACCGGCAAGGTCATGTCAACAGCCGGGCAAGCTCCCGTCCGTCGATTGCCTCGATGTGATAGCGATCGTGCACGGTACCACCGGTGGTCTCGGCGGCGATCATGGCGTTGACGACGGCTTCCTCGACGCTTTGGACCGCAGCCTGATAGACGGGATCGAGGATCTCGTCATTGACCATCTGCAGCGACAGGATCGGCCCGGCCTCATGGCGCATCGGATGCGGATTGCCGGTCGAGAAGGCGAGAAAGATGTCGCCGGAATTGTTGCCGCCGATCGTGCCGTTGCGACCGATGCCGATCGCGGCACGGCGCGCGAGCTTGCAAAGCTGGTGAGGCGCAAGCGGAAGCTCCGTCGCGATCACGACAATGATCGAGCCGCGCTCGACGAGGCCCGGGTCGCGTTGGGCAAGACGCCTGCCGACGGGAACGCCGGCAATCGTCAGCCAATCACGCTGGCCGTGATTGGCCTGCACCAGAGCAGCCACCATGCAGGCTTTCCCGTCGATGGCGACCTGTCGCGAAGCCGTGCCGGTACCGCCCTTGAAGCCATAGGCGATCATGCCGGTGCCGCCACCGACGTTGCCCTCGGCGATCGGGCCGGCTTTCGCTGTGTTGAGCGCTTCGAAGACGTGATCGACAGTAACGTGCTGGCCGTTGATGTCGTTGAGCAGACCGTCATAGGTCTCGGCCACCACCGGCATGATCCACAGATGGTCGTCGCGTTCGTAAACCTCGGCATACCTATCGATCATCCAGCGGACCGCAGCGTGATGAACCATGCCGACGCTGTGGGTATTGGTGATCAGGACGGGACCGACGAAATAGCCTCCATCCTTGATCCAATGCGCGCCCGTCATCTCGCCGTTGCCGTTGAACCGATGGATGCCGGCAAAGACGGGAACGGGTTTGCCCTCCTCCGCGTGGGGCAGGATGGCGGTGACGCCGGTGCGAACCGGCAGCCTGCGGCCGGGGCGGGGCGTCTCCTCGCGGATGGTAGAGAAGCCGACATGGATACCGGAAACGTCGGTAATGGCGTTCAGCGGACCCGGCGTGCCGTCGAAGGGAATGCCGCAGTCGCGGGCGCGCAGGCGTGTCGGAGCGGATAGTCCGGTCGGCATGCCGTCACCTCCTCGCTGCGTCCGCCGGATCAACAGACGGTAAGTTCGACGCCATTGGCATCAAGACTGTTACAGAGGTCGTCGCCCGGCCTCCGGTCGGTAACCACATGGCCGATATCGCGCCAGGACGCGTAGCGGGACGGAAACAGGCGGTCATGCTTCGAATGGTCGGCGACGACAAGGTTGCGGGCGGCGCGCGAGACCATGGCGGCGTAGACGGCACCGCACTCGATCAGAGCGTCGGAGGGGCCATCCGGGCCGAGGCCGCTCGCGCCAAGAACGGCGAAGTCGGCATAGAAGGACGTGAGGAAGGAGACGGCATGGGCTCCGATGGTCGCACCTTCAGTGGCGTTGTAGTCTCCCGGCAGCATGATCACCTTGATGGTCGGATTGATGGCGAGCACGGTCGCTACGCCGAAGGAATGGGTCAACACGGTAATATTCTTCATCTCCACCGCGATGCGCCGCGCCGTGTGTACCGTGGTCGAGCCGGATCCGATCATCAGCACCTGCGCGCCTTTCAGGATCTGCACGGCCGCCCTGGCGATCCGCTCGCGCTCGGCGACGAAGAGGGTGTGACGTTCGGTAACCGAGGGCTCGGTGGAAAGCGACCGGACGGCGCCGCCATAGGTGCGGTTGAGGAGCCCCTGTTCGGTCATCTCGTCGAGATCTCGGCGTATCGTTTCGGTCGAGACGTCGAGCCGACGGGCCAGTTCCCCCACACGCAGGCTCGGCGTCTGACTGAGTTCCGTCAGGATGCGCTCCTGACGCACGCTCTTCGGCTTTTTCATCGCTCCTCCCTCCCCTGCGTTTTTTCTGCATTCTCGGCCAGCCACTGCAATCCGCCGGCCGACACCGCGTCGTAAACCGCGCCGCCGATCGCCGCACCAATGTCGGTGTGAAGACCCGCATAGGTCCTGGTCCGCCCCTCCAGCGGGCAGGCCGCCGCGATGCAATCGGTTCCGGTCCCCGTGACCAGCAGACCGTCCTTCCTCCAGCCGAGATCCATCACGGCGGCCGTACGGGCTTCGGTGGCGATCGACAGAGCCTCGACAAGACCTCCCTGGTCGAGAGGCTGGTCGACATGGGCAACCAGATTGATCGTCCCGATCAACCGCGGGCCGGTGATGGTCTCACCGACGCGCCCGGCATTGGCAAGCCCCACGGTCGTCAGGCAGAAGGCCGTCGCATCGCCGCTTCGGCGTGTCGCACGGTGATGTTTCCGGATATCGCGCGCCGTCATGAACTGAACCGCATCGCCAAATCCGGCTTCCGTCAGGCGTCCGCGAAGCAGGGCGATCGGATCCACATCGATCGGCAGGTCCGCTTCGGCCACCTCGAGCCAGGCCACCGTGTCGGCCCGGCTGAAGCCCGGTCGCGTCAAGGACCAGCTCAGCACCACTTGCTCGATACCGAAGCGGACGGCGAGGATCTTGTCCGCACAGAATATTTCGGGCCTGCTCATCGCCAGAGTTGTGTCAGGACCATCGGTCCGGAACAAGTCCCGGGCGGTGTCCATCCCCGCCTGTCTCAAGCCCGCGCCTGCGGCAGATACTCGATCAGTTCGTCGGCATTCATCACATTGGCATAGATCATGTGGATGCGCTCCAGTTCGCTGACGTGAAGCTCCATGGAGCCGGCGGCGCAGGCATCGTCGACAACGATCACGTCGAAACTCTCGTCTGCGAGGCTGCGCACGGTCGAGGAGACGCATTGGTCCGTGAAAATACCGGTGCAGACGACGTGGGTGATGCCCATGTTGGCGAACACGAGCCGCAGGTTGGTCCCGGTCAATGCGCTGTCGGTGGTCTTGGTGATGACGATTTCGCCCTCTCTTGGCGCGATCTGCGGCAGGATCTGCGATGGGTGTGCGTCCCGCGGCAAGAGCAGGTTGTTCCAACCGGGCTTCTTCTGGCTGAGAGAGCGATCGCGACCATCGGTCCTGAGGCAGGCAATCCGGGCAAAAAACACGTCAAGCCCACGCGCGCGGAAAAGGTCCAGCAGACGCTGGGTGTTGGGGATGACGGTGGCGCGCATACGCTCGTGAAACGGTGTCCAAGCGTGATAGCGCACGAGGTCGTCGCCTGACAGGGTGTTGGGGTCCGGGCGGTCGAGATAGGTGTTCTGCATGTCGATGACGAGCAGGGCCACCTTGCCCCGTTCAAGCACGGGATCTTCGGGCTCCGGAGCGCCCTGGTAGTAGAAGGAGCGGCGTTCGGTTTTCCAGGTCATGCGGATGTCCTCAGCCTCGCATGCTGCGACGGCGCAGCAGCATGACGACCAGCCCGCCGGCCAACAGAAGGACAGCGGCCGAGAGCGTGCTCATCGTGCCGAGTGCGGGCACCATCGGCGAGTAGCCGGCAACCATCTTCGAGTAGAGCCACTTCGGGATCGTCGAGTCGACGCCCGCCGTATAGAGCGACAGGGGGAAGTTGCCCCAAGACAGCAAGAAGGCGAAGAGGGCGCCCGACCAGATCCCCGGCCAGAGGATCGGCAGCGTCACTTCGCGCAGGATGAACCAGCGGCTGGCGCCGAAGTCGCGTGCTGCCTCTTCGAGCGTCGAGTCGAACGAGTAGACCTGGATTGCAATGACGAGCGTCACGACCGGGACGATCCAGACGAGATGGGCGACGACGGCTGTCTGCCAACTCGGATTGATGCCAAGCGCGTTGAACCAGAGCAGAAGGGCAAGCCCCAGCACCGGCTGGGGAAAGAAGACCGGCAGCAGGATCGCCTTCTGAAAGGTCTTGCGACCCTTCCAGTCGTAGCGGGCGAATGCAAGCGCGCCGAAGAAGGCGAGAACCACCGAGGCGAGCGTGACGATGAAGGCGATCAGCAGCGAATTCTGCACCAGGCTCTGGATTTCGAGCGAGGCAAGCGTCTTGTCCCACCACTCGGTCGAAAAGACACGCACCGGGAAGCCGAAATAGCGCCCTTTCGACAGGCCGGCGAGCGCTCCGCAGAGGATCGGTAGGTAGATGGCCAGCACGACGAAGACAGTCCAGACCTTGACGAAGGCCTGGGCGCGGATGTGCGAGCGGGTTTCCATGGCTCACCTCTTGCCGAGAATGCGATCGAGGTCGAGCTTGGCGAGCACATAGAGCGCCAAGCCGCTGACGATGGCGACGAGCAACAAGGCGAGCGCCGAACCGAGAGGCCAGTTCTGGGCATAGGTGAAGGCGACCTCGATATCCTGGGCGATGGTGATCACCGACTGGCCACCGAGGATCTTGGATTCGGCGATGGCGCCGGCGCCGAGCACGAAGGTGAGCAGCATGCCGATCAGGATGCCGGGCATGGCGAGCGGCAGCTCGATCTCGCGCCAGATCATCAGCCGGCTTGCGCCGAGGTCGCGCGCAGCATCGACCAGATCCCTGGGGATCATGGCGATGCCGAGCGACATCGGGAAGAGCATGAAGGGCAGGTAGACATAGAGCATGCCAAAGAGGATGGCGCCGGGCGTGTAGAGCACTTCCGGGCCGCCGGAGAAGCCAAGCCATTTCAGCCCGCCGTCGAGCACGCCATTCTTGATGAAGAACAGCACCCAGCCGTAGAGACGGACGTTTTCCGAAACGAATAACGGAAAGACGAAAAGCACGCCGATGAAGCCCGACCATTTGCCGAACATGCGGTTGAGCCCGTAGGCGATCGGATAGGCGATCACGGCGAGCAACGCCACGGTTGCCAGCGCGAAGGCGAGCGACCAGGCAAATGACATCCACACCGTGTTCGACGTATCAAAAATCGCCGAGAAATTGGCGAAAGTGAAGGACCGGAAGACGTCGAAGCTCTTCGGCGTGGCAAAAGCATAGGCTGCAACGGTCAGGAGCGGCGCCAGAAAGCCGAGCAGGAGCAGGACGATGACGGGCCCGGCAGCGCGCAGGCCGGCGGGGATCGCGGGCAGCGCTGCCGCGGAGCGGCCATGTATGGCCTCCTCGTGGATGGTCACCGCCATTTCAGTCTCCCACCACGATGGCGTCGCGGGCGTCCCAGCCGATAGTGACAGCGTCGCCCGAGGAGATGCCGGCTCCCGCCGCCCGTGCCGCCTCAACCAGATAGACCCGGCCGTCGGCATGCACCTGATACTGCACGCGCGATCCCAGCAGGTACTCGTTGTAGACCCTGCCGGCGATCAGATTGTCGGCGCGCGAGGCGCCGGCGACGAAGCGCATCGACTCCGGCCGCACGATGACGGTCGCCTCGTCGCCGATCGTGTCGCTGACGGGAGCAACCGCGATCGCCTGGCCATCGGCGCGTTTCCAGCCGCCGTGCCTGTCGCGCCTGACGTCGAAACTGTTCACCTCGCCGAAGAATTCAGCGACGAAGCGTGTGGCGGGTCTGGTGTAGATTTCCTCCGGCGTGCCGATCTGCACGAGGCGGCCGCGGCTCATCACGCCGACGCGGTCGGACATGACCATGGCCTCCTCCAGAGAGTGGGTAATATAGACGAAAGTCTTGCCGCTCTCGCGATGCAGGTCCTTCAGTTCCTTCTCCAGCACCTTCTTCAGCTTGTAGTCGAGTGCCGAGAGCGGTTCGTCGAAGAACAGCACGTCCGGATCATAAGAGAAGGCGCGGGCAAGGGCTACGCGCTGCTTTTCGCCCCCGGAGCAGCGCATCACGTTCTTGGAATAATAGTGCTCGGGCAGGCGCACCATGCGCATCAGTTCGAGGGCACGGGCCTTGCGTGCGGCGGCTGGCATCTTGCGGACCTTCAGCGGGAACTCGATGTTCTCGCCCACGGTCTTGTGCGGGAAAAGGGCCAGCGACTGGAAGACCAGACATGTCGGCCGCTTGTCGGCCGGCACGTCGTTGATCAGTTCGCCTCGGAGCGTAATGTAGCCTTCGGACGGCGATTCCATGCCGGCAAGCATGCGCAGCAGGGTCGTCTTGCCGGATCCGGAGGGTCCGACAATGGTGACGAACTCACCCTCCCGGATATCGACATCGATGCCGTCGACTGCGGCGAAATCGCCGAAGACTTTGCGGACACCGACCAGTTGCAGAACCGGCGCCGGCCTGGCTTGGCTTGCGCCGTCCACCCTCGAGGGAATGTCGGCCGGTGTGGGAGAGATCATCGCAAGGCTCATCCTATGGCTCCGTGTGAACAGGATCGCGTCAGCCCCGCAGGCGCCTGGCAGCCGTCATCAGTTCAAGCGCCTTGTCGTAGTCAGGCACGATGTCGTATTCGGCCGATCGAGCCATGTCCTCTTCGAGGCTGTCCCACTGGATGGCTTCCAGTTCGTCCTTGGTGAAGAGCTCGAAGCACTTCGGATTGCCCATCTGGCTGACCGGGTTGAACGTGCCCTCGGCAAAGGCGACGGTATGGGCGACCTCGGGGTCCTGGACATATTTGAGGAATTCGATGGCGAGCGGCGACAGGTCGGGATTGTTGACGGTCGAGGTTATCTCGATCCAGGAAATGCCGCCCTTGCCGTCGATCGGGCCCGTGAGCGGGGTGATGGCGCGCAGGTTAGGATAACCGTCGGCGCGGGCCGGCGAGACGGAATAGGTGCCACCGGTCATGTAGAGGTCGATTTCGCCGGAGACCAGCGCCTGGTTGAGCGAGGCCATGTCGCCGACCATCCTGGCTCCCTTGAATACCTTCTCGGCGGTCTCGGAGAAGGCTTTGAATTCTTCTTCCGTATGTTCCTTGAACGGATTGATGCCGGCGATCAGGAAGATGTTGAAGACGTTCCAGTCGTCGGATTCCTGGATACCATATCTGCCGGCGAGGGCCGTATCGTTGAACAGGTCCCAGCCCTGCTCTTCCGCCGTCGTCTTGCTGACCTTGTCGGTGTTGACGACGAAGCTGTAGGGCCCGAAGCGCTGGGCCATGCCCAGCAGATCCTCGCCGTTGTCGCTCATCGCCCAGCGATAGGGCGCCTTGAAGTCCGGCAGCATGGTGTCGAAATAGGGCTCGAACTCGGCGCGCGGCAGAGGCTTGATCAGGCCGGCCGGCGCCATGACCTTGCGGGCCCAGGGATTGTTGACGTTGATGAGGTCCCAGATCTTGGTTTCGCCGGCGCGCAGGCGGTTGATCATGGTCGGGTCGTTGGTCAGGCTTTCGGCCTTGACGTTGGCCGCATGGCTGGACCGAAACGGGTCCAGAACCTCGGCCGAATTGTAACCTTCCCAGCACAGGATGTTGAGTTCCTTCGCGCGCCCTGCAAAGGCGCGCGTCGCGCTCGCGAGCGGGCCCGCAAAAGCCGCGGCACCCATCATCTGCATCATGTTGCGTCTGGAGATCTTCATCATCGCCGTTCCCCTGTTGATGACCGTCTGTGACGTTTCGCGTGTCCGTTATGTTGGAAGTGTGTCGCAGAAATGTGTGGTTTACAACATATTTTTTCCAGGTCATTGTGCATTGCGCAATGACGGATCGATTACGGCGGCGGCCGTTGACCGATGGGTTCAGATGCTGCTGGGATGCGCCTAGAAATCGATAATCACTCTGCATTTCTTTTGAGCAGGCATTGCCTGGAAAATGGCCAGAGTTTAATCGGGAACGAAGAATGCTGCAGCGCGATACTGAAAATGTTGAAACCACAACAGGGGAATGAGGAAAAAATGTTGAAGTCACTACAGGGGAAAACGATCATCGTCACGGGCGGGAGTCGCGGCATCGGCAAGGGCATCGCACTGCGCTTCGGGGAAGCGGGGCTGAATGTCCTCGTCGTATCGCGAAACCAGGCCGATGCCGACAAGATCGCAGCCGAGATCGGCGAGACCGCATCAGGTTTTTCCGCTGATGTAGGCACCGAGGAGGGCTGCAAGGCGATGGTCGAGGCGGCTGTGCTCCGTTATGGCGGCGTCGACGTGCTATGCGCGAATGCGGGCATCTTCCCGGCCGCCAAGCTCGGCGAGATGACACCGGCCGATTTCGATCACGTGATCACGACCAACCTCAGGAGCACCTTCCTCAGCGTCTCGGCCGTTCTGCCCGCGATGACGACGGCCGGTTCCGGCCGCATCATCCTTACCTCCTCGATCACCGGACCGATCACCGGATATCCGGGCTGGTCGCATTACGGGGCAAGCAAGGCAGGCCAACTCGGTTTCATGCGCACCGCCGCGATCGAGCTGGCGCCGAAGAAGATTACGATCAATGCGGTGATGCCGGGCAACATCATGACGGAAGGCCTCGAGGGCACTGGTCCGGAATACATCGCAGCCATGGAAGCGTCGATCCCACTGCGCCGTCTAGGCACGCCGGCGGATATTGCCAATGCCGTGCTGTTCTTCGCCTCCGAGGAGGCTGCCTATATCACCGGCCAAACGCTTGTCATCGACGGCGGACAGATCCTGCCGGAATCGCTCGGCGCGCTCGAAGCGATGGGCTGACCGGAAAAGAGGCCGGGCGCGATTGTCGTGCCTGGCTACCGCCGGCACAGTGCGGCTCTCATCGCGCCTTGAGAATGGCATCCAGGGTGGCGCTGAAAAAGTCCGCGTTTTCGGTCGAAAAGCAGAGCGGCGGCCGGATCTTCAGGGTTGCGCCGTATTTCCCCGCGGCCCCGATCAGGATGCCTTTCTGCTTCATCTGGTTGATCGCATGGGAGGCGAGCGCCACGTCCGGCTCGCCTGTTGCCGGGTCGATGAAGTCGAGACCGAGGAACAGGCCCGCACCGCGGACATCACCGATCTCGGCATGGCTCTTCTGCAGGGATCGGAGCGACTGCCTGAGATAGCTGCCCACGGTAGCGGACCGCTCGACCAGTCCTTCCTCCTCGATCACTTGCAGCACGGCATTGCCGGCGGCTGCCGCGACCGGGTTGCCGCCGAAGGTGTTGAAGTATCCGGTTTCCTCGCAGAACCTCTTGAGGAGTTCCGAACGCGTGACGACGCCGCCCATCGGAAAACCGTTGCCCATAGGCTTGCCCATGGTGACGATATCGGGTGTCACGCCATGGCGCTCGAAACCCCAGAGGCCGCCGCCGGTCCGCCCGAAACCGGGCTGAACTTCGTCAGCGATCAGCAGGCCACCGGCGCGTTTCACGACACCGGCCGCCTCCCTCAGGAAGCCGGCCGGATCGGCATAGATCCCGTCGCTCGAGAATATCGTGTCGACAATCAGCGCGGCGAGGCCGACGCCGCGCGCACGAAGCTCGACGATGGCCTGTTCCACCGATGCGGCAAAGCTCTCCTCGACGCTCGTTCCCTCAAGCGCCGCAGGGGCGGGCACGATTGACACAAAGGGGGCCGACCTGCGCCTGCGCAACGAGGAGGGAGAGACTTCCGTGACGAGCGCGGTGTTGCCGTGATAGGCAGCCTCGGTCACGATGAAGCCTTCGGCACCTGCGGCAATGCGGGCGATCCGCATGGCGAGATCATTGCTCTCGCTGCCTGTGCAAGTCATGACCACATTGTCCAAACCTTCGGGAAAGCTGGCGAGCAGCCTTTCCGAATAGGCTTCGACAACCCGGTTGAGGTAGCGCGTGTGGATGTTCAGTTCGCCGGCCTGGCGAGCGATCGCCTCGACCACACGGGGATGGCAATGGCCGACCGATGGCACATTGTTGTAGACGTCGAGGTATTGCCGCCCGTCGACATCGTACATGTACGCGCCCCGGGCGCGGACCATTTCTATCGGCTGCTCGTAGAACAGCACGGAGGAAGCTCCGAAGCTCGCATAGCGTCTAGCGACGCGTTCGGCCAGGTCGGGAGGAAAGCCCTCGCTGCGCGCCAAGTCGAAGCGGTTGAGGTCGAGGATCTTCTTCGTGGCAACGCTCATCGGGGTTTTCCTCAACTGTGTTCGATCAGATAGCGTTCGGCGAGCGCCACGGTTCCGTCCGTATAGGTGGCGCCCATCGACTGCGCGGTCGGCGTCTCGGCATGCGAGGCGATCCAGGCGGTCAGTTGCATCCGACGAAGCATGATGAACATCGGCAGCGCCGCCTCGTGTTCGGCGCCGAGCGGTGCAACGCGCCGATAGCCTTCAAGCCAAGCCGCCATCAGGTCGGGAATAAACGGTTCGTGCTCCATGAAGCTGATCGCGGCGGCGAAGTCATAGGCGAACCAGGACAGGCCGCAGTCGTCGAAATCGATGACACCGAGCCGATCGCCATCGACCAGCAGATTGGCGGCACGCATGTCGCAGTGAACAAGGCCGAAGCGATCACCGCCGTAGCCGTAAAGCCTGGTCTGGGATGCGAGCTGCGCGTGGGTGCGCTCAAGGATCGCCCTGCCGTCGGGGGTCAGCCCGAGGGCCTCGCGCCAGTCGCCCCAGTACGCTCGGTCGCCGATGATCCGGTCGAAATCCCAGGTCTTTCGGATGAACTGGTCCGGGCGTGTCCAGGCTTGGCTGTGCCGATGCAGCCGGGCATTGATCTCGCCCAGTTTGCCGTACCATTTCGCCAGATCCGTTTCCGTGTCCGGTTCCCTGCCGCTCATGAATTCGAAGGCAACGGCATGACGTGCCGTCTCGCCGTCGAAAAAGGTTTGCAACAGGCTGCCATCGCGTGCCGCGATCGGACGCGGCGTTGCGACGACGCCGTCCCGTCGCAGCGCCTCGATCCAGGCGAGCTCGGAGAGGATTTCGGCCTCCGAATGATAGCCGGGCCGGTGAACCCGCACGACGAGGCTCCGCCCGAGCGCCGTATCATCAATATGGAAGGTTGCATTTTCCGAGATGGTCAGAAGCTTGACGTCGGCATCCGCCGCGGTTTGCCAAACCGGCATAAGGCCTTTGACGCCGTTTGTAAGCCGGTCAAGGAATTCTGCGTCGTACAACACTTTATCGTTCCAGATGATTGTTATATTTGCAATTCCAACATTAAAAATGTTGTGATTGCAACAAAAATCGACATGGGTCTAGTCACAGCGCCCCGATCACCCGTGCGGATGCGAGGCCCAGCTTGCGGCACATCGGCACGCGGCCGTCAGAGGCCCGTGCCGTAGAAGCCCTGCTCCAGATCGGCGGCGGCGCGGCGAAGGCGATCGCGCGCGGAGATCAAGGCAGCCTCGTCGAGCCGGGCGGCGGGACCGAAGACCGACAGGCCGGTGATCATGCCGCCAGCACGGTTGAGCACGGGAACCGCGACCGCGGCCAGCCCCTCCTCGCGCTCCCCCCGGTTGAATGCATAGCCAGCCTTGCGAATGGATGCGATCTCGGCCCGCAAGGCGGCCTCGTCCACCATCGTGGTCGCCGTGAATACAGGACGCGCCACCGTGGCCAGATAGCGGCCCAGTTCGGCTTCGGGCAGATGCGCCAACCAGAGCTTGCCATGGGCTGTGCAATAGGCTTCGAGTTCGGAGCCGACACGGACGTCGACCGAGAGCGGGCGCCGCGGCAGGGCGCGGGCGATGCACACGACCTTGTCGGCACGCAGGACGGTCGCCATGCTGCCCTCGCCGATCGCCTCCGTCAGCGCCGAAAGCACCGGCTGCACGACACGGGCGATGGATTCGATCTCAAGCACCCGCGACCCCAGATCGGCGAAGACAAAGCCGAGCCTGTAGTGGCCACGCGCCTCGACAACCAGCGCACCGACATGCTCCAGCGTGCGCAGGAAGCGGTGCGCGGTCACATTGTTCAGTCCCAGTTCGCGAACCAGATCGGCCGCAGCGACCACGGGCCGATCGCGCGTAAACAGATGCAGGATCTCGAAAGCCTTGACCACCGAACCGTTGATCTGCGGCGCCATGACACCTCCGGAAACACAGGGACGCAGGCTGCGGGAGGATTGACGGTCCCGAGCCCGTGGTTCAATATAAGAAAACGTAATTTTAAATATAGAAATATGCGGAGCGCTAGACAAGATGCAAAAGGCCACCCCCAGCCCGACCGGCACGGCTGCCGGCGCGGGCCGCGCAGAGAGTGCCTCGCTGACCACAGGCGGTGCCCTGCTTGCCCGCCTGAAGGCTCTCGGAATCGACTACATCTTTGCCAATTCCGGCACCGACTTCCCGCCGATCATCGAAGGCCTGGCCGAGGCAGAGGCCAAGCAGATCGAGCTGCCACAAGGGCTGGTGATGCCCCATGAAGCTGCGGCCATGGGCATGGCACACGGCTATTATCTTGCCACCGGCCGGACCCAGGCGGTGATGGCGCACACCAACGTCGGCCTCGCCAACTGCGCCATCGGCGCGATCAACGCCGCTACGGAGCACATTCCCGTGCTGCTGTTTTCCGGCCGCACGCCGACAACGGAAAAGGGCAGACTCGGGTCGCGCACCGTGCCGATCGGCTGGGGTCAGGAGATGCACGACCAGACCGCGCTGGTGCGCGAAGCCTGCAAGTGGGACTACGAACTGCGGTTTCCCGAACAGGTGAGCGAGATCGTCGACCGGGCGCTGGCGATCGCCGAAACCACGCCACGCGGTCCCGTCTACATCAGCCTGCCGCGTGAGGTCCTGTGCGAGCCGTGCGCTACCGACGGCATCGCGGCGCCGGCGAGCATCCGCCCAGCGCGCCCCGGCCTGGACGCGGCCGCCTTCGACGAGGCGGCACGGCTGATCGCCAGCGCCCGCAATCCCGTCATCTTCGCCCAGCGCGGCACCGGCGGCGAGGCAGGCTTCGCCGCCCTCGCCGAGATCGCTTCCGACTGGGGCGCGCCCGTGTGTCAGTACTGGGCGGTACGTCTTGCGCTGCCGCTCGACCATCCAATGGCCGCCGCGCCCGACCCGGCTCCGCTGCTGGCCGAGGCCGACGTGGTGCTGGTGATCGACAGCCTTGCCCCCTGGTCTCCGGACATCCACAAGCTGAGACCCGGCTGCAAGGTCATCCATCTGGGCCAGGATCCGCTCTACACGCGCTTCCCGGTGCGCAACTTCCCGTGCGACCTCGCGCTCGCCTGCGACGTCGAGCCCGGCCTGCTGGCCCTGCGCGACCGGCTTGCCCCGGTGAAGGACGTGCGCGCAAGCGACATCGCCGCCCGACGCGACGCCTGGGCCGCCCGCAACGCGGCGAGCCGCCAGGCTGTCCTGGCCCGGGCCGAACAGGGCCGCAGCGACCCGATGACCAAGGACTGGGTCAGCCTGTGCCTGTCGCGGGCGTTGGAAGGGCGTGACGCCGCGGTGCTGTCGGAGCTCGGCTGCCCGCTCGCCCCGATGACCCTCGCCCATCCCAAGTCATGGTACCAGGAACCCCATTCCGGCGGGCTCGGCTGGTCGTTCCCGGCCGCCCTGGGCATGAAGCTCGGCAACCGCGACCGTACGGTCGTCGCGACCATGGGGGACGGCTCCTACATCTTCTCCAACCCGGTCGCCTGCCACCAGATCGCGGAGGCGCTCGACCTGCCCATCCTGGTCCTGGTCGTCAACAATGCCGAATGGGGCGCAGTGCGCCAGTCGGTGCTCGGCCTCTACCCGGACGGCCATGCGGCACGCAGCAACAAGATGCCACTGACCCAGCTCGCGCCGGTGCCGGATTTCGTGCGCGTGGCCGAGGCCAGCCGGGCCTATGCCCGTCGCGTCGACCATGGCGATGCCCTGCCGCAGGCGCTCGCCGAGGCGCTTGGGCACATCGACAGCAAGGGCACGCTTGCCCTGCTCGACGTGCGCGTGCGCGCCTGACGGCCGGCCGTTCACAGGCCCATCATCACACCCAAGGAGAGGAGAACGCAATGCCCGAAGCCCCGAACTCGGAGTTCTGGAAGGATCTGAAACCGATCAGCACCGTGTTCCAGCCGGACGCGCTGCCGGAAGTCTATATCGGCAATGCGGCGACCGACGACGAACGCTACTACGTGCCCTTCACCGAAACCGTGTCTTCGCGACCCCTGTGGATCTCGCCGACCCAGAACAAATGGTGCGACATCCTCATGTCCAAGGGGCCGGGCCTGGTGAACCGCCACTATCACCCACACGAGGTCTTCGCCTATACGATCTCCGGCAAATGGGGCTATCTGGAGCACGACTGGACCGCGACCGCCGGCGACTTCGTCTACGAGACGCCCGGCGAAGGCCATACGTTGGTCGCCTATGAGCACCCGGACCCGATGAAGGTGTTCTTCCAGGTCACCGGGCCGCTGATCTGGCTCGACGAGGACGGCCAGCCGGACGGCTATTTCGACGTCCACCAGTATATCAGCCTATGCCGCACCCATTACGAGAAAGTCGGCATCGGTGCGAACTACGTCGACACGCTGTTCCGCTGAACACACCGCCAAAAGGAAGGCGGCACCGATCCGGTACCGCCCTTCCTGCCGTCCAACGGATCTTGACCGGCGGATCGACGGCAGCACTACACGCTCATGCCGCCGTCGATCATCAGCATCGCACCGGTGGTGAAGCTGCTGTCGTCGCTAGCCAGATAGAGCACCGAGCGGGCAACCTCCTCCGCATGCCCGTGGCGGCCGAGAGGGATGAGTCGGTCGAACATTTCGCCGCCATCGATGCCGAGTTCCGCCCCGATGCCCGCCTCAACCGTGCGCTGGAAACCGTTGTCGAGCGGGCCCGGATGAATCGTGTTGACGCGGATGCGGCGTCCGGCGAGTTCCTTTGCCAGGCAGCGCATCAGGCCGACCTGGGCATGCTTGGCGGTAATATACGCATAGACGCCGGCATCGCCGCGCGTCGCTGCCACGCTGGATGTGATGATCAGGCTGCCGCCGTCGCGCATCTTCGGCGTCCCGTACTTGGCCGCGAGGAAAGCACCGGTGACATGCACACGCTGCACGGCTTCGAACAGGTTCAGGGGATAGTCGGCGATCGGCGCGACGGTGCCGAAGTTTCCAGCGTTGGAAAACAGCACGTCGATTGGCCCGAAGGCGGCGACCGCTGCCTCGATGTAGTGGCGGGTGTCCGCCTCGCTGGACACGTCGGCTGCGACCGTCAGCACCTCGCCGTCCGGCAGGCTGGCACGCGCCGCCTCCAGTGCCCCGAGGTTGAGGTCGACGAGCACCACTCGGGCTCCGTTGCGAAGGAAAAGACCGGCCGTCGCAAGGCCGAGACTGCCGGCGCCGCCGGTGATGACGGCGGTCTTGTTCGCGAGCTTCATGGGGATCTCCGAAACAGGTCGGCGCCGGTCGAGCCGGCGCCGAGCCCTGATGTCAGAACGGATAGTGGATCGGACCGTCCTGGATGGTGAGCCAGCGCAGTTCGGTGAACTCGTTGATGCCCGCCTTGCCGCCGAAGCGGCCGTAGCCGGAATCCTTCACGCCGCCGAAGGGCATCTGGGCCTCGTCGTGGACGGTCGGACCGTTGATGTGACAGATCCCGGATTCGATCCGCCGAGCCACGGCCAGCGCTCGCGTCACGTCGCGGCCGAACACGGCGGCCGAAAGGCCGTATTCGGTATCGTTGGCAATGCGCACCGCCTCGTCGATGCCATCGACGCGCATCACCACCGCGACCGGGCCGAAGCTTTCCTGGGCGTAGATGTGCATGGCGGGCGTCACCCGGTCGAGCAGGGTGGCCTCCATGATCGCGCCCTGCACGCCGCCGCCGGCCGCCAGAACCGCGCCCTTGGCCGTCGCGTCCTTGATCAGGTCCTGGATGCGTCGAGCCGCATGCTGGTCGACCACTGCACCGAGCGGGGTCTTGCCTTCGCGCGGGTCGCCCGCCTTCAACGAGCGTGCCTTCTGCGTCAGTTTCTCCATGAACGCATCGGCCACCTTCTCGTCGACGATGATCCGCTCGGTCGACATGCAAATCTGCCCCTGGTTCATGTAGGCACCGAAGGCCGCCGCATCGACCGCCGCATCAAGGTCCGCGTCGTCGAGCACGACGAAGGGCGCCTTGCCGCCCAGTTCCAGCAGCGCCGGCTTCAGATGGCGCCCGCACATCTCCGCGATGATGCGGCCCACCCGCGTCGAGCCGGTGAAGTTCACCCGGCGCACGGCCGGATGGGCAATCATCGCCTCGACGATCTGCGGTGCATCGTCCGGGGCGTTGGAGATGGCGTTGAGCACACCCCTGGGAACCCCGCCCTGCTGCAAGGCGTCGACGATCAGCCGATGGGTGCGCGGGCAGATCTCGGACGTCTTCATGACCACCGTGTTGCCGCAGGCAAGAGGCGTCGCCAGGGCCCGCACGCCGAGGATGACCGGCGCGTTCCAGGGGGCGATGGACAGCACAACGCCAGCCGGCTGGCGCACCGCCATGGCAAGGCTGCCATGCCGATTGGACGGGATCACCTCACCGCCGACCTGAGTGGTCAGCGCAGCCGCCTCGCGCAGCATGTCGGCGGCAAGGCCTACGTTGAAGCGGGCCCAGCCTGCCGTCGCGCCGACCTCCTCGGCCATTGCGCGCACGAAGTCCTCGACGCGGGCTTCAAGGGCATCGGCAGCGGCCAGCAGGATCTTGCGCCGCGGTCCCGGCCCCATCTCCGCCCAGGCGGGAAAGGCGGCAGCGGCGGCATCGCAGGCAAGCCGGGCATCCTCGATCGCGGCGGCAGCAACCAGCGAGGCCACCTCGCCGGTAATCGGGTTGCGCCGCTCGAAGGTGCGGCCGTCGGAGGCCGGCGTGTCCTCGTCCCCAATCAGAAGTCCGATAGCATCCATTGATCTTTTCCTTGTCTGAGTTTCCTGGTCTCATAGTCACGATGTCAGTCCGAGAAAGGCCCGCTGGACGGCCGGGTCTTCCTTCAGGGCTGTGGCACTTCCCTCGCCGACAATGCGCCCGACCTCCATGAGGTAGCCGCGCTCGGCGATGCCGAGGCTGATGGTCACGTTCTGCTCCACCAGGAGCAGCGCGATGCCCGCATCCCGCACCCGTCCGAGTGCCTCGAACAGTTCCCCGACCACCACCGGCGCAAGACCGAGGCTAGGCTCGTCGAGCATCAGAAGGTCCGGACTCGACATCAGCGCCCTGCCGATGGCGACCATCTGCTGTTCGCCTCCGGACATAGTGCCCACCAACTGGCCACGCCGTTCGGCGAGGCGGGGAAACAGATCGAACACGAAGGCACGCTGGCGTGCTTCTCCGGCCCGTGCCCGGGCCGCATAGGCGCCGAGCAGAAGATTCTCCTCCACCGTCAGTTCCGCGAAGATGCCGCGGCCTTCCGGCACCAGGGCGATGCCCGCTTCGAGGACCTGATGCGGACGCAACTGGATCAACGAGCGGCCGAGGAAATCGATCCGCGCGCCCGCATCCGGACGCACCATTGCGGCGATCGCCTTGAGCAGGCTCGACTTGCCCGCGCCGTTGGCGCCGAGGATCACCACCGTCTCTCCCTTGTCGACGCGGATCGTGGCGGAGTCGAGGGCAAGGTGCTTGCCGTAGCGCACCGAGAGGCCTTCAAGAGACAGCATGGGCAGCTCCCAGGTAGGCGCGCACGACCTCGGGATCCCGCAGCACGTCGGCTGTTGCCCCGTCGGCCAGCGTCTTGCCGGCGTTCATCACCACCGAACGCGGACACAAGGCCCGCACCGCATCCATGACGTGCTCGACCAGAAGGATGGTGATACCGCGGGCGTTGAGCCTGGCAATGAGATCGATGCCGATGCGCAACTCCGAGGGATTGAGGCCGGCGAGCCATTCGTCCAGCAGGAGGAGTTGCGGACGCGCGGCCAGGGCACGGGCGAGTTCCATGCGTTTCTGGTCGATATAGGTCAGGCTGGCGGCGGCTTCTGCGCCCCGGCCATCCAGGCCAACCTCGGCCAGCAGAGCCTGCGCTTCCTCGCGACCCTCGCGCTCGGAGGGAGCACCGGTGCGGAACAGGATCGCGGCGAGAATGTTCTCCGTCACGCTGAGCGACGGCATAACCCGGACCAGCTGGAAGGTGCGCGCCACGCCGGCATGGGCGATCCGATGTGCCGGCAGGCCCGTCAAGCGCCTGCCGGCGAGCGTGATCGTCCCGCCGGAAACCGGCAGCAGGCCGGAGATCATGTTCAGCACCGTGGTCTTGCCCGAACCGTTCGGCCCGAGCAGCGCCGCCACCTCGCCGCGCCCAAGCGAGAACGAGACATGGTTGACCGCGGTCAGGCCGCCGAAGCGCTTGGACAGGTCGGCGATGTCCAGAAACGCGGTCATGACGCCACCTCGCCCTTGAACGGGGTTTCCCTGCGGCCAGAACGCTGCCGCCGGACAAGGCCCTCCAGGAACTCCAGAACCCCGCGCGGCAGCACGAAGACGATGGCCATGAACAGCAGGCCGAGGATGATCGAATAGTGGTTCGGGAAGTTTGCCGACAGCCATTCGAACAGCAGGAACAGCGGCACGGCGCCGACTACCGGCCCCCACAGCCGCCCTGCCCCGCCGAGCAGCGCCATGATCAGCGTCAGGAACGAGATGGTCGGATTGAAGACGATGGTCGGCTCGATATACGTCCAGCGCGGCGCCTGGATCGCCCCGACCAGCGTGATGATGACCGAGCTGACCGCAAACAGCGCCAGCTTGACCCGCGCCGTCGGCAGACCGCAGTGCTCGGCCACGACCTCGTCGTCGCCGATCATCTTCAAGGCAAGGCCGAGCCGGCTGCGCTGGATCAGGAACGACAGGCCGATGGTGACGGCACACAGAGCGAGCAACTGCCAGTAGACGACTTCCGGGCCGAAATCGACGAACAGGTAGCGGCCGAGCGTGCCGGTCACGTTGACCTCGTACCATGTGACCAGCTGCCGCACGAGCTCTGCCAAGCCGAAGGTGAAGATGACGAAATAGACACCGGCGAGGCGCAGGGTCGACAAGCCGACCACCAGCGCGACGATGAAGCCGATCAGGCCGGCCACGGCCAGGACAAGCACCGGCGGCAGCACTTCGTAGAGCACTGCGGTGGTGTAGGCGCCGATGCCGAAGAAGGCGACGGTGGCCAGCGAGACGAACCGCGTCGGTCCGGAGAACAGCGCCCACGCACTGGCCAGCGTGACGTAGCCAGTCAGGCCGATCAGCAAGCCGACGCCGTAGGTACCGAGGTGAAACGGCGCCAAGGCCAGCGCCAGGAAGACCGCCGCGACGGCGGCAATGCCGAAGGTGGTTCTCATCGCATGGCCCGCCCGAACAGTCCCTGGGGCCGCCACAGGAGCACGACCAGGAAGATGGTGTAGGTGGCCGCGAGCGTCAGGCCCGGATCGGCATAGGTCGACACCAGGGTCTCGACCACCCCGAGCAGCAGACCCGCGATCAGTGCGCCGAGCAGGTTTCCGACGCCACCCATGATGACGACGATCAGCGCCTTCATCGTGAACACGACGCCCCCCGTCGCCGTGAAGGTCTGGTACATGGAGATGACGACGCCGCCGGCCGCCGCCAGCCCGCCGCCGAGCGCGAAGGCAAAGGCAGCGGCGCGATTGACATCGATGCCGACCAGGCCGGCCGATTGCGGCGATACGGCCACCGCACGAAGTGCCGTACCCCAGCGGGTGCGGGTCAGAAGGAGGTACAAGGACAGGCCGATCACCAGGGCAAGCACCAACGCGATCAGCCGGTTGGCGGCGATCGGAGCGCCAAGCACGTCGACCGGTACGTTGAGAAAGCTGTAGCTCGTGTAGTTGCTGCCGAAGATCACCAGCAGCACGCCTTGCACGACGAACAGCAGGCCGAAGGTGGTCAGGATGGAATCCACCTCAAGCGCACCACGGTCCGGCGCGCGCCGGACCAGCGGGGCAAGAATCAGCCGATAGACGGAATAGGCGAAGACGAAGCCGCCGGGCACGACCAGGGCGAGCCCGAGGATCGGGTTGACGGCCAGGGCGCCCTGCAGCACGAAGGCGGCGAAGGCAGCGGTGATGATCATGTCGCCGTAGGCAAGGTTCATGATGCGGGCGATGCCGTATTGCAGCGTCAGGCCCATGGCGACGAGCGCATAGGTGCCGCCGAGCACGAGGCCCGCGATGAGTGCGGTCGTGAGGGTCATTCGGTCTCCAGGAGCGTCCGGCCGGCAGGCCATGGCCGGCGCACGACAGAATTGCCCGCGCCGGCCTCTTGCGCTCAGTTCCAGGGCTTCTTCGGCAGGACCGGCTTCGACGCGCCCGGACGATCGGCCGGTTCCACGCCCACGAGATGGCCGTTCTGCCACTGACCGACCAGCCAGAGCTGGCGCAGTTGGTTGTCCTCAAGCCTGGTCTCGCCGAGCACCGTGTCGAAGGTGCCGGTCGACAGTTCCCTGGCAACCGCGTCACGGTCGAGGCCGACCCGCTTGATGGCCTCCTGCAGCATCTGCAGGCTGGCATAGGTGATCACGCTGCCCCACAGGTCGGGATACTCACCGTTCAACTCCTTGTGGCGTTCGCGATAGGCCATGTTGCGCTCGTTGGTGATGTCGATCCCACCGAGCGTCATGACGCCCTCGGCCTTGTCGCCAAGGTTCCGGCCAAAGGTCGGAAAACCTGCTCCGACACCGAGATACAGGATCTTCGGGTTGAACGACGCGATCTGCGCCTGCTGGGTCATGGCAAAGGTGTCGGGCGGGTAGGAGAAGGCGACGAAGGTGTCGGCACCCGAGGCAGCCGCCTCGTTCAGCAACGCGGTGAAGTCCTGCGTGCCGACCGGGTAGGTGCGGTCATAGGCGACCTCCAGCCCGGCGTCCTTGAAAGCCGGACGGGCCGCTGTCACCAGATCGATGCCGAACCCGTCGGCCACCGAGATCATAGCCACCTTGGAATTGACAGCACCCTGCTCGACCTGATCGGCGACGAGCTTGGCGAGCGCACCGGCATAATCGCGACCGCCGCCGAGGAACCAGAAGCTCTTCGACCAGCGTTTGACGAATTCCGGCGCCTTGTCGGTGACCGAGGAGACGGCGAGTTGCGGGTAGCCGTAGCGGTCGAACAACGGCGCGGCGGCAAGGTTGAAACCGGTGCCCCAGGGCGGCAGGATGAAGTCGACCTTGTCCTGGCCGGCCAGACGCTCGACCGCCCGCACCACTTCCTCGGCACTGGAACGATCGTCGTACTCGATCACCTCGACCGGCAGCTTGGACCCGTCGGGCAGTTCGAGCCCACCGTTGGCGGCAACGTCGGATAGCCAGAGCTTGTAGTTGGGAATGGTGGTCATGCCCGCTCCGCCGGCATTCGGGCCGGTCATGGAGACGGCATATCCGATCTTGACGGATGTGCGTTGGTCCTGCGCGAAGGCGCCGGTGGCGGCAAGGCCGGCAGCGGCCGCAAGCATGGCAAGTGTCGGCAGGCGCAGCCTACCCTTTCCAGTGGTCATGATGATTCCTCCCTTGTCCCGCCGTCGTTGGAACTGCGGCGACCGGATCAGGCTGCATCCCGCATGCCTGTCCTTGCTCCTAGGGTAGACGGTTGCGTATACCGAAAAATGGACTTTTTAAAAAAGAAAATGTACTTTTGATCGATTACAGTGCCTTCTTCCACGTAGAACTCCGTAAGCTGGGGCAGGCTCATCCGCAGGGAGACACTATGGATCCTCTTCTCGACAGCCGCGGCCGCGGGATCCTGGTGCCCGGCCAGCCGCAAGCCATCGAAGTGCTCCCGGACACGGAAGCGGTGTCGATCCACACCGCACTGTCGCCGGTCGCCTGGACGCTGCGCGGCACGCGCAATCGCGCGTTTATTCTGGTGACCGGACAAGGAGAGCTCGACATGGGCGCCACGCTCCTGCCGCTGACCGGACCCTGCGCGCTGTGGCTGCCGGCCGGCCGGCCCGCGCGGCTGAAACTGAAGTCCGGCTCACGCGGGGCGGCATTGACGGTGCCGGAACTGGCGCTCGGGCGCGCGGTCCCCTCCGGCCCGGTCGGCCGTCAGGTCCGGGACGCGCTGTTCCATCCGATCATCGGCACGCGCCTCACTCCGGCGCTGGCCCTGGACATCGCCCAATCGATCGAAGCAGTCGGCCAGGAACTGCGCTCGGGGCAGCCCGGCGCCCAGGAGGCGGCGCGTCATCATCTCGTGTTGGTGTTGATGGCACTCTGGCGCATCTCCAGTCCCCAGCCCCTGAAGGTACAGGCGGCTCCGCGCACTATCGTGCGCAACTTCCTGCATCTGATGGAACTGCACCTGCGTGACCACTGGACGGTTGCCGACTACGCCCGCTTTCTCAGCGTGTCGCGTGCTCGGCTCACCAGCGCGGTCAAACGCGCGACCGGCCGCACGCCGCTGGAGTTGCTCCACGAACGGCTGGTCATCGAGGCTGAGACGCTGCTGGCGGAATCCCACCTCCAGGTTACGGAGATCGCCGATGCCTTGGGGTTCAAGGATCCCGGCTACTTCAACCGCTTCTTCAAGCGCGAGACCGGCAGACCGCCGGGGCGCGTGCGCAAGGCCGAGGGCCGGATGCCGATCCACCGACCGAACTTCGCCGAATGGCCGTGACCCTTCGGGCACGCAAGAACCGGGGGATCCACGTCGTCGCGGATCCATGTCCTACAGAATTGCTCTGGCCATCACGCGCGCGGTTTCGTCGTAGTGGCGCCACAGTTCGGGATCGATCGGATTGGGCGCACCGAAGTAGCCGTCCGGGGTCAGCCGTTTCGCGTCTTCGCCGCCCTTGCGCCAGTCCTGCAGGTCCTCGAGTGTCAGTCGAGTCGGCGGAAGGCCGCGCAGGGCGTCGTAATCGACGGTATCGGGAAAGAAGCGGACCATCGCCGCGGTCTCGTATTCGTCCGCATGCACGCCGAGGATGCCGGTCACCTTGAAGTCGTCGAGCGCCGGCGTCGGCGCCCAGGGTACCCAGATCGGCTCTTCTCCGCTCATCCCGAGGCGCTCGAACATGCGCCAGCGAAACGGTGCATAGAGCCATCGCGCCCTGGTGTGGCCTTGCACGTGCAGTTCGGTCAGGACGTCCCGGATCATCTCGTTGTGCAGCCGATCGCCATGGTGGCTAACGATGAGCACGTCCTGGAACGCGTTGGCGAACAGCGAGCCGATAACATCGCTCAGAAGCGCCGCCGCCGTTTCGGCACGGATGCGGAAACTGCCGGGGAATTCGTTGAGAATTCCGTTGATGCCCCAGTAGTAGGGTGGAGCGATGACGCAGCGACGGCCCAGCTCCGCGGCATAGCGTCGGGTCAGCTGGCACAGCTTCAGGGCGGTGTAGGCATCGGTGCCGGTCGGCAGGTGCGGACCGTGGCATTCGATCACACCGACCGGCAGCAGCGCGGCCGCTCCCGAACGGGCAGCCTCCTGTACCTGCGATGCGGTCAGTTCCGCCAGCGTGTCCGCAAACATGTCTTCGCCTGCCATTCCAGCGGTCCTCCGCGTTCGATTGATCCTAGACGGCGATCCACCTCTGCACGCTGTCGAAGTCGTCGAGCAAATCCTGGGCCAGACCTTCCAGCACGATGCGGCCGCGGTCGAGCACGATGGCCCGGTCGCTCAGTCGCAACGCATCCTCGGCGTGCTGTTCCACGATCACCGTGGCAAAGCCGTAATCGCGCCTGAGACGCCGGATCGTGTCTTCCAGTTCCTCGACGATGATCGGGGCGAGACCCTCGAACGGTTCATCGAGCAGGAGCAGCTTCGGATTGGTCATCAGCGCACGCCCGATCGCCAGCATCTGCTGTTCGCCGCCCGACAGCTTGTCGCCCATGTTCCGGCGACGTTCGCGCAGCCGAGGAAACAGATCGTAGATTGCAGCAGCATCGAAACGCCCGACGCGTTCGGCGACCATCAGGTTCTCCTCGACGGTGAGCGACTTGAAGATGTCGCGCTCCTGCGGCACCCAGCCGATGCCGAGATGAACCCGCGCGTTGGCGGGCAGGCGGGAGATGTCCCTGCCCGACCAGCGCACAGTGCCGCCAAACTGGCGTATGTGCCCCATGATGGCGAGCATCAAGGTGGTCTTGCCGACGCCGTTGCGTCCGAGCACGGCCAGTCCTTCGCTCTCCGCGATGGCAAGGCTCATCTCCTCCAGGACGATGGCCTCGCCGTAACCCGAGGTCAGGGTCTCAATCTCAAGCAGCGCCATGATGCCCCCTGCGTCCCAGATATACCTCGCGCACCCGCTCGTCGCCGGAGATCTCGGCCGGCGTCCCCTCGGTCAGAACCTTGCCTCCGACCAGCACGGTGATGCGCTCGGCAAACCGGAACACCAGGTTCATGTCGTGCTCGACGAACAGCAACGTCAGATCCCGCGGCAGCGCGTTGATGCGCTCGAAAATCGCCTCGCTCTGCGCCGCGGGAACGCCGGCTGCCGGTTCGTCGAGAACGAGGACGCGTGGCCTGGTGGCTAGAGCGATCGCGATCTCCACCAGCCGCTGAACTCCATAGGGAAGCGAATGCACCCGATGGTCGGCGTAATCTTCCAAATGGGCGAAGGCGATGTGATCTCTCGCCTCCTCGGCGACCTGGCGGTCGGCAGCGGCCACGCCCCAGAAGTTGCTGGTCTTGCGGTCGCGTTCAAAGATGGCGAGGCTGACGTTTTCGAGCACGGTCAGACCGGCGAACAGCCGGTTGATCTGGAAGGTGCGCGCCAGGCCGCAGCGCACCCGCGTGTTCTGCGGCATGCGCGACACGTCCTGACCTGCAATGGCCACCGTGCCGGAGGCTGGGAGGCCCCCTGTCAGGGCATGGACCAGCGAGGTCTTGCCGGCGCCGTTCGGGCCGATCAGGGCGTGACGGGCTCCAGAGGCGACCGACAGACTCACGTTGTCGACCGCGGTGAAATGGCCGAAGCTGACCGTAAGCCCCGATGTTTCGATGGCCGGTTTCAAGGCTTCCTCCTGACGAGCCGCATGAGCCTGGCTCCCGAGCCGGCTATGCCGTCGGGCAGTACGAACACGGATACCATGAGGACGACGCCGATCCCCAGATGCCAGTATTTCGGGCTGAGCGCGGAAAGCGCATCCTTGAGATAGCCGAAAGCGGTAGCGCCGAGTACGACGCCCGGGATGCTGCCGGTGCCGCCGAGCGCGGTCATGATGACGACTTCCGCAGACCGCTCGAAGCCGAGCATGTCGAGCGAGGCGAACTGGCTCGTCTGCGTCAGCAGCGCGCCGGCGACGCCAGCGATGGCGCCGGACATGACGTAGGTGACAGCGAGATGGCGCGAGACCGACGCGCCGATTGCCGGCATGCGCCCGGCATTCTCCCGGATCCCGCGCAGGGCGAGCCCGAATGGAGAACTGGTGATGCGCAAGAGCAGCAGATAGACCAGCACAAGAACCGCCAGCGTGTAGAAGAACGCGGTCCGTCCGAGGAAGTCGAACTGGAACAGACCGAGCACGGGACCGACCGTGAAGTCGGACTTGCCGTCGGCACCGCCGGTCAGCCAGTGTGCCTTGTTGGCCGCCTCATGGAACAGGAACCCGATGCCGAGGGTGACCAGTAGGCGGGTGAGGTCGGTGCCGACCACGACGATGCGGGCCAGAATACCGGCGACAGCGCCACTGACGACCAGTGCGGCAACCAGTCCGAGCACCGGCTCGTTCACACCATGGTTGCTGAGCGTCGCGCTGGTATAGGCGCCGATACCGAAATAGACCGCATGACCAAGCGAGACGACGCCCGCGTAGCCCTGAAGCAGATCATAGGACAGCGCGAAGATCGCCAGGATGAACAACGAGGAGATGAGTCCGAGATAGAACGGGAACAGGACATGGCTGGCAAGCGCGGCCGCGACGAGCAACACCAGCCCGAGACCGCCATTGGGAAGCAGCTTCATTGGGTTCTCCCGGCAAGGCCCTTGGGGAAGAAGATCAGCACGAGCACAAGCAGTCCGTAGATCACGAAGGAGCCGACCTCCGGCACCAAGTACTTGAACACTGCATCGGTCACGCCGAGGAAATTGGCCGCCGCGAAGGAGCCGAGGATCGAACCGGGCCCTCCGATCACCACGACCATCAGCACGATGACCAGGTACTTGAAGGGAAAGCTCGGATCGAGCCCGACGATGCCGACGCCGAGTGCGCCGCCGAGACCCGCGAAAGCAGCGCCGAGACCGAAGGCCATCACGAACAGGCGGTCGACGTTGATGCCGATGCCCTCGGCCGTACGGCGGCTGTCGACGGCAGCCCGCACCTTGGCTCCAAAGCGCGTATTGTTGAACAGGTAGGTCAGTCCGACCACGGCGACGATGCCGCAGAAGGTGACGAACAGGCGGTAGACCGTGGTTCCGACGCCGAACACTTCGATCCGCATGGTCAGTGCGGCAGGCAGCAGCACCGGCTGCTGCTGGGGACCGAACAGGATGTTCGCGATCGCCCCTGCCGCAAAGGCAAGGCCGATCGAGAACAGGACCTGCCGGAGCTCCGGCATGCCATAGACATGCCGGATCACAGTGCGTTCGGCGACCATCCCGATCAACCCGGCACCCACGAAGGCTGCGGGCAAGGTGAGCAAGAACGGCACGCCGAACCGGTTGAGCAGCATCACCGCCACATATCCCCCGCACATGGCGAACGCGCCGTGGGCGAGATTGACGAAACGCATCAGGCCGAGCGTGATCGACAGTCCGATGGAGAAGAGGAACAGCAGCATCCCGTAGGCGATGCCGTCCACGACGACGGTGAGGGCGCCCGACATGGTTACTTCGCCGGGTCCCTGACGGCTTCGATCGTTTCGAAGGAAACGTTCGCCCACTTGCCGTCCTTCATCTCGCCGCGACGGATGTAGATGTTCTCCACGATGTCGCGGGTTTCGGGATCGATGACGATCGGACCGCGGGGGCTGTCGAGTCGAGCACCCTTGATGGCGGCCATCAGCGAGTCCGTGTCGGTCTTCCCGCCGGTCTTCTCAAGCGCATGGTAGATCAGCGCCATAGCGTCGTAACCCTGCATCGACCGGTAGCTCGGCACCGCTCCGGCCCCGAACACCTCGCGATATCCGGCCAGGAAACGGGCGTTGGCCGGATTGTCGAGGTCGGCCTGGTAGTGCCAGGCCGAAATCACGCCGTCGACGGCATTGCCCATGGCGGGAAGCAGATTGTCGTCGACGACATCGCCGGTCACCATCAGCTTGATGCCCGCTTCCTTCACGCCACGCTCGCCCGCCTGTTTCATGAAGGCGATCGACACGTCGCCGCCGGGGTTGAAGGCGAAGAGTGCTTCCGGCTTGGCCTCCATGGCGCGTTGCAGGAACGGCGCATATTCCATTTCCGCCACCGGCGTCCTGGCAGAGCCGACGATCTTGCCGCCGTTCTCTTCGAAACTCTTGATGAACCAGGTCTCCGCGTCGACCCCAGGCGCGTAGTCGGACACGATGGTATAGGCGATCTTGATGCCGCTCTGCGCCGCCCATTTGCCCAGCGTGCCGGCAATCTGCGGCATGGTGAAGGAGATACGGGAGAAATACTCCGACTTTTCCGTGATGCTGGAGGTCGCGGCATTGACCACGATCGCCGGCTTCTTCGCCTCCGTCAGGAGGGACGCGGCTGCCATCGCGTTCGGGGTGAAGCTGTAGCCGACGATGATGTCAGCCTTCTCGCGCAGGATCAGCTCCTGCGTCAAACGCCTGGCGAGATCGCCCGAGCCCGGTCCTTGGTCGTCTCGCACCACGAACCGGACCGTGAGGTCGCCAACGGTATCGCCATGGATCTTCTGGAACACCTTCATGCCGTCCTCGTAGTGACGGCCCTGATCCGCGAAGGTTCCGGAGAGGGGTAGAACCGTGCCGACCACGAAGTCGCGCGCCTGCGCGGCAAGGGAGGGCACAACGGCAAGAATGCCGGCAAGCGAGGCGGCGGCGAGGAAGCTGCGTCTGGACGACGCCAGGACACGGATATTTCTGCTGGACATGACTGTTCTCCTGCTGAAGATGGCTGCACGTTTTATTGTTGTTGAGGGCCGGGTCCGCTGGACTAGCGGGCGTCCGGCACCTGACGGGTCGCGAGAAATTCCTCGAAGGTTTCGCCGCGCATTTCGGCATAGACTTCGAGATTGGTCTCGCCGACCAGGCGGGCGAATTTCTCCAGAACGAAGAAGTTGGCCCCGTACCGAACGAGGCCGATCCAGTCCCGCTCGGCGACCATTCTCGTCTCTTCGGGCGTCAGACCGGCCTTGCGGCAGGCTGCCGCCTCGTCCGCGCTGAAAGTGGCCCGAAACTCCGGATTTTTCATGTTCCAGAAGAAGCGGTTGAGGTTGATGCGCTTCGTCGCGGTCTGGATGTCGAAGACGTAGGTGCCCTCGATCTCCGAAGCTCCTTCCAATTGGGGATTGCCGGTCCGGATCGCCGTCCTGCCGGTGTCGGCAGCCGGGTCGTTTTCCTCGAAGACGAGCACGGTCATGGCCGTGGTCGTGGCCAGATAGTAGTTCTGGTGGACCTTTGTGATGTCGTCGCTCAGCGCACCGCGCATGGCGAGCCACATGATGACCTCAACGCTTTCCGCGCCGCCGAGGCGGATATAGTCGACATGCTTCATCCTCGCGAGCGTCATCGGATCCTTCTCGATCAGATCGATGAAGCGTATGTCCCATTCGGTGTTGTTGAAGCCGGTGCGTTCACCGTGGATCTGATGCGACAGGCCACCGGTTCCGACGACGGCAACCGTCAGGTCCTCGGGATAGGACTCCACCGCTCGGCGCAACGCCTGGCCGAGCTTGAAGCAGCGCATCGCCGTCGGCAGCGGATACTGCACCACGTTGACCTCGATCGGGATTACTGCGCCCGGCCACTTGTCGTCGTGCGGCCACAGCAGCGGCAAGGGCGAAAAGACGCCGTGGTCGAGCGGCCGGTCCTGGAACACCGACAGGTCGAACTCGTCGTTCACCAGTTGTTCGGCAATGTGGCGCGCCAGGCCCGGATGACCTGGCAGCATCGGCAGAGGCCGCCGCCCGGCGCCTTCGTCGGCCACGTCGTACTGCTCGGCGACGCCGACGGCGAAGGTAGGGTAGAGGTCGTAGAAGAACGCGTTCAGGTGGTCGTTGTAGAAGACGATCAGAACGTCAGGCTTCTTCTCTTCCAGCCACTTGAAGGCCGGCTCGAAGCCCTTGAACAGCGGTGCCCATGCAGGATGGTCTTGCTTGTTCTTATCGTATGCGACACCGATCGTCGGCACGTGCGAGGAACCGATGCCACCGATAATCCGAGCCATTTCCATACTCCTTCATCAACAGTTGCGCTCCTCCCGGGCAGCATGACCGAGCGCAAACATCCCCGTTCGGCCTCCGTGCGGAACCCGTCGTCTGGTCTTTTGCTCAGACCGGTCGTAACGACGCCCGGGAGAGGACGTCAGTGGGGCCGTCGCCTCGAAGCCGCGACGGCCTATCGGCAAATCTAGCCCGGCAGAGCCGCGTGCAGGGTCCGCGCAGACGGGACCGCAAGTCCATCCAGGACCATCCTGCCGCGGCGCGCCTTGAACAGCCAGACGCCCTCCTGCCGCACGACGACATCATCGAAGCTTCCGACCGAGAGCCGGGCACCGCCCTCTTCCGCAGCGGCGAACAGCAGGCTGTAGCAGCGCACCTCCGCCTCGTCGGCGCCGCGCCATGTGACGACAGCGTTGCAGACGACGTGCCGCGCGAGGCGCCCTGGGCGGTCCTGGAAGGCGGCGAGGATAGCCGCCCGTCCCTCGATCACCGCGTCGGGCGCGGACGGCCGGGCGAAGCCGCCATCTGCCGTGAACAGCGCCGCAAGCGCGTCGTGGTCTCCGGCATCGTTCAGCAGAGCGAACCGTCGCAGCAGCCTTTCGATCGCCCACTCGTCTTCAGCGCGTTGCATGAGCCCGTTTCCCGTGCAGCGTTCGGATGACCATGCCTGACCCTAGACCAGGATTTCGTTGACCATCTCGTCAGTCGTGACGACGTCGCCAAAGCTCTGGTACACGGTCGAAAAGCCGATGTTGTGATCCTCCTCGTAGCGCGCGGCGTTCGCGTCGGACACCATGGCGACGCGGTAATCGAGCATCATGGCGTCGCGGGCCGAGGTCTCGCAGCAGAAGTTCGTCAGCATGCCGGTGATCGCAACGTTGCGGATCCCGCGCTCCGCCAGCATCTCCGGCAGTTCGGATTTGCCTGGAAGGAAGGCGCTGAAGCGCGACTTGCTGGCGCAGATGTCCTCCGGCATGACCGCCAGATCGGGGTGGATCTCGTGGCCGCTTGCACCTTCCGTCAGATTGTCGCGATGGCGGGCGGCGTTGACCTCGGTAAAGAAGTAGTCGTGATACAGCGGCCACAGGCTCTCGCCGTCCCGTCCGGCGGTCATCTTGACCCAGGCAACCAGGCCGCCGCGGGCGCGAAAGGCATCGGCAAGGCGGTTGATATTCGGGATGATCGCGATGGCAGGCGGAACGTCGGATACATAGAAGCTCTGCATGTCGACGACGACCAGCGCGCTCTCGCAGGCATCGAACCGGTCGAAAACGCGCAGGCGGCCGCGCTTCTTCATGACGCGATCGATGACATACTGAGGCATTTGGAACGGCACTGGCTTGGTCATCAACTCTTCCCTGAACATCGGTTTCCACATATCCGGACGACATCTTCATCGAGCCTGCTCGCTACAGAATTCCTTTGCCGGCGGCGTTTGCCTATGTGAAAAACGCCACGATGCTATCTAAAAGTCTTATGCCGCCTCCCTGTCTTGCGTCCGGACACGCCTGACCATGATCAATCCGAAGCATCTTCGCGCCTTCGTCGCCGTCGCCCAGACCGGCACCGTCGTCCGCTCAAGCCGCGTCGTCCGACGGGCCCAGTCGGCCGTCACCCGTTCGATCCGAGAACTGGAGAGGGACCTTGGTGTCACGCTGTTCGAGAGGCGCCCGCTGGGGATGCTCCTGACCGAGTTCGGACATGCCCTGCTGAAGCGCGTGGACCGAGCCTTTGCGGAGATGAATGCCGCCAAACAGGGCTTTGCCTCCGTCTGTGGACCGTCCGGCTGGAACGATCACGCGTCGGTTTTCACGCTGTCCATGAGCCGGCAGCGCCTCGTCGCCTATATCGAATTGATCGAGAACCAGCACATGGGTGTCGTCGCCGACCATCTTGGCATCTCGCAACCGGCGGTGAGCCAGGCGTTGCGGGAATTCGAGGTCGGACTCGGCGTCAATCTCGTCACGCGCACGCCGACCGGCATCAAGCCGACTGCGCTCGGCTCGCTGCTTGCCGTGCACATCCGGCGCGCCCTATCCGAAATACGCGCCGCGGAGGCCGAGGTCAGCGCTTTGAACGGTGCGATTTCGGGTGACGTAACGGTCGGAACCCTGTCGCTCGGCCGCACGCGCCTCCTGCCGCGCGCCATAATCCAGCTGACGGAAAGCTATCCCAATCTGTCCGTTCGGACCGTGGAGGGCAGTTTCGACCATCTGTCCACGCTGCTGCGTGGCGGCGACATCGATTTCATCCTCGGCGCACTCCGTCCGCCCGAGCATGTCATCGGTCTCGTCGGCGAGACGATCACTCACGACGTGCTGGCGCTGGTCGTGCGGCAGGGACACCCGTTGAGTCGCAGGAAGACCCTTCAGCCGGCCGACCTCCTCGACGTGGCCTGGGTACTGCCGCAGCCCGGCGCACCGACGCGAGATCTCCTGGAAACAGCCCTTCGGATCCGCGGCCTGGGGGCGCCGTCCGTCACGGTGCAAACCGCGGATCTCGCCATCACGCGCGGCCTGCTGCTCGAAAGCGACATGGTCACGGCCGTTTCGACGCATCTGTTCCAGCGCGAGATAGACGCCGGCGACCTCGTTGTCCTGCCGTTGGACCTTCCCGAAACCCGCCGCGGAATCGGCATCCTGCAACGCGCGACGTCGAGCCCGTCGATCGCCGCGCGCCTCCTCATGGAAAACCTCAAGGCCATCGGCCGTCTGTGAGGCGCTCAGCCGGCACATTGAACTGCACAAACATCATGAGCCCGCCGGACTGGCGGTCGCGAACCCACGTCCTAGATGTCGACGTTGCTGAGGTTCACATACTGCTCGGCGATGCTCTGCTGCGCGGCGCGCGACCCCGAAATGTACTCAAGCTCGGAAAGCTGCAGTTCGCGCTGGAACTCGGTCTGGTCGCTGAACCGGTGCAACAACCCGGTCAGGGCGGTCGAGAAGCGGATCGTTTTCCAGACGCGCTCGGCACAGCGATCGGTATAGCTGTCCAGCATCTCCGAGGTGTTGTCCCGGTAGTACCGGGCCAAGGCGGCGGCGAGCACGCGGGCGTCGGCGACGGCCATGTTCAACCCCTTGGCGCCTGCCGGAGGCACGATATGAACCGCGTCGCCGGCCATGTAGAGGCGCCCGTAGTGCATGGGCGTTGCCACGAAGGCACGCAGATGCGCCATGTCGCGCTGGAAGATCTCGCCTTCCGCGACCTCGCTGCGGTCGTCGTCGAACATGCGCTGATGCAGTTCGTCCCAGAACCGGTCGTCTGACCAGTCCTCCAGTCGTTCGGTCGAGGGGACCTGGAGATAGAGCCGCGATACCTGCATCGACCGCCTGCTGCACAGGGCAAAGCCGCGGTCGCTGTTGGAATAGGTCATGTCGCTCAAGGGCCTGGCCCTAGCAAGAACGCCGAGCCAGGCGAAGTCATAGGCATGGTGATAGACCTTCATGAGGTCCTCAGGCACGCAGGCGCGGCTGACGCCATGGAAGCCATCGCAGCCTGCCACGAAATCGCAAGTCAGGACCTTTTCCTCACCGTTCTCGGCGTAATGGATCTGCGGCGAGGCGCTGTCCAGGCCGGCAAGACGCGACACTGGCGCCTCGAAATGCAACGGATCACCCGCCGCGAGCCGCGCCGCTATCAGGTCCTTCACCACCTCCTGCTGACCATAGATCATCACCGACCGGCCGGTCAGGTCCGGCAGGTCAAGATGGATCGTGCGGCCGCGGAAGCGCATGTCGAGCCCCTCATCCACGAGCCCTTCCCTGTGCATGCGGTCACCAAGCCCCAGGCGATCCATGACATCGATCGTCGACGCTTCCAGAACGCCGGCGCGGACCCGGCCCTCCACGTAGTCGCGGGACTTCGCCTCCAGTACGATTGACTCGATGCCCTTCTGCTTCAGAAGGTGGGCCAGGAACAATCCTGCCGGGCCTGCGCCGATGATGCCAACCTGTGTTCTCATGGGATCTGCTCACCTGAATTGAGGATGGATACGCGCGCCAACTGCAGGCGTCCTGACGATTGCTAACTTTCGAACGCCGCCGGAGCCATCGCAAAAGCCGAATGGATGTATCGAATTTCCTTATTTGGGCTGCTCCGCTGCGGAAGCGCTGACAGATCCGTTCCCGGCCGGGCAGCCGACGGACGGGTGCCGAAAAGTCGCCTGGTCCACCATCCGGTGCGGTGAATGTCCCGTAAGATTTTATTCATGGACGAAACGGTATGGATACCATCAACGACACTGCAGACACGGGTCACGCAAGGATCGACCGCACGGTCCAGCGTCGCATCGGCGGCTCGCCGGTCTTAGGAGGTTTTGGGCAGCGGCCTACCTGACCGGCAGGCAGTTCGGGCAGTGACTCATGCAGACCACTCCGATTGCGCATTCCAAATTGCATCTCAATCCGTCCTTCCCGATCCGCCTGTGCGCCGATCGACTCCTCGGCAGGCTTCGCTCGGAATTTTCAAGGATTGCGCGCGATAGGGTAGCTGCCAGACCTCCAGGCTGGGTTCCGGTGCGGTGCAGGAAACACTCGGGGCGGCGCTCGCCACAACGGCAAGGGATGGATGCGGGATGCGACGATCGGTTTTCCTGAAGCGATGTGCAGACCGGCGTGCCGGTCTGGCGCCGGCACCGATCTCGATCGCCCGCCGCCTGCTCCCGTTTCTGGTGCTGTGCCTGATCCTGAGCCTTGCCCTCCCCGGAGGCGCACTTCCGGGCGCCGTCGCGGCGGCTCGCGCCGCATCGGCGGACCTTGACGCGGAGGAACGGGCATGGACCGAGGCCAATCCCACGATCAGCGTCGGCGTGGTGTCGGACAACGAGCCCTATTCCTTCTTCCGAAACGGCCAGATCATGGGCTGGACGGTGGACGTGCTGCGCCGTCTGGAAGCGGCGACGGGCCTGTCCTTCGAGATCCGCATGGGCACCTGGCACGAGATCTACGGCGATTTCCGCAGCGGCGGACTGGACGTGATCGCCGACATTTCCAGGACCGAAGAACGCAGCGGCTTCATCGACTTCACCGACGCCTACCACCTGCGGCGGACGGTCCTGTTCCACAACGTCGACCGCCCCCTTGCCGACGACGGCGGCGTCGATGCCCTCCGGCACAAGCGTGTCGGTATCATCAAGGACATTTACTACGCTCCTGCCTTGCACAAGGCCGGTATCGAAGCCATTGACTATGCAAGCTACCGCGACCTGATGGCGGCGGTCGCGTTCGGCTGGGTCGACGCCGTGCTCGCCGCCGAAATGACGGGCAATTTCTTCGTTCGTGAAAACGGCTTCTCGAATGTCATCGCGGCCGGCAGCCTGCCGCTCACCGACGTCGCCCTGGAAGACTTCCGCCTCGGCGTCCTCAAGGACGTGAACGACCGCGACAAGGCCATCCTGCACGGTGTTCTCAACAAGGCCGTCGCGGCGCTTGCGACCGACGAACTCGCGGCGACCACCGAGCGCTGGCTCGCCTATCGCAGCGGACACGCACCGTCCGTCACGCCGCTGCGCTTGTTACCTGAGGAGCAAGACTTCATCGAATCGGCACCGCCGCTCTCGATCGGCTTCATCAGCGACTACGAACCCTTCAGTTTCCTGGCCGACGGACGCGGCCAAGGACTGGCCGTGGATCTTGCCCACGACATTTCCGCCCAGACGGGGCTGGTACTCAACCCGGTGTACGACAACTGGTCCAACCTGCTGGCCCGGTTCAAGGCCGGTGACCTCGACATCATCGCCAACATCTCCCGCACCGACGAACGCGCCGACTACACGCTCTTTTCCCAGGAATACCATCGCATTCCGAACGCGGTATTCGTGCGCTCGGGGTTCGGCCCTTACACGGGCCTGGAGTCCCTGGCCGGGAAATCCGTGGGCATCGGCAAGGACATCTACTACGCCGACAAGTTGAAGGCGCGTCTCGGCAATGTCCGCACCTATTCCACGCAGGAGGACATCGTGCTGGCTCTGTCCAGAAGCGAAGTAGATGCCGCCATCGTCGCCCTGAGCAACGGCAATGCCATCGTGCGTCGCCTTGGTCTGATCAACATCGAGATCGGCGGCGAATTCGAGATGGAGGGCGTCGAGCGCGAGGACCTGCGGTTCGGCGTCTCGCCGCAGTATCCCTTCGTCAAGAGCATCCTGGACCGAGCGATGAGCGCCATGCCGCTGTCGCGGTGGGCGGCACTGGAGACGAACTGGCTGGGGCCGAGGCTCGCCGGAGCCGCCCCCAAGCGGGCGCCCCTGACGACAGAGGAACGCGCCTATCTGGATGCAAAAGGCGTCGTAAAGGTCTGCCTCGACCCAGACATGCCGCCCTTCGCGACGGCCGGCAAGGACGGCACCTTGAGCGGACTGGCACCGGACATCATGTCGCTTCTGGCGACGCGGGGCGGCTTCGCGTGGCAGGCAGTGACCGCGGAAGGCGGCGGCAATGCGCTCGATACAGCGCGTCGCCTCGGCTGCGACGTCGTGCCGCTCGCCCTTGAAGCCGGGATATTGGTCCACGGCTGGGACGTCACCACCCCTTATCTGCGACTGCCGATCGCCGTCGCGACCCAACTGCACAGGCCATTCGTGGACGGCATGCGGGACCTCGACGGACAGACGGTCGGCGTGGTGCCGGGCCGAGTTCCGGCCAACCTGCTCGGGCAACGCTATCCCAAGGTCACGCTGGTCGAGGTAGCCAGCGAGGACGAGGGGCTGCGGCTCGTGCAGCAAGGCCGGCTGGATGCCCTGCTGGGCACGCTGGCCCGGCTCGGCTACCTGATCACGACGATGGGGGCGAACGACATCAAGATCTCGGGACGGATTGCCGAACATGCATCGGCAGTCGTTGCGACCCGCGCCGACGAGCCGCTCCTGGACGCGATCTTCACAAAGCTGGTGGCGGACCTGGACCAGGACGAGGTGCAGGTCCTCCTCAACAAGCAGATCCTCGTGCCCCTCGAGCAGACGGTCGACTACACGTTGCTGCTCCAGATGGCCGGCGTCGCGGCGCTGCTGCTTGCCATGTTTCTCTACTGGAACCGGAAGCTCTATGCGCTGAACACGGCGCTGAACGCGGCCAACCAGAAACTGCATGCCGTGAGCATCACCGACGGCCTGACCGGCCTGTTCAACCGCAGGCATTTCGATACCCGGGGTACGGAGGAGTTCGGCCTGTGCCAGCGCAACGGCTGGCTTTTCTCCATCGCAATGGTCGACGTCGACCATTTCAAGCGCGTCAACGACGAGGTCGGACACGTCGCCGGTGACCTCTGCCTCCAGCGTCTGGCGTACATGCTTCACCGACATTTCCGGCGCAACGGCGATACGGTTGCCCGCTATGGCGGCGAGGAATTCGTCGTCTACACCATGGGCGGGACTGCGGCGGACTTCCGAAGCCATCTGGAAAGACTGCGCGCGGCAGTGGACAGCACGCCCGTCGAGACCGAGGCGGGCCTGCGCCACCTGACCGTCAGCATCGGCTGCCACGCGGCCGTTCCGGCGCCGGAGCAGTCGCTCGACGATTTCATCGCGCTGGCCGATGCCCGTCTCTACGACGCCAAGAACCAGGGCCGCAACCGGCTGGTCGCAAACGCCTGACCAGCCCGGCCGGGCGCTTGCCTGCCCTGCTCACGCGCAAACCGAACGAACCGCCTAAGACGCCATGCCGGGCAGCCCGACGATTCCTTCCACCGCCAGTTGCTCGACCGTCTCCTCATCGTAGCCGAGGCGCGCGGCAAGGATCGTCGCCGTGTCCTCGCCGAGCAGAGAGGGTGGCTGTGCGGGGGCCGGTCCCTGACCATCGAAGCGGATCGGACCGCGAACGAGACGGAGGATACCCGCCGCCGGGTGAGTAACGGTCTCGACCAGGCCGCGGGCAACGACATGCGCCTGTTGCAATGCCTCCGCAACGTTGAGGATGGGGGCATTGGGCACATCGAATTGCGCCAGCCGCTCCAGCCAGACGGCCGTGCTGTCCTCGCGCATGCGCGTCTCGATCATCGGTTCCAGGATGGCCCGGTTCGCGAGTCTCTGTTGATAGGGTGAAAAGCGCGGGTCCTCGGCCAGTTCGGCCATGCCCAGGCAGGCGGCGAAGTTCTTCCAGAACCGCTCGGTGAGGCAGGCGACGATGACATGGCCATCTTTGGTCGCAAAGGCGCCATAGGGGACGATGCTGGGATGCCGGGTCCCGACCGGCTGCGGAGCTGCGCCTGTGACGAAGTAGATCTGCGCCAGATAGCCCAGCATCGCGATCAGTCCGTCGAGCATGGCGATGTCGACGCGTTGACCGCGACCCGACACCTGACGGCCGTGCAGCGCCGCCAGGATTCCGAATACGGCGAAAATGCTGCCTGCCATGTCGCCGAGCGGCAGCCCAAGCTTGCTCGGCGGCGCCCCCGGCTCGCCGTTGACGCTCATGACGCCCGAAAGCGCCTGGGCGACGATGTCGAAGGCGGGCTTGTCGGCCAGCGGGCCGTCCGCACCGAACCCTGTGATCGAGCAGTAGACGAGGCTTGGATTGTCGGCTGACAGGGTCTCGTAACCGAGACCGAGACGATCCATCACTCCGGGACGGAAGTTCTCCAGGACGACGTCGCTCTGGGCAGCAAGCGCCTTGGCGATGTCGAGCCCACGCGGCGACTTGAGGTTCAGAGCCAGGCTCTTCTTGCTGTGGTTGAGCGCGACGTAATAGTGGCTGAGCGGTCCCTGGAACGGCGGAAAGTTGCGCGTTTCGTCGCCGCTTTCGATGGGCTCGATCTTGACGACATCCGCGCCGAGATCGGCCAGGACCATGCTGGCGTATGGCCCGGACAGGATCCGCGAGAAATCCAGGACACGTATCCCGGCGAGCGGTCCTGTCCGATCCGTTTCATTGCTGCTATCGCTCATCCCGGTGCCCCGCGCCCTTGCCCGCCAGTTTCATGATGGCCGAAGCCGCGGCGATCGGACGCCCTCCGACCGTCACGTCCGCGTCGAGAAACAGCAATGAGTGCGTCCGGTGACGCAGGCGCGCACCGGCTTCCAGCAGATCACCCGCCCGAGCGGTCTCCAGAAAGCGTGTGTCGAGTTGAAGGGTCACCGCAGCATGGCGGTCGGCCGCTTCCCAAGCAACGAGCGCGATGGCATGGTCGATCAGGCTGAAGATCACTCCGCCATGGACCAGCCCGACCGGGTTGGTGTGGCTGTCGTCCACCCTCAGCCCGTAGCGCCACGCGCCGTCGTCACGTGCCGCCAGCAACGGTCCGATCCTGTCCAGAAACCGCCCTGCCCGCATTTCCTTCCAGGGAGATGCCTCCCCTTGCCTTTCCTCCAAAACGTCCTGCGTCACCCTGCACGCCCTCCCTGTCAGTTCTCCATGCCGATCTGCATGTTCGCGATATCGTCCCGCATCGCCAGCATGGCGTCCGCCAGAACCTGCACGCCGGTTGCCTGCACGCGTTCGGAGATGCCGATGGCGACGATGCTGCGTGTCATTCGTCCGCTGGCGTCGAACAGCGGTACGGCCGTGACGGTAACTCCGGAGATGTAAGTGCCCGGGTCCACGGCAAAGCCGCGAGCGCGGGTCTCCTCGATCTGGGCAAGCCAATCCTCGTAGGCAGGCGGGTGGTCCCAGACCAGTCGGTCGAACTCCTCACGCAGACGCTTCTCGCCGATTCGGTTGAACGCGGCGAAGCAGCGTCCGGTCGCGCTGATCAGCGCCGGAAACCGACTGCCGAGGTCGACCTGCAGGCGGAAGGGCAAAGTCGAGTGCGACAGGGCGACAACGACCATGTGCCCAGGATCCGTGAGCTGGGTCGCGATGCTGGTGACGCCGAACTGTGCCGACAATTCATCCAGTCGCGGCTGGACAAGAGCCGTGAAGGCGTTGCGCTGAATCGCCGACCGGGCCAGCGGCAAGATCCCCAGACCGATGGAGTAGCGCTTGGTATCCGGGTCGAAGGCGACAAGGCCTTCGTCCTGCAGGACGCGCAGGATGTGCAGGCAGGTGCTGGGCACCAGGTCGAGCGCCCGCGCAAGCGGATTGACCCCTATCGGCTCATCTTCCCGCGCAAGCTGACGAAGGATGGCGATCGCGCGGGTCACCGCTGGCACCTGGCGCTTGCTGGCGGATGCCCTCTCCTCTTCAAGCATTTTGATCTCCCAGACAATGCGATTTCATTGTCTATATACAATGGAAATATCATATTGACAATGATCTTATGCCGCCACTAGCTTTGTCAACGTGCTCGGACGGGTCGCCTGTTCAAGCGGGCCACAGCTGGAGGAAAAAGGTCGATGACGCGCCTGACGGAGTTCACGTCGTATTCGGATGCCCAGAGGCATTTCTCGAACGAGGCTCTCTGGGACCTGTTCGATGGCGACCGGAATCGGCTGAACATCGCGCATGAATGTATCGACCGGCATGCCGACACCGATCGTGTAGCATTGCGCATCGCCCATGCAGACGGCCGCGACGAGGTGATTACCTTCGCCGAGATCAGCCGGCGCTCGGCTCAAGTCGCCCACTATCTCAGGCGTCGCGGCATCGAGAAGGGCGACCGTGTCGCGGTGATGATCGAACCGTCCCTGCCCTTTTACTGCGCGATCTTCGGCGCCATGAAGGCCGGCGCGGTGGCCGTGCCGATGTTCACCCTGTTCGGGCCCGACGGCATCCGCCTGCGGGCCGAGGACTGCACGCCGGAAGTCTTTTTCACCAACGCGGAGAAGGCACCGGACGCGATCCAGGCGGGCACCAAGGGCGTTACCATCGCCGACGACGCGTTCCTCGACTCCATTGCCGATCTGCCCGAGCGGTTCGACTGGGAGACCTCGGACGACGATCTGGCGGTTCTCCAATATACCTCGGGCACGACGCGCCTGTTGCCCGCCGCCGTGCGTCACAACCACCGCTCCATCGTCACGCTGATGGTTGCGGCGCTCTACGCGACGGGCATCCGGCCGGGCGATCGCTTCTTCTGTCCCTCCTCGCCGGCCTGGGGGCACGGACTGTGGCATGGAACGCTGGCGCCGCTGGCGCTCGGCGTCAGCACCGGCACGTTCAGTGGCAGGTTCGATCCGGTCCGCCTGCTGAAGGCGCTGCAGGATTTCGGCATCACCAACCTGTCAGCGGCCGCGACGCACTACAGGATGATGCGCAATTCCGGGCGCGCGGAGGTCTTCAGCTACGCCATCCGCAAACTGTCCTTCACGGGCGAACCGATCGACAGCGAGACCTCCCGTTACGTCGAGCGGCTGTTCGGCACCAAGGTCTGCAGCATGTACGGCACGACCGAGATCGGCGTGATCCTCGCCAACTATCCCGGAGCGCCGGACTTCGAGGTGCGTGAAGGGTCTCTCGGCAAACCTGTTCCCGGAATCGAGGTCGAGGTGCACGGTCCCGATGGCAGGCCGGTCGCGCCGGGCGAGATCGGCGAACTGATGCTGCGCAGACGTGGAGAATGGTTTCCGACCAAGGACCTCGGGCGCACCGACGCGGACGGATACTTCTATCATGCCGGCCGGGCCGACGATGTGATCATTTCCGCCGGCTGGACCATGAGCGCTGTGGAGATCGAGGACGCCATCCTGCGCCATCCTCTGGTCGCCGAAGCGGCTGCGATCGGTGTTCCCGACGCGGTTCGCGGCCAGGTGGTCAAAGCCTTCGTGGTCCTGAAAGGCGCGCCATCCGGAGATCTCGTCGCAGAGATCCAGGAACTCGTGCGCACGAACCTCAGCCGACACGAATACCCCCGCCAGATCGAATTCGTGAAGGCATTGCCGAAGACGCCCGCGGGCAAGGTCAATCGCAAGGCCCTGCGCGACGCCGAGGCGAGGGAACAAGTCGGCACGGCGTGAAGCCTGCCGATCGCTCAATCTCAGAACGGAGGAAAAGATGAACGAAACCCTGCACCGGCGGTTTCCCAAGATAACCCCGGAAGGCCTCGACGACCTGCGCGCGCGCATCGGCGTGAAGATCGACAAGACCGTCGAGCCCTGGTGCTACGAGGCGACGCGCGACAACATCCGCCACTATGCCCATGGCATTGGCGACGACAACCCGCTGTGGTGCGACCCGGACTATGCCAAGGGCACCAAGTTTGGCGACGTCATTGCCCTGCCGAGCTTCCTGTTCGCGACCAGCCGCATCATTTCGGGCTACGTCGGCGGGCTTTCGGGCGTGCATGCCATGTGGTCGGGCGCTGACTGGACCTGGCACAAGCCGATCGCGCGCAACACCGAGATCCGCACCGAAGCCTATCTCAAGGACCTCGTCGAACACGATACGCGCTTTGCCGGCCGCGCCATCCAGCAGATATATCACGTCGATTTCTACGACGCGAAGACGGGCGACGCGCTCGCCAGCGCCGACAGCTGGTGCTTCCGCACGGACCGCGATCATGCCCGCGAAAAGGGCACCAAGTACAGCGAGGCGCGGGCCAGGGAGCCGCGTGTCTATAGCCAGCAGGAACTCGACCGCTTCTACAAATACTACGAGGAGGAAGAGGTCCGCGGCGCGCAGCCGCGCTACTGGCAGGACGTGACCGAAGGCGAACCACTTCCGACCATGGTCAAGGGTCCCATGACCGTGACCGGTTTCATCGCCTATGCCCAGGGCTGGGGCGGGCTCTACATCCGTGCCAACAAGCTGGCCTGGCAGTTGCAGCAGAAGCATCCGGGCGCCGGCATCAAGAACCGCTTCGGCATTCCCGACTGTCCCGAGCGCGTGCATTGGGAGGAAGAATTCGCGCTCGAGGTCGGCGCGCCCGGCGCCTACGACTACGGCCCCGAGCGCTGCTCCTGGCTGACGCACCAGATCACCAACTGGATGGGCGACGACGGCTTCCTGCGGCAGGCGAAGTGCCAGGTGCGCCGTCACAACCCCGAAGGCGACGTGGTGCTGATCGACGGCACGGTGGTACGCAAGTTCGTCGAAGACGGACGTCATCTGGTGGAGATCCGCCAGCAGGCGGTCAATCAGGACCAGGAGCTGTCCGCGATCGGCTCGGCCATCGTCGAGCTGCCGACGCGCTGAGGAGGCGGCACGCCGGTTGCCGGGGGAGGAACGAAGGTGATCGCCATCGGAAAGCTTCTGTCACGGATCGAGGACACGCTCCATTACGGCGGCTGCCTGGCGCTCGCGGCCGTGGTGGTGCTGATCAACGCGGACATACTTATGCGGCTCGGATTCGGCCGGCCGGTGCAGATCCAGTTCGAGATGACCGAACTGTATCTGATGCCTGCCCTTGCCACCCTGTCCCTGTCGCGGGTGTTCCGGGATGGCGGGCATCTGGCACTCGACATCGTGCCCGAACACATGCCCGGCCTGGCCGGGCATGTGATCCGCCGGATCCGGCTGCTTCTGGCGGCGGCTTTCTTTGCCGCCGTCACCTACATGTCGGGCAAGTTCGCTCTGCGGGCATTCACGCGGGGAGAAATCGAGTTCGGCGTGATCGACTGGCCGCTCGGATGGGCCTACGCCGCGATCCCGCTGGGATGCGGGGTGCTCGTCCTGCGGCTCTTCTACGAAACACTGAATGAAGGCGCGTCAAACGCCTCGCCATGACTTGACCCTGCATTCGGGAGGAAACCCATGTTGAAATTCAAACGTTCGATGATGCCTGCCCTGGCCTGTGCGATCATGCTCGGCGCCGGCCCCGCCAAGGCCGAAACCCTCCGTCTGGGCGATTTCCAGTCGACGACGCACATCGTGTCGGTCGAAGGCACGACCCGCTGGATGAAGGCCGTGGAAGAGGCGACCAAAGGCGAGATCACCTTCGAGCATTTTCCCTCCGAGCAGGCAACCAAGGCAGCCGCCCTGCTGGACGCGGTCAACCACGGAATCCTGGACGCGGCGCTGATCGGAACGATCTACCACGGCGAAAGCCTGCCTATGAACTCGGTTGTCGGACTGCCGGGTTTCTATGGCTCGGCGGTCACGGGCACGGCCGCGCTGCAGGCCATGCTCGCCGATGGCCCGTTGCGCGAGGAACTGCTGGAATCCGGCGTCGTTCCGATCTTCGGCTTCGTCCTGCCGCCCTATCAGGTTCTGGCCAAGAAGCGTCTCGGCGGTCCGGCCGACTGGTCCAATCTCAACATCCGCACGGCCGGCTCGACCCAGGCAATGACCGCACGCAGCCTCGGCGCTGTCGGCGTCAGCATCCCGGGCCCCGAGGTCTACACCGCCGTCGAGACCGGGCGGCTGGACGGGATCCTGTTCCCGCTGGCTTCGGTTCCCGGCTACAACCTTCAGGAAGTCGTCACACATATCTCGCGCAACGGCTCCTTCGGCGGCTACAGCTTCGTCATGGTCGTCCACCGCGACCGTTTCGAAGGTCTGCCCGAAGCCGTGCGGACCGCAATGCTCGAAGCCGGCAAGGACGTCGCCGCCCATGTCGCCAAGGCACAGGACGATTCGATCGAAGACCTTGCCGGGAAATGGACCGGGCAGGGGATCGACGTCTACGAGTTCACGGAAGACGAACTCGCCGCGCAGCGCAGCGCAATGGCCGATGTCAGCGCCGACTGGCTGACGCGCATCGGCCGGGGCGAGGAAACGGCAAAGGCCGTGCTCGAGCAGTATCGCATGCTGACCAGCGACTAGCGTCGGCGCTTACATCCTCCTGTCCGAGGCGGCCGGGCAACCGGCCGCCCCTTCCCTGACGAGGCCTGCTCGCGGATGCTGTCCTTTTTCGCTCTCCTCCTGTTTCTCGCCGCCCTAATGATCCTGCGGATGCCGATCGCTTTCGCGATGGGGATCGCCGGCTGCGTCGGCCTTGCGGTCCAGATCGGACTGAACCCTGCACTTGCCGTTCTGGAACGAACGTTCTTCGACACCGCCTCCTCTTTCGTCCTCGTCGCCATCCCCTTGTTCATCCTTATGGCTGAACTGCTGACGGCGGGCGACGTCACCCGCCGCGCCATCGTCGCCTGTCAGGCCTGGGTTGGTCATGTGAAGGGCGGACTGGCCGTCGCCACCGTGGGCGCAGCGGTGCTGCTAGCGGCTCTGGTCGGCAGCAGCACCGCGTCGACCGCCGCAATGTCGGCCTCGGCCTTTCCCGAGATGCGACGCCACCGTTATGATGATCGACTGGCGGCCGCCGTCGTCAGTGTCGGCGGCACATTGGCGGTCGTAGTCCCTCCCAGCATCGTGCTGGTGGTCTATGGTGTTCTGACCGAGACGTCGATCGGCAAGCTGTTCATCGCAGGCGTGATCCCGGGACTGTTGACCGCGTTCGGACTTGCAGCCGTGATCAAGGTCATCTCGCATCGCACCGACTACGCGCCGAAGGGTGACCCCTTCCGGCTCGGACACGCGATGGGCGTCAGCTGGCAGGTGCTTCCCATGGTCCTGCTCATCATGGCCGTGATCGGCGCGATCTATGGCGGAGTCGCCTCGCCGACTGAAGCGGCCGCGCTCGGCGTGCTCGGCTCGCTCCTGATCTGCCTGGCGCAACGCACGCTTCGCATGCGGGCGCTCGGCGGCTCGCTCGGCAACGCCATCCGGGCGACGGTGATGATCGTTGCCATCGTCGCCTGTTCGGCGATCTTCGCCAACTACCTCGCCTTCACCCGGGTCACCCAGACCGTGCTGGCCGCGGTATCGGACACCGACATGCCGCGCTACGCGATCCTGATGATCATGGTGCTGATCCTGCTCGTCATGGGCATGTTCATGGACCAGCTCGCCATCCTGTCCCTGGCCATGCCACTCGCCTTTCCGGCCGCCATGGCATTGGACTTCGATCCGGTCTGGTTCGGGATCATCGTCACGAAGACGGTAGAGATCGGCCTTCTGACCCCACCGCTGGGCCTGAATGCCTATGTGGCAGCGGCCCAGACGCGGGTACCCCTGAGGGTGATCTTCCGCGGTCTCCTGCCATTCATCGCGATGGAACTCGTGATCCTCGGGCTTCTTATCGCCTTTCCGCAGATCACGCTCTGGCTGCCGGGGCTGATGTAGGGCCTCCGGACGCTGCCGACCCAGAAAAAGGGGCGCGCCCCGGTTGACCGAAGCGCGCCTCGAGTGATGGGAGGAAAGGCTCCGCCGGGCGCAGCGCGCCGGCGGCTGGCGGCTTCAGCCTCCGAAGCCGAAGCCGACCGGCATGTCGGTCAGCGTGATGCCGAAGGGCTCCAGACTCTTCAGGATCCAGGTCTGGTTGTTGCCGATGCGGCGGTTGTACTCGGCCCAGGCCGAGACGAAGCTCTTGAACACCTCGTCGCCGCCGTAGTTGACCGCGATGACCGACGGCGTCGACAGGACAGGTGTCGGCACCTGGACCGCACCGATGGTCGGCGCCTTCTTGGAGATGACCAGGCCGTTCAGCATCGTGTTGACGAGGCCGTCGGCCTTCCCGGTGGTCACGGCGACAATGGCTTCGTCGCGGGTCTTGAAGCGCAGGATGTTGGCATTGGGCAGGTACTGCTGCGTGATCAAGTCCTGAGCGGAACCGAGATCAACAGCAAAGGTGTACTTCGGATCGTTCAGCTCCTTCCAGGTCTTGCCGGCGATCTCTTCCTTGGCCGAAACGATGACGAAGCTGTTGTAGTAGGTCGGGTCCGAGAACGACACCGACAGGGCGCGAACCGGCGTTGCCGTGACGGCAAATGCCATGTCGACCTTGCCGCTCTGTACGTCCAGGATTGCGTTGGCCCAGCTCGATTCCACCACTTCCAGCTTGACGTCCAGCATCTTGGCGATGTCGCTGGCCATGTCGATCACGAAGCCGTTCCATTCGCCCGTGCGCGGATCTTTGTTGAAATACGGCACCTCGTTGAGGATCGCCGGAATGCGCAGCACGCCGCGGGCACGGATGTCGTCGATCGTCCCGGCGCTGGCCGTCCCGCCCAGAACGGACAGGGCCACGGCGGCCACCCCGAAAATTTTTCCGAAGATGTTCATAGAAGAATCTCCACTGTTCCCCGAATTGTCTGTGCCCCTCCCCGCAGACAGAGCCTTCCCGTCGCGGTTAGCGTGGCTGGAACCAGCGTAGCCCCTGAGCGAGGGGCGGCAATGCTAGAGAACCCGAAGCACTTATCCTGTTTTTTATATGTCGGCACTCAGGTCGGGCCGAGCGGTGCGTCCTGCGCGCGCGGCGGATCCAGCACCGGGCCGACCAGTTCCTTCTGGCAATCGGCAAATAATTGCTGGACGGTCGGATGCTTCTGCAGGAACCCGGCACTGCCGAAATAGACCCGCACTTCAGGCAGGCTGCTCAGCCTGGTGCTGCGGATCGTCTCGTCTTCAGGCAGGACGCACCAGGACGGGATGATCGAAAAACCGAGCCCCTCCTCGACGCAGCGCTTCACGCTGGAGCTTCCCGACGTGGAGATCACCGGCTGCACGATCGCCCCGTCCCGCCCCAGGAAATCGACCGCCAGATTGCGCAGGGTCTGGCCGGGCTCGTAAGTGATGAACGGCCGGTCGGTCGCCCAGGCCTGGATGTCCTTCTGCTCCGGCGGCTCGCCCCAGGAGCGCGGGTAGACGAGGCTCAGGCGGTAGCTTCCGAGCAGACGCTGGGGAACCACCGGGTCACCGAAGTAGCGCTCCGAAATGCACACGTCGAGGCTGCCGTTCTTGACCAGTTCGGCAAGCACGGTGTCGCGTTCATAGACCGCGAACTCCATGTCCGGAAAGCACTCCCGGAACCGCGCCAGCACCTTCGGGAACAGATAGAAGAAGATCGCCTGAGGCATACCGACGCGCAGCGACGAGCGCTGGCTCTCGATCAACTTGGTCAGCCGCTCGAGCATTATGTCGAGTTCTGGATGCAGCAGACTGTAGAGCGCCCGGCCGCGCGGGGTGAGCGAGATGCGCTTCGCGCCCTGCTCGGACTCGATCAGCTTGCCGTTCAGGATCTGCTCGAGACGCCGCACATGGTTGGCGGCGGACTGGTAGCTCAGGTTCAGGTCTCGCGCCGCACCCGAGAACGAGCCGTGGCGCGCCACTTGGTAGAATGTCTGGATCAGGGTGAGGCTGATCTTGGCCATTGATGACTCCCCTGCCGTCAGACTTAGGGGCCTCAGCGCTTCTACCCGATACAAAATTCTTGAACAAGCAAGGCCGTGTTCTTGTATCGACGCCCTGAACCTGCGGCCACCAATATCGGACCGTCACAAGCAGGATGCCGGTTCCACCTGATGCCCGTTCCACGTCCCCCTTCCGCCCTGATCGCCGGTTCCGGCATCGTCGGGGCTGCCGTCGCCTACTTCCTGGCGCAGCGCGGGGTTTCGGTACAGGTGGTCGATGCCGAAGCGCCCGCAGCCCAAGCAAGCGGCTCCGCCGATGGCGCGGTGTCGGTCGCAAGCAAGCGTCCGGGGCCGCTGATGACCGCGGCGCTCGCGGGTGCCGAACTCTATCGCCAACTGTCTGCCGATGGCCTGTTCGCGGATCTGTACAAGACCCGCTCGACCTATATCGTGGCGACGTCGGACGCGGAATGCGAGGTTCTGACGGCCCATTCCGCCGCCCTGTCCTGGGCAGGCGTCAGGGTGCGCGAACTGACCGGCGGCGGCTTGCGCACGGAACTTCCGGTGCTTTCGCCGGCGACCCGCATGGCGATCGAGGTCCATGACGAAGGTCACGCCATCGGTTATCGGGTCGTTCACCGCCTGTTGACCGCGTCCGGCGTCGAGGTTCGTCGCGGCACGGCGGTCGAGCGCCTCATCATCGACCCGGGCGGTCGCCGGGTCGTCGGCGTCCAGACGTCGCGCGGTCCCCTCCATGCCGACGTCGTGATCCTCGCCACCGGCAACGGCACAGCCGACCTGCTCGGACTTCGCGACATCCTCGTTCCCCGCAAGGGGCAACTGCTGATCACCGAGCGCGCACCCTCCCTCAACGCGGCCCTTCCCGGTGCCCTCATGTCGGGACGCTACCTGCTCAGCAAGGGCAGCCATACCGGCGGCGCGAGCACACCGAGCCGCGGCATCGGGCTGGTCATCGATCCCTTGCGGACCGGCCAGTTCCTGATCGGCGGCACGCGCGAAGATCATGCGGACAAGCGCACGAACGACCTCGACGCTGTCTCGAGGATCCTGTCCGACGCGCTGGTCCTGCTGCCGGCACTTGCCGATATAAGGTTGCTGCGGACATTCGCCGGTGCCCGCACCGCCGTCGCCGATGGACTGCCGCTGGTCGGTCGGTTGCCCGGCCTCGACAACGCCTTCATCGCCACTGGCTTCGAAGGGGACGGGATCTGTCTTGGCCCCATCATCGGCAAGGCGGTCGGCCAGTTGGTGAAGGGCGAGACGCCCGACATCGACCTGTCCGCCTTCGATCCCGCCCGCTTTTCAGCCTGCAGGGTGCCGGCATGAGCACGAAGCGCTTCTTCTGGGACTCACGGGAAATCCCGTTCTGCGAGGGCGAGACCATCGCGGCGGCCCTCGACGCGGCCGGCCTGAGCAGCTTCGGCTCCGATGCCCTCGGCCGGCCGACGCGCTATTTCTGCGGCATCGGCGCCTGTCAGGGCTGTCTCGTGCGCATCGACGGCGTCGCCCGTGAGGCCTGCCTGACGCTGGCGCGCGACGGACTGCGAATCGAAAGCCTGGAGCACGATGATGTCTGATCTCGATGTCCTCGTGATCGGCGGCGGACCGGCGGGCATGGCGGCCGCGGTGGCGGCCGCTCGCTCCGGCCTGAAGGTCGACCTGGTCGAACAGCGTTCGACGCTCGGTGGCGCCATCTATCGCCTTCCGATGGAAGGTGCTGCACCGGTTCCGCAATCTCCGGCAGCCCTTCAGCGGCGTGATGCGTTGCTGGACGCCGTCCGGACCGCCGGCATCCGGGTCAGGAGGTCGAGCGTATTCCTCGGCATCGACGCCGCGGGCCTCGCCCTTGTCGAAGACCGGCAAGCCGGACGTCTGGAGGCCCTGAACGCCCGTGCGGTGATCCTCGCTCTCGGCGCGGTGGAGAAAGTCCTGCCGCGACCCGGCTGGGATCTGCCCGGCGTCGTTACGGCCGGCGGGCTGCAGGTCATGATGAAGGAAACCGGCCGTCCCCCGCAGGGGCGCGTCCTATTGGCCGGCTCCGGTCCCCTGCTGCTCGCGCTAGCCGCACAGATGATCCGCATGGGCAATCCGCCAGTTGCCGTCGTCGAGGCCGGTGATCCCCTCGCCCATCCCGTCTCGGGCGCCGGCATGCTGGCTCATCCCGCACTGATGCAGGAAGCCGCCGCCTATCTCCGTGACATCGTCAAGGCGCGTGTCCTGTGGATGCGCGGCACGCGTGTGCAACGCATCACGGCTGCGGCCGGCGCCCTCGTGGCGTCGGTGCGGGACCGGAGAGGAGGCGAGCACGACATCGTCGCGGACCGCATCGCCCTGCACGACGGCATTCGCTCCAACGACTTCGGCCTGCCCGCAGACAGGGCGGCGTCCGGGCACGGGCCGATCGTCCTGCGTGCCGGTGATTGCCGCGAAGCCCTGGGCGCAGTTGCCGCCGAGGCCGACGGGCGTCGGACCACGCAACGGGTTACAGCGCTGCTGACCGGCGAAGCCGATGCATCCCGGCGGATGGATCGCACGCTGGCGTCGATGCGCCATGCCCAGACACTGATCGGCCGGCTGTTTGCCCCCGTGGGCGGCGCAAGCCCGCTTGCGGACCTGCCGGATGAGACAGTGCTGTGCCGCTGTGAAGGCCGGACCGTGGCAGACCTGCGCAGCCTGCTCGCCGAGCCGGATCTGCCGTCCGGACACGAGGTCAAGCTGAACGGCCGCTTCGCGATGGGGGCGTGCCAGGGACGGTTTTGCGCGGCCAATGTCGCGACCCTGATGAACGAACTGAGGCCTGCCGAACGCGACGTGGGCGTACGCGACCTGACCGGTCAGCGCTGGCCGGTTCGGCCCGTAGCCATCGGCGCCCTCATCCGCCCGCACGACGAACCGGACCAGTGAGAGGACTTTCTGAATGACCCTTAAGGCTGCAGCTCTTGCACAGACTGGTGAGATCACCGTTCGAAACCCGTTCAACGGCGCCGTCGTCGGCGAAGTGGGCGTCACGCCTCCGACCGAGGTGTTTCAGGCGATCCTGCGCGCCAAACGGGCCCAGGCGGCGTTCCGCCGCTCGACGCCGGCGGAGCGGCGCGCCCTGCTCGACGCCCTGGCGGCAGAAATCGCCGGCGACTCGGATACGCTCGCCCGGCTGATCAGCATGGAAATGGGCAAGACCATCCGCGAGGCCCGCAACGAGGTGCGTCGCGCCCAGAACACCCTGAAACTGTCCGGCGACGCCGCCACCTTCCTCGACGGCGAAGCCGTCCATTGCGCGATCGTCGAGGGCGGCGCGGACCGGCTGGCGACGATCACTTACGAGCCGGTCGGCGTGGTCGGCGCCGTCACGCCGTTCAACTATCCCCTCAACCTCCTGTGCCACAAGCTCGGCCCCGCGATCGCGGCGGGCAACGCCGTGGTCGCCAAGCCGTCGCCGAAGGCGCCTCTGGCCGCCGCGCGGCTGTACGAACTGGCGGTCAGGGCGGGCTGGCCGCAGGATCTCTTCCAGATCGTGCATGGCGGTGCCGAAACGGCCGTGGCCATCGCCCGCGGCCCCATCGATCTTCTGTCCTTCACCGGCGGTCCTTCGGCCGGACTGGCGCTCAAGAACGCCAGCGGCCTGGTACGCTGCCTGATGGAACTGGGCGGCAACGACCCGCTGTTCGTCCTGCCCGACGCCGATCTGGACCGGGCCGTCGCGACGGCTGTCGGCCACCGCTTCGAAATCGCAGGACAAAGCTGTGCGGCGGTCAAGAAGCTCTACCTGCACACGGACATCGAAGCCGAGTTCACGGACCGGCTGCTGGCCGCCGTCGCCGCCGTCACCTTCGGCGATCCGTCGCGCGAGGACACCGACATGGGGCCGGTCATCGACGACGCGGCAGCGCGGATCGTCGAGGAGCGGGTACGGGCGACCGTCGACTGCGGCGCCCGTCTGCTGGCCGGCGGCCCGCGGGAGCAGACGCTGGTCGCGCCGACTGTGATCTCCAGCGTCGGTCCCGACGCGCCGGTCATCGCGGACGAGACTTTCGGACCGGTGATCGCCATCCGTAGCTTCGACGACGCGCGCAGTGCGATCGCCGAAGTGAACGCCGGCGCCTACGGGCTGCAGGCCGGCGTGTTCACCAACGATCACGCGCTGATCAGAATGTTCTCCCGCGACCTCGTCGTCGGCGGCGTGATGATCAACGAGGGCCCGGACTTCCGTGCGGAGCATGTCCCCTTCGGCGGCGTCAAGCGCAGCGGCCTCGGCCGCGAGGGCGTGCGCATCGCCTTGCGGGAAATGTCCGAGCCGAAAGTGGTCATAGACTGAGGAGGGAAGCCATGCGCATCGGCATCCTGGGCGCCTCCGGCCGCGTCGGAACCCGCCTCGTTGAACTGATCCTCGCGAACCCTGGTCTCGAACTGGCTGCCGCGCTGGTGTCGCCAGGATCGAGCCTGATCGGTACGCCGGTCGCCGGCGGCAGCGTCGAATACCGGCCCCCCGAGGCGGCGATGAAGAGCCACTGCGACGTCATCATCGACTTCTCGACGCCGGCGGCAAGCCTCGCCCTGCAGGCCGACATGGCGGCCAAGCCTATTCCCGTTGTGATCGGCACGACCGGTTTCACGGCCGATGAGGACGCCCGCCTCAGCGCCTGCTGCGCCTACCGGCCGATGCTGATCAGCGCCAATTTCGCCCACGGCTTCGAGGCCTTCCGGCAGGCGGCCCTCGGCTTCGCCCGGCAGATGCCGGGCGCGGAGGCACGGGTTGCGGAGACCTATCATGCCCGCAAGAAGGCCGAGCCGTCGGGAACCTCACGCCTTCTGGCTGAAGGGATCGCCAGCGAGCGCTCCCGCGCCATGGGCTTTGCCGCCTCCGAGCCGCCAATTGCCGTCCATCGCGAGACCGACACGGTCGGCGTCAACGAGGTGCGGTTCGACCTCAGCTCGGCCGAGGTCGTGCTGACATATCGCGTCCACACGCTGGCCGCCTATGCGGAAGGCGCGCTGTCGGCCGCACAGTGGCTGGTCGCGAAGGCCCCGGCCTGCGGACGTTTCAGTCTCGCCGACAGCCTGCGTGCATAACCCATCATTCGCGACCCTGAAACCACGAGGATTCTATCCATGGCCGCACTTGCCGACCGCTTCAGCGGCGTGTTCACCGCGCTGGTCACGCCCTTCCGCAATGGAGAGATCGACTACGAAGCCTATGACGCCCTGGTCGAGCGCCAGATCGCGGCCGGCGTCGCCGGGCTGGTGCCGGTCGGCACCACCGGCGAAGCGGCGACACTGTCCGACGACGAGGCCGTCGCGCTGATCGCGCGCACCGTGCGCCTTGCCAAGGGTCGTGCCCTAGTCATGGCGGGGGCGGGGGCGAACGACACGCGCAAGACGGTCGAGAAGGTCCGGCAGGCCGAAAAGGCCGGCGCGGACGCGCTGCTCATCGTTACGCCCTACTACAACAAGCCGACCCAGGCGGGGCTCGTCGCCCATTACGCAGCGGCCGCCGCCGCGACCGGTCTTCCGGTCATGCTCTATTCCGTGCCGGGGCGCTGCGGCGTCGAAATCGCGCCGCAGACCTGCGCGGCGCTGATGGAGGCTCACGACACCATCGTGGCTATCAAGGAGGCCGGCGGCCAGCCGGCCCGGGTCACCCAGCTGCGGGCTGCCTGCGGCGAAGACCTGATCATCCACTCGGGAGACGACGGACTGACCCTGCCGTTCCTCTCCCTGGGCGCCGTCGGCGTCACCAGCGTCGTCGCAAACGTCGCCCCCCGGGAGATGGTCGCGCTCGTCCAGGCTTGGCGCGACGGCGAGACCGATCGTGCGCTTCGACTTCACGAACTGGTTGCCGAACTGGCCGATGGCCTGTTCATCGAATCCAACCCCGGTCCCGTCAAGGCCGCCCTCGCGCTGTCGAACCTCGCCGGACCCGAGTTGCGCCTGCCGCTGGTGCCTGTCTCGGAAGCGAACCGCCAGCGGCTCGCCGGCATCCTGAACCGCTTCGGATCGGCGGCAGCGACCTTCCAAGAAATGCGCTAAGCCGACGCGTCAGCTTTGCATTGCCGGTGGATTGCCGCCGTTGGACTATCGAGAGCCGGCTTCGCGCCCGTCGCGATCCGGCATCAAGAAAAAGAGGGAACAGAGATGAACGCGAACCGTACGGCAGACAGGTCCGGAGCCCTTGCGCACTCGGCCCGGTTCGTCCGCGCAACCGGCAGCGGAGGCGCGAGATGACCTACACCTGGGACTTTCACTCGGTTTGGCAATACTATGATCTGTTCCTCTGGGGTCTGTGGATCAGCGTCGTCTACACTTTCGGCTCGATCTTCTTCGGCGTCCTGATCGGCTTCGTCACCTGCGCCGCACGACTGTCCCACTGGAAGGCGCTCAACGCCCTCGCCCGGATCTACCAGGAGATCTTCCGCTGTACCCCGCTGCTGGTCCAGTTGCTGTGGTTCTACTACGCCTTTCCGCTTCTGATCGGCGGCTCCATCGACAACCGCGTCGCGGCCATGCTGACGCTGTCGCTCTATGTCGGCGCCTTCTATGCCGAGATCTTCCGGGGCGGCATCGTCTCCATCGACAAGGGCCAGCGCGAGGCGGCCGCCGCCATCGGCATGAACCCGTGGCAGTCGATGACCCGCATCATCCTACCGCAGGCGCTCAAGCGGATGCTGCCCTCGTTCATCAACCAGTCGGTGATCCAGTTCAAGAACACCTCGCTCGTATCGGTGATCTCGGTCGCCGACCTCGCCTACATGGCCGCGGTGGTGAACGGACAGACCTACCGGCCGCTGGAATCCTACTCCGTCATGGCCGTGCTCTACATCGTCATGCTGCTGCCGCTCACCCAGGCCGCGGACTGGATCGAACGGCGCCTGCGCGTGAGCGACTGAGGAAAGGGAGCGACGCACATGTCCGACACATCACAGGCGCCGGCACCGATCCTCGAGGCGCGAGGCCTGAACAAGACCTATGGCCATCACACGGTCCTCAAGGGGCTCGACCTATCGCTGGCGCGCGGCGAAGTCGTCGCGCTGATCGGACCGTCCGGCTCGGGAAAGTCCACCTTCATCCGCTGCCTCAACATGATGGAGACCCCGACCAGCGGCACGATCCGCTTCCGTGACAAGCCGGTCGGCGACCGGTTCAAGGACAGAGGTGACATGATCGGCATCGGCACCCTGCGCCGGCATGTCGGCATGGTGTTCCAGCACTTCAACCTGTTTCCGCACAAGACCGTGCTTCAGAACGTGACCGAAGGCCCGGTCGTCGTCTGCGGGCGCCGCCGCCGCGAGGCCGAGGAGCAGGCGATGGACCTGCTCGCCCAGGTCGGCCTGGCCGAAAAGCATTCTGCCTATCCGAACCACCTGTCGGGCGGCCAGAAACAGCGTGTCGCCATCGCGCGAGCCCTCGCCATGGAGCCGGAAGTGCTTCTGCTCGACGAAGTCACCAGCGCCCTCGATCCGGAACTGGTCGGCGAGGTTCTGGCGGTGATCCGCGATCTCGCCGACAAGGGCATGACCATGGCGATCGTCACCCATGAGATGTCCTTTGCCGCCGACGTTGCCTCGCGGGTGCTGTTCCTCGATCAGGGTGTGATCGCGGAGACGGGTTCGGCCGAGGACGTAATCCTCAATCCGATCAACCCGCGGCTGCAGGCCTTCGTATCGCGGTTCAGGGGATAGGAGCCCGCATGTCGCCCTTGAAGATCACCATATTCGGCGCCGGGAACATCGGTTCCGCCCTTGCAGTCGCTCTCGCCGCCGACCCGACTTTCGACGTCGAGGTTGCGGACGGATCCGAACAGGCCCTGGACCGGCTGCGCGGCCTGGGCTGCGCGGCAAAGACGCATGCTCTTGGCCGCGAGGAGGAAATCCATGCGGTCCTCGCCGGCCGTGACGTCGCCGTCGGAGCGGTTCCGGAAACCGCGCTCGCGCAGGTGGCGGCGGGAGCCGCCCGCGCCGGCGTCCACTATCTCGATTTCTCGGCCGCGACGGCACGCACCCGCGGCCTGCTCGAGCCACTGGCGCGCGAGCGCGCCGTGTTCAACGGCTGCGGCGTCTCGCCGGGCATCATCGGCAACATCGCCTGCAACCTGCTCGACACCTTTTCGCCCGTCACCGATCTCACCGTCCGGGTCGGCGCCATTCCGCGCTATCCGACCAACCGTCTCGGGTACGGCCAGATCTGGAACGTCGACGGACTGATCGACGAATATACCCGCCCGAGCGCCGCAATTCGCGACGGCAAGGTGGTCGAACTGACTCCCCTCGAGGACTATGAACGGCTCAGCATCGACGGCGTCGCCTACGAAGGCTTCGTCACCTCAGGCGGCATCGAGGATCTCGCGATCTTCTCCGACAGCATGCCCAAGAACGTGACCGTCAAGACCCTGCGCTATCCGGGCCACCTCGACTACATGCGCTTCCTGCTCGACGATCTCGGCCTGCGTCACCGCCGCGACATGCTGAAGTCGCTGCTTTACAACGGCCTGCCGGTCATCGAAGACGACGTCCTTCTGCTCGTGGTGACGGCACGCGGCTGCCGCGGACGCCAGCCGACGGAACGGACCATCTGTCATCGCTTCTCGCCGAATGCGGCCTGCTCGCCATTCAACGCCCTGACGTCGGTTGCGGCCGGCTATGCCGCGACGCTCCTGTCGATGCTGCAGGCCGGCACAATCGGCCCCCGCGGCTTCGTCGCCCATCACCGCATCGACACGGACAGACTGCTGGCCAGCCGCTTCATCCGCCCGCTGCTGGGAGCGCCCGGAGATGTCCGTCCCGTAGCGGGGTGAAGGTCGGCGGCGGATCCGGACGCGGCTCCATCGGCCGGTCCCTGTCCGCCTCAGAGACGCTCGGCCTCCGTCAGCACGGCTTCCAGGTTGCCGGCGCGTTTCACGCCGGGGCCGCTGGCGGCTACCATGGCATCAACGCTGGTCAGGAACTCGGTGCGCGGCTGGCGTGCGGCCCAGTGCAGCGGCCCGCCCTTCAGCGCCGGAAAGCCGTAGCCGTTGACCAGGACGAGGTCCACGTCGGAAGCCCGCTCGGCGATGCCTTCGCCGAGCAGGAGCGCGGCTTCGTTGACCATCGAGGCGAGCAGCCGCGCGCGAATCTCGTCATCCGGAATGGTCCGCCGGACGATGCCCTTGGACGCCGCGCAGGCCTCGATCACGGCCGTCACCTGCGGATCGACATCGCCGCGCGAGCCGGGCGGATACAGATACCAGCCCATGCCGGTCTTGCGCCCGAAGCGGCCGGCCTCGCATAGGCGGTCGGCAATCTCGACGTAGCGGTTCTTCGGATCGCGCAGCGGCGCGAGCCGCTTGCGCCGCGCCCAGGAGATGTCGAGGCCGGCAAGATCGAACACAGCGAACGGCCCCATGGCCATGCCGAAGGCACGCATGGCACGATCGACGTCCTGCGGATAGGCGCCCTCCTCGATCAGAAACTCGCACTGCTCACGGTAGGCGGCGAAGATGCGGTTGCCGATGAAGCCCTCGCCGACGCGCGCCACCACCGGCAGCTTGCCGATCCGCCTGCCGACGTCCAGCAGCGTCGACAGGGTCTCCAGGCTGGTCCTGTCCGCCCGCACGACCTCGATCAGGCGCATGACATGAGCCGGATTGAAGAAATGCAGACCGCCGACCCGCTCCGGTCGCGCCGTCGCGGCTGCGATCTCGTTTATGTCCAGATACGAGGTGTTGGTGGCGAGGATCGCGGTCTCGGGCAGCAGCTTGTCGAGTTCGCCAAACAGCGCCTTCTTGGCATCCATGTCCTCGAAGATCGCCTCGACGACAAGATCGCAGTCGGCCATCGCCGGAACGTCACCGCCCAGCACCGTCTCCATCAGCGCCGCAGCCGATGGAATGCGCCCCTCGGCCTCCAGGCTAGCCGCTGTTTCGCCGATTGCCGAGAGGCCCGCCGCGAGCACGGACGGGTCGCGTTCGGCAAGGTGCACGGTGAAGCCGCGACGGGCGAAGGCGAGCACGATCCCCTGCCCCATTCGCCCGGCGCCGACGACACCGACGGTGCGCACGGAAAGAGGCGTCGCCCCTTCCGGCAGTTTCATTGCCGCCTTTTCGGCGAAGAAAAGATGCCGGAGCGCTTGCGACTGGGGTTCGCGGCGCAGCCGCAGCGAGGTCTCGCGCTCGCGCGCGAGGGCTTCATCCACGGGCAGCGTGACGGAATCGCGGATCGCGGTGATCGCGGCCGCGACGGCCTCTGCGCCGCGTCCCTTCTTGGTCGCCTCGGTCGCTGCTCTTTCGACCGCAGCTGGCGCGCAAGAGACGACCGGCTGGTCGCGCAGGCGGCGTTTCTGTCCGCCCAGGGTCGCCAGATGGGTCACCGCCGCCTCGATCAGGTCGCCGTTGGCCACCGCGTCGACCAACCCGAGGTCCAGTGCCTCGGCGGCCTTCACCCTGCGCCCCGAGGTGACCAACTCGATGGCGCGCGCCTCGTCGACGAGGCGTGACAGCCGCAGCGTGCCGCCGGCGCCGGGAATGAGGCCGAGCGTGACCTCCGGCAGGCCGACGACCGCCTTCGGCGTCGCCACGCGTGCGTCGCAGCCGAGCGCCAGTTCGTAGCCGCCGCCGAGCGCGGCGCCGTCGATCGCGGCGACCACGGGGAACGGACAGGCCTCGATCGCGGCGATCACCTCGGGCAGATGCGGCGGTTGGGCCGGCGCGTCGAATTCGCGGATGTCCGCACCGCCGACGAAATTTCCGCCCGCGCCGGTCAGAACGGCGCCGGCCAGCGTCCCGTCGACGCCGATCTCCACGAAAGCGGCCTTGACGGCCTCGCGCATGGCCTTGGACCCCGCGTTGACCGGCGGAAAATCGATGGTCACGACCGCGATGGTTCCGGCGGCTCCATGTGATCGACGCTCGACGTGAACCCGTCCTGCGCCGCCTTGGTCTGTCATTGCGATGGTCCTCACTGCTTTGGCCAATGAACCCCGGTCTCAGCGCTTGTCGTCGAGGATCATTGCGGATGCTTTCTCGGCGATCACGATCGTCGGCGAATTGGTGTTGCCCGAGGTGATGGTCGGCATGACGGAGGCGTCGGCGACACGAAGTCCGACAAGGCCGTGAACGCGAAGGCGTTCATCAACCACCGCCAGGGGATCGTCGTCAAGGCCCATACGGGCGGTGCCGACGGGGTGAAAGATCGTCGTGCCGATGTCGCTACCTGCCGGCGCGGGCGATCTTGCGCGCCTCCTCCGACACCAGATCGCGGAACCAGCGGTGGATCGGCGACAGGTTGGTGCGCGTGGTCCAGTACTGATAGACCTTCAGCCGGCTGTCGAAGGGTGCCGGCAGGCGGGCGACGGCGTCCCCGAGCGTCGCCGCAAGCAGCCGCGGCACGGTGGCAACGAGATCCGTGCCTGCGATCAGCCGGCCGAGTTCGCCCGAGCTCGGCAGGTCGACGATCACCTCGGCCGTCACGCCCTGGGCCTCGGCCAGTTCCAGATAGCCCGGCTTCCAGGCTCCTTCGTAGGAAATCAGCACGTGCCGGGCGGCGGCGTAGGCGTCCGCCGTCAGGGTGCCGCCGCAAACCGGATTGTCCGGATCGGCGATGCAGACGTAGCCGTCCTCCAGCACCAGCCGGCGGAAGGCCTGCTTGCCCGCGCCGTGGACCGGCGACAGCAGGAGGTCGCATTCGCCGCGCCTCAGTTGCTGGTGGCCGTCGGTGCGCGACTGCAGGATCTTCAGCCGGATGCCCGGCGCCTCGCGGCGCAGGTGGCGCAGCACCGCAGGCAAGATCACCGCGCGCTCGTAGTGATTGCAGGACAGGATGACGTCCGCCTCGGTGCGCAGCGGATCGAAATCGGGCGGCTCGGCCAGCGCGGTCACCTGGTCGAGGATCGCCCTGACCCCGGCGACGATCTCGTCGCAGCGCGCCGTCGGCGCGACACCGCGGCCCTGACGGACGAACAGCACGTCGCCGAATACACCGCGCAGCCGCTCGATCGTATAGCTCACCGTCGACTGGTTCTGGCCGAGCAGTTCCGCCGCGCGGGTGAACGAACCGAGGTCGTAGACCAGCCTGAGGGTCTTCAGGGCGCGGAAGTCGAGGTCGGTAAGATCGAATTTCTGCATGACGACCATTCAGCCGATCTGATTGATAAATGCAATTGCCATCCGCAAGCTTCCCCGCAGAACCATTCGAGGGAGTGAACGCCGTGACGGCACCCAACCGCAGGATCAACGCGGAGACGGTCGACTTCGACCAGCTCTGGCGCGACCCCTATCCGACCTTCGCCCGGCTGCGGGCGACCAATCCGGTCGCCTTCGTGCCGCAGGCAGACCACTATTTCATCACCCGCTTCGACGACATCGCGCATATCGAGCGCCATCCCGCGATCTTCCGCGCCTCCGAGCCGCGCTCCCTGGTTAACCGGGTGATGGGCCACAGCTTCATGCGCAAGGACGACGAGGAGCACATGGTGGAGCGCAAGATCGTCGCTCCGAGCTTCAGTCCGGCGGCGGCGAAAAAGGTCTGGTCCGACACGTTCCGGGAGATCGCGGCCGACCTGCTCGACGACCTGCAGGACAGGGGTTCCGCCGACCTCGTAGCCGACTTCGCGACGCCGATGGCCGCGCGCAGCCTGTGTACGGTGACCGGCCTCACCAACATCGCCTGGCAGGACATCGCCCGCTGGTCGCAGGCCTTGATGGATGCAGTGCAGAACTATGCCCGCGATCCCGAACTCGCTCGTCTCGGCCAGGAGGCGTCCGACGGCATCGACGCTGCCATCGACGCCATGATCCCGGTGCGGCGCGCCAATCCCGACCGCAGCATCCTGTCGATGATGCTCGCCGGCGACATGCCGCTCGACTCGATCCGCGCCAACCTGAAGGTGATCATCGGCGGCGGCCAGAACGAACCGCGCGACGCCAATTCGGGCCTGATCTGGGCGCTGCTGTCCAATCCCGACCAGCTTTCGGCGGTCAAGGCCGACCCGTCGCTGTGGCTGCGCGGCTTCGAGGAATACGTGCGCTGGGTGTCGCCGATCGGTATGTATCCGCGTACGGTCGGCCAGGAGACGGAACTTGCGGGCGTGCCGCTCAAGCCGGGCGACCGGCTGTTCCTGCTGGTCGGCTCGGCCAACCGCGACGAGGCGCAGTTCCGCGACCCCGACCGCTTCGACCTCCACCGCGAGGAGAGCCGGCACCTTGCCTTCGGGTCTGGACCGCATTTCTGCGCCGGCGCCTGGGTCGCGCGCGCCCAGGTCGCCGACATCGCCGTACCGATGCTGTTCGAGCGGCTGAAGAACCTCGAACTCGACGACAGCGGCGAACCGGCGCGCTGTGGCGGCTGGGCCTTCCGCGGCCTGCTTACCCTGCCGGCGCGCTGGAGCGCCTGATAGGCGCCTTATGACCGAACGGCGGCGGAGGCGCATCGCGGGTCGCTCCGCCGCCGATCCGTCACCGTTATCGCGCTGTAAATTATTTATCATGTTAAGTATATTGCATCTCGCATTCGCTCGGCTAAGATGGCCCGCATCGGCCGAGCGGAAGCGGGAGGAGCAACAGGCATGCCGGAGCACAATTCTATGCGTCGCAGGACCGGCGGCGAGGCCCTTGTCGACGCCCTGGCGGCGCACGGCATCGATACCGTGTTCGGCATTCCGGGCGCGCAGATCTACGGCCTGTTCGACGCCTTCGCCACGGCGACGCCGCCGCTGAAGGTGATCGCCCCGCGACACGAGCAGACCTGCGGCTACATGGCGTTCGGCGCCGCCCTAGCAACAGGCAAGCCGGCCGTCTTTTCCGTCGTTCCGGGACCGGGCATCCTCAACGCCGGCGCGGCGATGCTGACCGCCTTCGGCTGCAATGCTCCGGTGCTGTGCCTGACCGGCCAGGTGCCGACCGGCTTCCTCGGCCAGGGCCGCGGTCACCTGCATGAAATGCCCGACCAGCTCGCCACCCTGCGCACCTTCGTCAAGCATGCCGAGCGCGTCGACCATCCGGCCCAGGCCGGCACTGCCGTCGCGCGCGCCTTCCAGATCATGACCGGCGGACGCAAGGGACCAGCCGCACTGGAAATGCCCTGGGACGTGTTCACCCAGGCCGCCGTCACCCTGCCGCCCTCGCCGCTCGCCCCCCTCGATCCGCCGCCGGTCGATGACCGCGCGATCGAGGACGCGGCCCGCCTGTGCGCATCGGCCCGCGCGCCGATGATCTTCGTCGGCTCGGGCGCGATCGGCACCGAGGCCGAGGTGCTGCGCCTTGCGGAGCTGCTCGACGCTCCCGTCGTGGCATTCCGCAGCGGCCGTGGCATCGTCGACGACGACCACGACCTCGGCCTCACCATGGCCGCAGCCTATCGCCTGTGGCCGGACACCGACCTGATGATCGGCATCGGCACGCGTCTCGAACTGCCGACCTGGCGCTGGCCGTACCGTCCGGCAGGACAGAAGTCGATCCGCATCGACATCGATCCGGCCGAAATGCGCCGCTTCCGCCCCGATGTCGCCGTAGTTGCCGACGCGGCGGCCGGTGCGGCCGCGCTCGCCGACGCGCTCGGTCGCAACGCCGGCCCCGACGCCTCCCGCCGGCAGGCCATCGCCGCAGCCAAGGCCGCCGCTGCCGAGGCGATCCAGGCGGTGCAGCCGCAGATGTCCTATCTGTCGGTGCTGCGCGAGATCCTGCCCAGGGACGGCATTGTTACTGACGAACTGTCACAGGTCGGCTTCGCTTCCTGGTACGGCCTGCCGATCCATCGGCCGCGCACCTTCCTCTCGTCCGGATACCAGGGCACGCTCGGCTCCGGCTTTCCGACCGCGCTCGGCGCCAAGATCGCCTGCCCGGATCGCGCCGTGGTCGCCATCTGCGGCGACGGCGGCTTCATGTTCGCTGCCCAGGAACTGGCGACCGCCGCCCAGTTCGGCATCGGCGTCGTCACCCTGGTGTTCAACAACCGCTCCTACGGCAACGTCCGGCGCGACCAGGTGCAGGGTTTCGAGGGTCGGATCGTCGGCGCCGATCTGGACAATCCGGACTTCGTCCGCTTTGCCCAGTCTTTCGGCGTCGACGGCGTGCGCGTCGACACGCCGGACTCCTTCCGCCGGGAACTGAAGCGGACGATCGCGGCCGACCGGCCGGCGCTGATCGAGGTCGCGGTCGAACGCGGCTCGGAGACCAGCCCCTGGGCCTTCATCCATCCGCCCAGGCCGGACGGCCTCTGATAACCGCACAGCAAACGCTTCGGGAATCGGGAGAGAAGGGTATGCCGACAGTCGTGGTCACGGGCGCCGGCTCGGGCATCGGTCAGGCAACGGCACTGCGTTTCGCGCAGGCCGGCTGGAACGTCGTCGCGGGACTGTATGACGCGTCTCAGGAGACCGGGACGAAAGCGGTCCACGGCTTTGCCGAAGCCTCCGGCGGCTCCTGCCATACCGTCATTGCCGACATCTCGAAGGAGGTCGATGCGGAACGGCTGATCGAGGAGGCCGCCAGACAGTTCGCCTCGGTCGACGCGCTGGTGAATGCCGCCGGCATCACGCGCATGGTACCCCTCGCCGACCTCGCCACCCTGACGCCGGAGATGTTCCACGCCATCTATGCGGTCAACACGGTCGGCGCCTTCCTGACTGCCCGCGCGGCCGCTCCGCACCTGCGCAAGGCGCAGGGCGCCATCGTCAACGTCTCGTCGCTCGCCGCGCGCACGGGCGGGGGCTCATCCATCGCCTATGCGGCCTCCAAGGCGGCATTGGAGACCGTGACCCTGTCCCTCGCCCGCGTACTGGCGCCGCAGGTGCGGGTCAATGCCGTGGCGCCCGCCCTCGTTGCCGACGGCTTCGTCCAGCGCCTCGATCCCCGGGCTTTCGAGGAGCGTAAGAGGGGACAGGTCGAGCGCGCTCCGCTCGCCCGCATCGGCCGGCCGGACGACGTCGCCGAGACCATCTTCTGGCTGGCCACCGGCGCGCCGCTCGTCACCGGCGAGATCGTCACGCTCGACTGCGGCCTTCATCTGAACGCCGACTGACACATACGCCGCGACCAACGCGGCCCTTTTCGAGGAAACGCCATGACCGAACGCTTCACGCCGCGCCGCACGCCGCCCGAGGGTATGCCGCCGCGCCTGCGCTCCAGGACCATCTACACCGGCACCATCCGCGCCACGACGCGCAGCTTCCTCTATGGCATCGGCTTCGACGACGAGGAGATCGAACGCCCGCATGTCGCCGTCGTGCACACCGGCGGCGAGATGAGCCCGTGCAACCTCAACCTGGCCGTCCAGGCGCAACACGCCAAGACCGGCGTCTATGCCGGCGGAGGTGCGCCGCACGAATGCCCGGTCGTGTCGGTTTCCGACGGCCTGTCCATGGCCCATTCCGGCATGCGCTTCTCGCTGATCTCGCGCGAACTCATCGCCGACAGCGTCGAGGCGACGGTGCGCGGCCACCAGTTCGACGGCATCTTCGGCATCGGCGGCTGCGACAAGAACCTCCCGGGCCTGATGATGGGGGCGGTGCGCTGCAACGTGCCGGCCGTGGTCATGCACGGCGGTGCCACCATTCCCGGTCGGCTCGACGGCAAGGACAGGAACGTCGTCGACACCTACGAGGCCATCGGCGGCGTGCTTGCCGGCACGGTCGAGCGCGCCGAACTCGACGCGCTCAGCCACGCCTGTCTGCCGACCGCCGGCTCGTGCCCCGGCCAGTTCACCGCCAATACCATGGGCATGGTCGCCGAGGCGCTCGGCCTCGCCCCGATCGGCAGCGCCATGATGCCCGCCGTCTACTCGCAGCGGGCGGCCGTCGCGCGCCGCGCCGGCAAGGCTCTGGTCGCGGCGATCGAACGCGACTGGCCGCGCGCGCGCGACATCGTCACCCTGACAGCGCTCGAAAACGCCTGCGCCCTGGTCGCCGCCACCGGCGGCTCGACCAACGCCGCCCTGCATCTGCCGGCGATCGCCAACGAGGCCGGCATCGCCTTCGGCCTGCCGGAGATCGAGACGATCTTCGCTCGCACGCCTCTGATCGCCAACCTGCAGCCCGGCGGCCGCTATCTGGCACGTGACCTCGACGCCATCGGCGGCACGGGCATCATCATCCGCGAACTGATCGCCGGCGGATTCATAGACGGCGATGCGCTCACCTACACCGGCCGCAGCCTGGCCGAGGAGACAGCCGGCGCACCTGCCCCCGATGGCGAGATCGTCAGACCCTGCAGCGACCCGATCTCGCCGACCGGCGGCCTGATCGTGCTGCGCGGCAACCTGTGTCCCGACGGCGCCGTGCTCAAGGTCGCCGGCCTCAAGACCCTGGTGCATCGGGGCAAGGCGCGCGTCTTCGACGGCGAGGAGGCCTGCCAGACCGCGGTGCAGAACCGCCGCTACGAGGAAGGCGACGTGATCGTCATCCGCAACGAGGGACCGAAGGGCGGTCCCGGCATGCGCGAGATGCTCGGCATCACCGCCCTGCTCTACGGCCAGGGCATGGGCGAGAAGGTCGCCTTGCTGACCGACGGCCGCTTCTCCGGCGCGACCCGGGGCCTGTGCATCGGCTATGCCGGACCGGAGGCCGCCGCCGGCGGCCCGCTCGCCCTTCTGAAGGACGGCGACATCGTCGCCATCGACGCGCGTCCCGGCCACGCGACCATACAGGTCGAACTGACCGACGAGGAACTTCGCGCCCGCGCCGCCGCCTCCCCGTCAACCTGGAGCGCGCCGAAGGGCGGCCTGCTCGAGAAATACGCCGCTTGCGTGGGTCCGGCTTGGCGCGGCGCCGTGACTCATTCCGGCAACGTCGACTGGCCGCGCGACGAAGAGCCGACCCTCTGAACCGCCGCAGCCGGCCGGACCTCGCCCTGCCGACCGGGCTTTTCCGGCCGGCGGATCCGTGCGAAAGCTCCGCCACCCGGTCCGATCCAGCCTGAAAGGCCGTCCGCCATGCTGTTGTCCCTCGAGCACATGCGCCGTCGCGCCAGGCGCCGCATTCCCCGCGTCGCCTTCGACTATCTCGACGGCGGCGCCGGAGACGAGGCCGGCGTGCGCGAGAACCGCGCCGCCTTCGACCGGCTTCGTTTCCTGCCGCGCGCGCTGCGCAACGTCGATGCCGTCGATCCCTCGGCGACCCTGTTCGGCCGCCGCTGGGCGCTGCCCTTCGGCATCGCGCCGATCGGGCTCGGCAATCTCGTCTGGCCGGGCGCAGACGCCATGGTGTGTCGCGCCGCGCGCGACGCCGGCCTTCCCTACACGCTGTCGACCGCCGGCACGACCGCGATCGAGACCATCCGCGGACTGGCTCCGGAGACGTCCTGGTTCCAGCTCTACGTCGCGCGCGAGCAGACCATCGCCGAGGACCTGATCGCGCGCGCGGAAGGCTGCGAGGTGCTGTTCGTGACCGTCGACGTGCCGGCGCCGGCGCGCCGCCCGCGCGACATCGCCAACGGTCTCAGCCTGCCGCTGAAGCCGTCGCTGCGCATGGCCGCCGACATCGCCTGCCATCCCCGCTGGACCGCCGCCATGCTGCGGGCGGGCCAGCCGCGCTTCGCCAACATCGAGCGCTATGCGCCGGGAGCGACCAACGCCCAGGCGCTCGCCGCCTTCATGGCCAGCCAGAGTTCCGGGCGTGTCGACTGGGCCTATCTCGACTGGCTGCGCGGGCGCTGGCTTGGCCGACTGGTCGTCAAGGGCCTGCTGGCGCCGGAGGATGTCTGCCGCGCCCGCGACGCCGGCGCCGACGCGGTCGTCGTCTCCAACCACGGCGGCCGGCAACTGGAGGCCAGCGTCGCCTCACTGACCATGCTGCCGGAGATCCGCCGTGCCGTCGGTCCCGACTTCCCGCTGCTGCTCGACAGCGGCGTGCGCTCGGGCGCCGACGTGGTCAAGGCGCTCGTCGCCGGCGCCGATTTCGTGCTGATCGGCCGTGCCGCCATGTATGCGGTCGCCGCCGCCGGCGAGGCCGGGGTACGCGACCTCGTCCGCCTGTTCGAGGCCGAGATCCGCAGCGTCATGGCCCAGCTCGGCGTCACGCGCACCCAGGACCTCGACGCCGGCCTCGCCTATTCGGACTTTGGCGCCGTCTCCAGCAGCCGTCCGTAGCCGGGCGCTTCGCCACCGTGACCGATCAGCCGCGCGGCGGCCCAGGCCCCGGCGACCGCGCTGGAGATCACCGGCACGCCGAGCCTGTCCTCAAGCGGCAGGGTCACCGACAGCGTCTGCAGCCCTCCGCAGGAGACCAGCAGGGCGTCGGCCTCCGGCGCCGCGACAAAGGCCCGCGTGCCAAGACCGATCAGGTCGTCGTCGCCGATCGCCAGCACGTCGCCGACGGCGCTGATCTGCAGGCTGTCGAGGCCGAGTACCTCGAAGCCGTGATGCAGCAGAAACGCCGTCAGCCGGTCGTTGACCTCGTCGACATAGGCGGTCGCCACCGCAAGACGCCGCGCCCCGACGGCGCGCAGCGCCTCGACGACCGCGCAGCTCATCGTGGTGACGGGAAGACCGGTCGCCGACGCCATGCGCTCGACCAGCGCGTCGTTGAACGCCGCGCCGCGGTAGAAGCTCAGCGATGTGCCCATCAGCGCGACTGCCGCCGCGCCTTCTGCGGCCAGCGCGCGGGCGGCCGCCTCGACCCTGTCGATGACGTCGTCGTAGCCGTCGCGGGTCATCGTCGCCAGCGCCAGGCCCCTGGCGGCAAAGCGCAGCGCATCGCCGTAGAGCGCCGGCGGCTCGGGCGGCACCAGGCCTGTCGCAGGCGGCACGATCAGGCCGACCAGCGGCCGGCCGTCGCCCGGCCGGGAGGTCATTGTGCCATCTGCTGCGGCAGGTAGAGCACCAGCCAGGGCAGCAGCACGATCAGCGCGAGGCGAATGAAGTCGGCGGCGATGAACGGCAGGATACCCTTGTAGATCTCCGTCGTCTTGACGTTGTGCAGCACCGTGCGGATGACAAAGATGTTCATGCCGATCGGCGGCGTGATCAGGCTGATCTCGACCACCACGACGACGAGGATGCCGAACCAGATCGGGTCGAAGCCGAGGCCGACGACCAGCGGGAAGAACACCGGCACTGTCAGCAGGATCATCGCCAGCGAATCGAACACCGCCCCGAGCACCAGGTAAAACACGATCAGGAGCAGGATCACGCCCATCGGCGACAGACCGAAGCCGTTGATGAATTGTACCACCGCGCTCGGCACGCCGGCGACGTTGACGAAGTTGGAGAAGATCAGCGCGCCTACCAGCACGGCCAT